>JAZNQX010000032.1:0-3057 GCA_045590395.1 Acutalibacteraceae bacterium
AAAATCAGACGGGTTTTAATTTCTTCTATAAATACAACAAAAGAAAAATATAATTTGTAAATATAAAATAAGTTGGATACATCATTTTTGGGTTTTCAAAGATGATGTGTCCGATTTTGTTTTCAGTTTTTAATTAAAGAATCATATCTTGATAGTTCTGATCGTTTCGAAGCGCTGAATAAGTAATTCATAAATTAATAATGCATAAAAAAGGACTTGGAAATTCCAAGTCCTCTTTTTATATTGATTTTTATCTTTATATGTGGTAATATTTATTTGCGACGCAAATCGAATATATAACACTAACGATGGGAAACTACCTTGGTAAAAGGTGTTGCCCTTATCCGTCGTTGGTGTTAGTTTGCGTCGCAACAAACTGAGGGGACGCTTTTTCGGCACACTCTTCGGAGTGTGCTTTTTTATCGAGGTGCATACAATGTTTAAAATAAAGTTGCCGACAAAACGAGTTGTAGTGGCTGGGTGCAGAGATTATACGAATTATGATGAAGCAAAGGAATATATTTATTTTTGCATATCAAATATACGAAGGGAAAATGAAATTATAATTATTTCGGGCGGTGCAAAGGGTGCAGATGCGCTTGGAGAAAGGTATGCAAAAGAAAACGGGTTTGCTGTTGAACGATATTCTGCTGATTGGGATACATACGGCAGAAGTGCAGGACCAAGACGAAACAAACAAATGGCAGAGGTTTGTGATTGCGTTATTTGTTTTTGGGATGGTATAAGCCGAGGAACAAAAACAATGATAGAATATGCAAAGCAGTACGGCAAACCTGTAAGGATTAAGAAAATATAAAAGGACTTGAGGGATTCGGAACATACTCTTAAGGATAAATTGGTTTTGAAACAAAAATTTGCCCTTTCACATTGCCTCAAATCTTGAAAGACACAAAGTATTTCTGCGATTTGTCGGCTTCGTGAACAGAACAAATTTTTACGCTACAAAACAGCAAGGCACCTAAAAAAGATAAATTTTTAGTGGGATAACAGACGAAAAGACACGGTAATATGTACGCATACCGTGTCTTTTTAACATATTAGACCGCAAAAATTAACTTTTTTAGGCATTTTGTCCTTAAGAGTATGTTCCGTTCCAAGTCCTTTTTGATTTACGACTGTAAAGCTTTAAGGTTATAAAACTCGCCTTTTTTAGCCATCAGTTCTTCATAGGTGCCGAATTCAACACATTCACCATCTCTTAGCACTGCGATTTTATCGGCATTTCGTATGGTGGACAGGCGGTGAGCCACAATAAAGGTGGTGCGGTTATGGGTAAGGTTGTCTATTGCTTTTTGAATTTCGGCTTCTGAAACGCTGTCCAGTGCGCTGGTGGCTTCGTCAAATATAATAACCTTTGGGTCACGTATCAGAGCACGGGCAATGGCAATTCGTTGCTTTTGACCGCCCGAGAGCTTATCACCGTGTTCACCTATATTGGTGTTTATTCCTTTAGGTAGTTTTTCAATAACACTTCTCAGTTGCGCCGCGTCAATAATTTCGTCTAAGCGCTCTTTAGAAATATGGGGACTGCCATAAGTGATATTATCCTTTACCGTTCCTGAAAACAGAATGGTTTTCTGGGGCACTACCGATAAAAATCGCCTGTAACTGTGCAGGTCAATTTCCTTTATATCCTTACCGTCTACAAGAAGCTTACCTGAATTGGTTTTATAAAAACCTGTTACAAGGTTCATAATAGTGCTTTTTCCTGAGCCTGATTCGCCGACAAGGGCAATAGTTTCACCCTTCTTGACTGTAAGGTTAAAATCGTGGATAACGGGGGTGCGCCTTGAGTATTGGAAGTTAATATTTTTAAATTCATATTCGCCGCTTAGCTCTTTTAACTTTTCTTTGCCGTTGTTATCTTCTATATCACCGGCACACAGAATTTCGCCAATAGAGCTAACCGATTCAAGACCCTTGGTAAGCATGGGTAATGTGGAAATTATACCGTTTAAGTGACCGAGTAAGGTGGCAAAGTATGACTGATACATAGCTATGTCACCAATTTCCGTAATAGTGCCTTTTATAACCAACCAAGCGGTGAAGAAGAGACATACGACCTGAGAAAAAGAAACCAGCGCCCATATAGACGAATTAAAAAGGCTTTGCACGAAGTCAAGCTTATATCCCTTGTTTGCCGCCGTAGTAATTTCACCTGTTATTTTTTTAATTTCCACATTTTCAAGGGCGTGGGCACGGGTGACCGGCACAAGTTCTATCATATTTACAACACTTGATGAAGTGTTTTCAATTGTTTTGCGGAATTCCTCATTGTTTTTTCGCAAAGGCTTTCTGAATTTATTAAGCAGCAGAGCAAAAAACGGCACACAAACTAAGAACATAAAGAAAACGGGCAGACTTTTGGTTAGCACTATTGCAAGGGTAATGGCGGTGTTAGAAAAAATACGCATAAGAATGGTAAACATCTGAGAAGACAGCATTTCTACGTTTTCAACATCTCGCATTACCTTTGACTGAATTTTACCCGTAGGCATTTCCTTGTGGAAACCGATGGACAGTTGCTGAAGCTTTCTTACCATAGCGCCGCGAAGCCCTGCTTCAACACGCCGTTTTGCTTTGCTGAAGAAACGGATATGAAGCATATGTGTAGGAATATGCTGTATGTAGGCCACAGCGGCAATAGCAAAGTCAATAATAAGCCGTGTAGCATAGCCCTCAGGTCTGGTTGCAACGGTGGTAATAACATCAGCCGTAATAAGCGGTAAAATCCACTCGGGAAGGGATTTTATCACAAAAAACAAATACGAGAAAAAAAGATTCTTGTAGTCACCTTTATAAAGCCCGAAAAGGATTCTAAGTCCCTTTCCGTTATACTTACGGTAACATTCAATAAACTGTTCTTCTCGCTTTAAAATTTCTGCATTGTTTAAAAGTTTTTTTGATTTGTTTTTCTTACTCATACAAATCACACTCCCAAAAGGAAAAAGAAACGTATTAAGTTGTTTAAGTCTGAAAAGACCGCCTATGACGAAACAAAGCCTTGTTTCAAGGTCTTTATACCACAGCGAAAAC
>JAZNQX010000033.1:0-14175 GCA_045590395.1 Acutalibacteraceae bacterium
AACCCCGAAGGCCTCTATGATGGCGTCGGCTGTTTCGGCAAAGCCACAGGTTCGCGCATTTCTTCTTGATATGCAGAGAGATTTTGCAAAAAAGTATAACTGTGTAATGGACGGCAGAGATATCGGTACCGTTGTTTTGCCAGATGCGCAGGTTAAGATTTTCCTTACAGCATCTGACGAGGAAAGGGCTATGCGCCGTTTCAAAGAACTTTGTGATAAAGGAACAAAGGTTACCTTTGAAGAGGTACTTGCCGATATGAAAGAGCGCGATTATAACGATTCTCACAGAGCCGTTGCTCCCTTAAAGCCTGCAGAGGACAGCGTTATTGCCGATACTACGGGCAAAAATGTGGAGCAGTCACTTGAAATGCTCTTGAATATCATTAAGGAGAAAAATATATGAGCCTTTTTTATAGAATAATAAGGGCAATAGTTTCTGCTCTCATTCATATCTTCTTCCGTATTAAAAAATACGGAGTACATAATATCCCCAAAGACGGTTCTTTAATTATCTGCTGTAATCATACCTCTATAAGCGATATAATGTTTATGGCGGTGCTCTGTCCAAGGCAGATTCACTTTATGGCAAAGGACGAGCTTTTTAAGAATAAGCTTTTAGCCTTTTTGTTTTCAAAGCTTGGTGCTTTCCCCGTTAACAGAAGAACGGGTGATAAGGGTGCTATAAGCAGAGCCGAGGAGCTTTTAAATGAGGGCAAAATTTTAGGTATTTTCCCTGAGGGTACAAGGCATACCGACGGTGCGCCACATAAGGCAAAGCCGGGTGCCGCTATGCTGGCGCTGTCCACAAAGGCGCCTATTTTACCCAGCGCTGTTTACAGAGATAAAGCAAAGGTGCATTTTTTGCAAAAGGCTACATTCCGCTTCGGAAGCCCTGTTTCTTATGATGAATATTCCGGCGGTGAAACAGGCAAAACAGCTATAAGACGGGTTTCAGGGCTTATTACAGATAAAATCACACAGCTTTGGGAGATGAAGCATTGAAAATAGTACTTGCAAAAACTGCAGGCTTTTGCTTCGGTGTAAACCGAGCCGTAAGCATTGTTGAGGATCTTGCCAATGATGGTAAAAGGGTATGTACCTTAGGCCCTATAATACATAATGAGCAGATGGTAGAGGAACTGCGCAAAAAAGGCGTCAGGGTTATAGGCGAGCCCCAAGAGGCACAGGAAGGGGATACACTTGTTATCCGTTCCCACGGTGTGCCCTATGAAACTATGCAGAAGGCAAAAAAAACGGGAGCAGAGGTGGTAGATGCCACCTGTCCCTTTGTTGCCAAGATACACAAAATTGTAAGGGAAAATTCAGATGAGAAAAATGTAATACTCATAGCAGGTGACCCGATGCATCACGAGGTTATAGGCATTTGCGGTAATGCTGTAAATACGCCGACCTTTGTTTACTCAAACTTAAAAGAGCTTGAAAGTTTGATGAAAAATCACCCTGAATTTAGTGAAAAAACCGTTATTGCGGTTGCCCAGACCACTTTTAATGCAGAAATTTGGTCAGAATGTCAAAAAAAATTAAAAAAAGGGTATACAAATGCTCTTGTTTTTGATACAATATGTAATGCGACTGCGATGCGCCAGAGTGAAGCAGAGGTTCTGTCAAGGTTAAGTGACTGTATGATAGTCATTGGCGGACAGAACAGTTCAAACACAGCAAAGTTATATGACGTTTGCTCTGCTAACTGTGAGCACACCTACTTTATATCCACAGCAAAAGACCTTAAGTGTGAAATGTATAAGGGTAAGGAAAACATTGGGGTCGTCGCCGGAGCATCTACGCCGGCGCATATCATTAAGGAGGTTATTAAAACCATGTCGGAAAATTTACAATCGGTTGAACAGGTAGAAGAGGCTGTTCAGAAAAGCTTTGAGGAAATGACTGATGAAGAAGCATTCGAGGCATCCCTCAGCGCATTAACCGGAGACCAGAAGGTTACCGGTACTGTTCTTGCAGTAAGCGAGAACGAGATTCAGGTGGATATCGGCAGAGGTCTTGCCGGTTATATCTCTAAAGAGGAGTATTCCGCTGATCCCGCCGCAGATATCTTAAAGGAAGTTAATGTGGGCGACACGATGAATCTCATTATTATGCGCACAAATGACCAGGAAGGAACCGTAATGCTCTCAAAGCGCCGCTTCGATGCTATTGCCGGTTGGGATAATATTGTTGCTGCTAAAGATAGCGGAGAAATCCTTACAGGTACTGTTAAGGACGTTATCAAGGGCGGCATTACCGTTTATAGCAATGGTATTCGCATTTTCATCCCCGCTTCCCAGGCTACCCTTACAAGAAATGAATCACTTGATGAGCTTAAGGGTAAAGAGGTTCGTTTCCAGATTATTGAAATTGGTCGCGGCAGAAGGGCAGTAGGCTCTATCCGCAATATACTTAAGGAAGAAAGAAAAGCCGCTGCTGCTAAGCTTTGGGAGACCATTGCTGTTGGCGAACGCTTTACAGGAACCGTTAAATCACTTACCAGCTACGGCGCATTCGTTGACCTTGGCGGTATTGACGGAATGGTTCATATTTCTGAACTTTCTTGGCAGAGAATTAAAAATCCCAGTGAGGTTGTTCTCGTTGGCGATACCGTAGAGGTTTATGTAAAGGCTATTGATACCGAAAAGAAGAAAATTTCTCTCGGTTATAAGAAGCCTGAGGAAAATCCGTGGGTTATCTTTGAAAAGAATTTCGAGATTGACGATACCGTTAAGGTTACTATTGTTAGTATGACCACCTACGGCGCATTTGCCCGTATTATTCCCGGTATTGACGGTCTTATCCACATTTCTCAGATTGCTAATAAGCACGTTGCTAAGCCCCAGGATGAGTTATCAATCGGTCAGGAAGTTGAAGCAAAGATTATTGCTGTAGATGCCGATAAGAAACGCGTAAGCCTTTCTATCCGCGCACTCCTTCCCGAAGAGGAAGCTGCACCTGCTGCTGAAGAAACTGCTGAGGTAGTAGCTGAAGAAGCACCTGCTGAAGAAACTGCAGAATAATTAAAAAAGCAGAACCCTCTGTGTATAGCACAGAGGGTTCTTTTTGTTTTATTTAAGAGTAATAAAGTCATTATTTTCGGTAAGGGATTTGTGACAGGTAAAGAGTAGCGCCTGACTGTCAGAACAATAATCCTTTAAGAACTGCATAGCCTTATCACTGCGTTTATCGTCATAACGGTCAAAGGGGTCATCTAAAATAAGGGGTAGTTTTTCGCCGTCCTTTGATAAAAATTCGCTAACCGTAAGGCGCAGAGCAAAATATGCCTGGTCAATGGTGCCGTCAGACAGGCTTTGCCAGTCGTTAGAGCCGAAAATATCGGTTTCCTCTACCGATATATCAAAGCTTTTTGAAACATTAACATTTTTATATTTGCCGTTTGTAATACTGCCGAAAATTTCTGCAGTACGCTCTGCAAGAGCCGAGCCAAAGCCCTCGCGCACCTTTGCAAAGGCGTCACTCAGCACCGAAGCGGCAATATCAATGCTCTCACAAAACAGGGTTTCTTTGCTTATGAGAGATTTTAATTTCTCAATTTCCTTTTCGATATCGGTGGGGTGGGTGTGGAAGGCAAATTCGGTAGCGGCGCGGGCTGAATCGTCGGCAATTTTTTGTCTTAAATTCTCAGCTTCCTGCTTTTTAAATATAAGCCGTTCGTTAAGAGCGTCAAGGTCGCCAACCGAAATTGCGCCCTCAGGTATACGTGAAAGCTCTTCCTTTGCTTCTTCTATGCTTATATCATCTAAGTCTTTTTTAAGCATAGCCGATTTCATAAGCAGAGCATCGTGCTTGTTGAGATTTGTTTTGTGGGAGAATAAAATTATTTCCATTCCATTGAAGGAAAACTCCCCCTTATCACAAAGAAGACCTAAAAGCTTTTCTATTTCCTCTTTGCGCTGTGTCTGAGCTTCAAGCTCCAAGCAGCACTTTTTATATTCCTCATACTTTACATTGAAGGCTTCACCGGCATCCTTTTCTTTTTGACGCTGAACAGCCTCTTTTGCAGTAAGTGCGGTTATTTCCTCTGAAATATTCAAGATATTTTTATCGTTATCTTTCGTTTCTTTTTCTATCTCTGCTATGCGGCTTTGTATTGCCTTTATGTTTTCTTCGGGCTTTTTGCGAATAAGCAGAGAAAGTAAAAGGAATAATACCGTACCCACTGTTCCTATAGCCATTAAGGGCAGTTTAAACTGTGAAATTGCAAATGAAATGCCGCATAAAATAGCAAAAGTTACGGCTAAAATAGGGAAAATAGGTATAATTTTAGGCTTTTGTGAAAGAGCGGCGGTTTCTTTCTGCCTTAGTTTTTCTTCTTCGCTTTTCAGCATTTCTCTGTTCTTTGTAAACAGGGAAAGCTGTTCTTTTTTATTATTGTTAAGGCTTTTTATATCGTCGGCTGTCTGTCCGCCAAAGCTTTCTTTAAGCTTTTCTATATCGGCTTCAAGACGGCTGTGGCGCTCAAGTATGCCCTGTAGAGTATCGTTCAAAATTTTATACTCTACAAGAGCGGCGTCTGCACTACTTAGCAACTGATTAGTTATAAATGTGCCGTCACTTAGAAGAAGCTTTTTAGCAAGAGAGTCCAAAGCCTTTGCACAGTCGGTAAATTCCTTAAGCTTTGCAAAACGCTTGCCACCCTCGGCGGCCTTTATCTGCGCCGTCAGTCTTGCTATATCCTGATTTGCGTCATTTAGCATAGACTTTCTGTTTTCAATAGACAGTGCCAGTTCTTTGCGCGCCTGCTCGGTAATTCTTGCATTACTAAGGGAAAGGGTTAATTCGTCAAGCCTTTCCTTGTCCTTAATAAGCTTACCGCCTCTGCCTGTTTTGGTAAGAATAAGATTTCTTGCCTTTTCAAGCCTTGCGGTTACCGCCTCTACAGATAAATCCTCAATACCCGTATCGGCAAGGTTTGACAGTCGGCTGTTAAGCTCATCCTGAGCAGAACTGTTTTCACTTATGGCGCCGCCGGTTGCCAGAAAAATACTTCTGTCAGCCGCCTCGGCGGATAAACCGATAAATTTCTTACCTACATCATCTTTACCGCTAAAGGTTTCGCGCTCACCTGTTAAAAGGTCGGTAACAACAATTTTATCGGCAGAGTTTGTAGCTTTAAAAATTCGCTCGATTCGGTATTTACGGTTATTTGCAGTAAAATCTATACTTCCTGCCATAATTTTATCGTTTCGGGGAAGATATTTCTTTCTGGGGTTTGAATAAAGAGGTTCACTGCTTTTAACGCTGCTGCCGTAAAACATCATACGGATAAAGTTCATAAGGGTGGTTTTTCCGTCCTCATTTTCACCGTAGATTATGTTAAGACCGTCTGAAAAATCAAAGGTTTTGTCATGGAATTTTCCGAAGTCGGAAATGTATACTGAATTAATCTTCATCAAAGTTTACCTCCCCGCTAAAACTCTCTATTCCAAGCTCTAAAGCCTTTATATATTTTTCTCTTTCTTCCTCGCTGGAAGTTCGAATTTTCTCCAGCATAAGCATAGCAAAATAGCCCTTAAGGTTATTTTCTTTTGCCAGTTCCTCAAAGTTTATATCGGGAACGGTTTTGTCCTTTATTTTAATAAAGGAAACCTCACCTGAAAGCTCTGCCAAAAGATAGGGTATATCCGTCTTTTTTTCACTGCTTCTTTTTCCGGTTAAGGTGACTCTAAAATACTGGTCTTTAAAGTTGTTGTCTGCTTTTTCTATTTCTTCTTTTATTTTGTTTAATATATTTTCGCTATTTGTTATATCAACATCAAGGCAATAGTGGGTTCTTTTGGCGGTTGGCACAAAGGAAAGGTCGGCCTTGCCCTTTGAAATATTGCCGAGATAAACGCCCTTTTCACCGCTTTCGTCAAAGCCCTGACCTTCGGGACAGCCGCAGTAAGCAATAGCGGTGGTGCCCATATATTGCACCTCGCTTCTTGTGTGTACGTGGCCTAGAGCAATATAGTCCATTCCGCTGTGTCTTACAAATTCGGGGGTTATGGGGCGGTAATTACTGTTAAGGTCAGAGTGAGCCTCACCGTGTATAACCATAAGATTTACATAATCGTCATCAGGAACACTCAGCGAAAAACGGGATGTACCCTCGCAGTATACACCGTCAAAGGAGGCGCCGTAAACCCTGCAGGAAAGCTCATCAAAGGTTAAAACGCTGTCCTTTGAATCAAGTACAAATATATTGTCACTGATTTTGCGGTTTATAAAGGGTGAATCGGCGGTGTATGGGTCGTGATTACCAAGGGCAATTACCACCCTGGTGTTATGTAAAGTATCAAGCGCGTCAAACACGCCGTTTATAAGCGAAGCCTCAATTTTATTGCTGTCAAATAAATCACCTGCAATAAGAAGTAAATCAACCTTTTCCTTTTCTGCAAGGGCTACTATGCTTTCAAAGGTTTTAAGCACTTCTCTGCGGCGAACTGAAGCGTCAGGACCGAGATAACTGCACTGCGCACCGATATGAAGGTCGGCTGTATGAAGAACGCGGACAGTGTTCATAATATACACCTCATAAAAATTAACATATTCATATATATTATACCTTTTCTCAAACCATAAAGCAATATAAATAAATTACTAACCATAATTGATTTTTAAAGTATTTTGTGCTATTATAAATTTATAGAATTAAGGGAGGTTGTATTATGAAAAGGTTTAATAAAATACTGGCAGTTATTATAAGTGTTTTACTTATAATTCCCGTAGTGCCGCTACAAGCGGAGGAAGGTGCCGTTCCCTCACTTACCCTGAACAGCGCTTATAATGTTACAGGATATGCAGAGGTTACATTTACCCCTACCGAAACTGCACTGTATGAGGTGTATACCTTAAGTACCGACTATGTTGATACGGTTATCAATGTTTATGCCGCAGATGATACACACCTTGGCTCAGACGAATGCTCGGGTGAGTATGGTAATGCCACTTTGATTTTACCATTGTCTGCAGGAGCAACTTATAAGATTTGCGTGGACAGCCGTTATAGCAGTGAGGCTGTTTATGAGCTTTATGTTAAAAAAGATTCTGATATAAATGCAATAGATGCATCACTTTCTACGCCTTATATTGTAAATATAGATACCGAAGGTAAAAAGGTTTACTATAAATTTGTGCCCGAGGAAAGTAATGCTTATAAGCTTTATGCATCAAACTATTCCGAGCATTACGATACTTACGGAATACTTTATGATTCATCATTTATGCCTATAATCGAAAATGATGACAAAGATGGCGTTAATTTCGGTATAAATTATCCCCTGAATGCTGGAGAAACATATTATATTTGCACTCATTTGCTGCACGAATATCAGACCGGCCAATTTGTCTTCAGGATAGATGTGGCCACACCGCCCGAAGAAATAAATATTATAAGCACCGATAACACAGATGTTTTTTATGAGGGAGAAATCGGCAATTTTGAGTGTGAAATTGCCCCGGAAGATGCCCACGGCGGTATTACCTGGTCAATAGTTGGTGACCAGAGCACTGCAAAGGTTGGCGGTGTTGATGACCTTGCAAATACCTGCCAGATAGAATTCATAAGTGCCGGTACCACCACTATAAAGGCTACTGCTTATAACGGTGTATCTGATACTTATACAATTGAGGTGCTGGATGTACCTGTTAACCCCATTTCTTTAGAAACAGAGATTACCGTTGACCCCACTGTTACAGGCGGAAATGCATATTTCAGCTTCACACCAAGTGAGAGCGGACACTTCGTCTTTGCCTCAAGCGGTGCTTATGCCACAGGCGCTGAGATACTGGAGTACGATGAAAGTCTGCAAAGTTATGCATACATTGGCAGTGATTCCAGTTATTCGAAAGATAACTATAATTTTAAAATAGAAGTATATCTTCAAGCAGGTGTTGAATATTTATTAAAGGTAAAAAGCTACTGTGATACTAATTATAAGGTAGCTATAGCACCCGAAACCAATGCTACAGATGTTGAAATATACTGCAAAAGCGGTTTTGAGGGTGCCGTTTTCCATACTAAATATTTTTATGCCGAAACTGTGCCTTTCTATGCTGTAGAAGATATGGAATCCGATGTGGAATGGGAAAGCAGTAATGAAGATGTTGTAGATATATTCAAATGGGATGGTGAAGCAGACCTTGAGGGTATAGGTACAGCAGATATTACTGTAAAAATTGACGATACAGATATTAGCGATACCAAAACTGTTACCGTAACCGGCGGCGAGAGCATTACTGTAGGTGAAACCTATCCTACAACTATATCTGAAGAAGAGGGTCTGGTTGTATATAACTTTACCCCCGAAACAACCGGAAATTACAAATTCTATTCGGTAGGCGACTACGATACTAATGCTACACTGTATGATGCTAACTTTAATGAGATTGATTATAGTGATGAAGAAGAAGGTAGCAATTTTGGTATCAATATTGAACTTACAGCAGGAAATACATACTACTATGTAGTAGGTATGTTTAACTGGGAAGAGGCTTCTACCTTTGATGTTAAATTGGAGCAGGCTCTTTCTATAACCGAAATGAATATTCTGACACCGCCTGACAGAACCGAGTACATAGAGGGCTATTTTGAGGACTTTTTCAGCATAACCGGTGTACGCCTTGAAATAAAATGGTCTGATAACAGCATAGATTTCTGGTCATATCAGACTCAGGAGGAAGTAAACGGCGAGAGAGTTTATTTCTCTGCCGTTGAAGAGAACGGTACAGGCTATATCAGCTTTACCTGTGCAGGCTTTGAGAAAAAATACTATGTTACCATAAATGAAAACACCATAGAGAGTATTGAGCTTATTAAGCCTACCGAAGACGTGTATATTGAAAACAGCGGCGGAACTATGGTTCCCGGTATGAACGGCGAGTATTACTACTATAACGCCAATATGCCCCGTGATGCTAAAATAAAAATAAACTACAGCGATAAGCCGAGTGTTGAAGCATATGTGGGTGACTATGTTGACGGATACATTATAAGCTGGGATTCCAATCAGATGAACGACCCCTGGCAACTGGGTGAAAATGATACATACATCTACTATCTTGACAACTCCGTGCGAATGGGCGTAAATGTAGTAAACTCTCCTGTCAGCAGTATTGAAATTACTAACAATTTTGAAATCACAATAATGGAAAACGGTAACGGAAGTGAATACAGCTCTTTCCGCTACGATTATTACGCTTTCTTAAAAGATGCTGAAATTAAGGTTAACCTTGTTGCAGGCGGAACAGAGTATATCTCTTTTGACAAATGGGGCGAAAAAGAGGTTAGTTTTAGTGACGACCAAGACTTTACCCCTTGGATAAAGGGCGGAGAAAATTATATAACCGTTGAATACATGGGACGCACAACAACAATACCCGTAAACATTGTGGATAATACTGTTGACAGAGTTGAGGTCAGCGGTCTGCCCGAGCTTAATATAACCTTTGGTGATATTGACTTCGGTTATGTTTATGACGGCGTATACTATGTGTATCTTCCTGAGAGCATTCTTAACCAGATGAGCTTTACCGTATACTTTACCGACAGACCGAGTGTAACCTATAATTATACTGACGATGATGATTACGGAACCTACGACGGATATTATTTATACAGAGATGAGTGTGGAGTAGAATCTCCCGGAAATTATAATATTGAATTTACCCTTATGGGTTATACCTTTAAAGTTCCCGTAACCATTAATGACAGCTTGGCAGAAGGCATAGAAATTGTTGAACTGCCCAATAAGCTTGAATTTGTAGAATTCCCCGATGTAGAAGGGCTCAAGGTAAAGCTTACCTATGACGGCGGAAATACAAAGACTATTACTGCCACAAATACTAATACTTCTTATGTACTCGATAATATGCTGGGCGGCGTGGTTGCAGTAATTGAAGACGGTGATTTCAAAGTTTTCGTAACTTATGATTACGAGCTTGAAAAGTTTGTTGCTGCCTACGAGGTTGTTTCTGCCGAAATAAACGGTCTTTCTGAAGATGACAGGGTTATGACCGATATAGAGTTTGATGTTATTAATCCTGATATCGACGATAGTAAAATAACAGTTACCTTTGAAAATACCTCTACAAAGCAGCTTACCTTGGAACTTTTGGGAACTAAGGACTGGGGCGTAGCATTGGAAGGCGTGGTAAGAACCGAGCTTGGTATTCACTACTGCTATATTGAAACGGTTACTGAAGAAGATAAAGTCGCCAAATATTTCTATATTTTTGATAAATACGAGCGTATTGATGCAGTTGCAGGCGATGTAGACGGCGACGGAAAGGTTAATACTACCGACCTTGCTAAGTTAAAACTTTATCTTGCAGGTGCAAGTTCGAATATAGACTTTAATGGTGCTGATATGGACGGTAAAGACGGAGTTAATACCACAGACCTTGCACTCTTAAAACTTTATCTCGCAGGCGCGTAAATTAAAATATCTTCGGGGAAACCCGAAGATATTTTTTTAAGTTTATTGCTATATTGAGGAAAATATTGTATAATAATATTAAATATGCAAAAGCGGAGGCAAAACTATGGATGTAAGACTGAATGATGTTTTACAGATGAAGAAAAAACATCCTTGCGGAAACGATATGTTTACGGTGCTTCGAATAGGTATGGATTTTCGCATAAAATGCACAAAATGCGAAAGAGAAGTAATGCTTACCCGTATAGCGTGTGAGAAAAATATTAAGAAAATTATTCGTGAGGAAGAATAAACTATGTTTGATAAATTGGAAGCGGCAGTAAGAAGATATGAGGAAATAGGCGTACTGCTGACTCGACCTGAAATAATAAACGATAATGAGCAGTATACAAAGCTTAGTAAAGAATACAGCCAGATGACGCCTATTGTTGAAAAATATAAGGAATATAGAGCCGCATCTGACAGCGAAAAGGAAGCCAGAGAACTGCTTGATGCAGGCGGTCTTGATAAGGACTTTAAAGAGCTTGTTGAAGAAGAATTTAAGGAATCAAGTAAAAATGTAAAGATTTTATCGGAAGAACTTAAAATTCTGCTTTTGCCTAAAGACCCTAACGACGATAAAAACGTTATTGTGGAAATAAGAGCAGGTGCCGGCGGTGAAGAATCAGCCCTTTTTGCAGGCTCACTTTTCAGAATGTACTCTATGTACGCTGAAAAAATGCGTTGGAATATTGAGATTATCAATGAAAGTGAAACCGAGCTTGGCGGATATAAGGAAATTTCCTTTTCTATTGAGGGTGTGGGTGCTTATTCAAGAATGAAATTTGAAAGCGGTGTTCACCGTGTACAGCGTGTGCCCGATACCGAAACTCAGGGCCGTATTCATACCTCTACCACCACCGTTGCGGTACTTCCAGAGGCAGAGGAGGTTGAATTTGAGCTTGACCCCAAAGACCTTAAAATTGATACCTTCAGAAGTAGCGGCGCAGGCGGACAGCATATTAATAAAACCTCCTCCGCTATACGTGTAACCCATTTGCCCACAGGTATGGTGGTTGAGTGTCAGGACGAGCGAAGCCAGTTTAAAAACAAGGATAAGGCATTAAAGGTACTGCGTTCCCGTCTTTACGAGCAGGCTCAGCGTGAGCAGGACGAGGCAATAGCCTCTGACAGAAAATCTCAGGTTGGTACAGGGGACAGAAGTGAGAGAATAAGAACCTATAACTTCCCCCAAGGCAGAGTTACCGACCACAGAATAGGCCTTACCCTTTATAAAATTGAGCAGATAATGAACGGTGATATTGACGAGCTTGTTGATGCGCTTATTACCTATTACCGTGCCGAAATGCTTAAAAACGAGGAAAACGCCTGATGAAGACAGAAAAGCTTTTTTTAGAAGCCGACAGAGAAAAGACGGTAAAATATGCGGCAGAGCTTTTAAAGGACGGAAAAATTGTTGCCGTGCCTACCGAAACCGTTTACGGTCTTGCCGCTTCTGCTAAAAATGCAGAGGCTATAAAGGCGGTTTTTACGGCAAAGGGCAGACCTCAGGATAATCCCTTGATAGTTCATATAGACAGCATAGATATGCTGGAAAAGGTTGCAAAGGATATTCCAAAAAAGGCATATATCTGCGCCGAAAAATTCTGGCCTGGCCCCTTTACCATGGTGCTTGAGTCTTCAGGCTATGTGTGTAAAGAGGTTTCAGCAGGGCTTGATACCGTTGCTGTAAGAATGCCAAAAGATAAAGCTATCAGAGATATAATTTCTGAGGCAAATATACCTTTAGCGGCGCCCTCAGCCAATGTTTCGGGCTCACCAAGTCCCGTAACGGCAGAGCACGTTATTTCTGATTTAGACGGCAAAATTGACGCCGTTATAATGGGTGACAGATGCAGTGTAGGTGTGGAGTCAACGGTAGTTTCCATAACCGAAAAAAGCGCAAGACTGCTTCGCCCGGGTGCTGTTACTGTAGAAATGCTAAGAGAAATTTTCCCCGATATTGTTATTGATAAAGCAATTTTAGAGGAATGTGAAAAAGGGGAGAAGGTTGCTTCTCCGGGTATGAAGTATAAGCATTATTCCCCCGTTGCCGAGCTTTATCTTGTAGAGGGTGACAGTGAAAAATACTGTGACTTTGTAAATGCTAAAAATGACGGCGCGGCAGTTTGCTTTACTGAAGATAAGCCTTTTATAAAGGTTAAAAGCTTTACCTTTGGAAATATGGAAAACGAGCAAAGTATGGCTTATGAGGTTTTTGAGGTGTTAAGACGCCTTGACAGTGATAACATAAAAAAAGCGTATGTACATGCGCCTTCAAAAAGCGGTGTGGGTCTTGCGGTTTATAACCGTCTTATCCGCGCCTGCGCACATAGGGTGATAAGCTTATGAAAAATATTATAGGTCTTACAGGTCCTACCGGGGCAGGTAAAAGCACTTTTTCGTCGGTTGCAGAGCAAAAAGGCTTTATGCTGATTGACTGTGATAAAATATCGCGGCATGTTACCGAAAAGGGCAGTGAGTGTTTAAAAAAATTGGCTGAAGAATTCGGCGAGGATATTTTAAATGACGGTGTTCTTGACAGAAAACTTTTAGCCAAAAGAGCATTTAGCCATAAGGAGAAAAAAGAAAAACTTGAAGAAATTATTTTTCCGTTTATACTAAACATTGTAATGGAAAAAATAAATAATGCGGAAAGTGATAACATTTTACTTGATGCACCGACCCTGTTTGAGAGCGGAATAGACGAAATGTGCGGTACTGTTGTAGCAATACTTTGCCCTATAGAAAAAAGAAGGGCAAGAATTATAAGTCGTGACGGTCTTAGCGCGGAACAGGCAGAAATTCGCCTTAGTGCAGGAAAGACTGACGACTTTTATAAAGACAGAGCAGATTTTGTGCTAAGTAGCGATACAGACGAGGCGGAATATATAACCGCTTGTAATGAGTTATTAGATAAACTTTTGGAGGAATAGATTATGAGTGAAAAAAGCGCAGCAGCTTTGCTTAAAGAGAAGCTTTTTATAAGCAAAAAAAGTCCTCTCTTAAAAACAGAGGAGGAAACCTTAAAAGCGGCTTTTGATTTTTGCGAGGGGTATAAGAAATTTATTGACAGCGCAAAAACCGAAAGAGAAGCCAATGAAGAATCTATAAGACTTGCAAAGGAAAAAGGCTTTGTGCCATTTGAATACGGCAAGACCTATACGGCAGGGGCTAAAGTGTATTTTGACAATCGTTCAAAGGCTGTGGCTTTTGCGGTTATCGGTAAAGAAAATGTAGAAAAGGGTGTAAATATTACCGCCGCTCATATTGATTCACCCCGTCTTGATATAAAGCAGAACCCTCTTTATGAGGACTCTGATTTAGCACTTTTTAAGACCTGCTACTACGGCGGTGTTAAGAAATATCAGTGGACTGCAGTTCCTATGGCGCTTCACGGCGTATTTGCTAAAAAGGACGGCAGTGTTGTAAAGGTTTCAATCGGTGAAAAAGACGACGAGCCTAAATTTATCATAAACGACCTTTTGCCCCATTTGGCGCAGGAGCAGTCAAAACGTACCCTTAGTGACGGTATAAAGGGCGAGGAGTTAAATGTTTTGGTAGGCAGTCTGCCCTTTAAGGATGATAGTGAAAGTAGTCTGGTAAAGCTTAATATTTTAAACATTTTGTTTGAGAAATACGGCGTTACCGAGGAGGATTTCCTTTCTGCCGAGCTGTGCTGTGTACCTGC
>JAZNQX010000034.1:0-3204 GCA_045590395.1 Acutalibacteraceae bacterium
AAAAGCTGAAACAGACCTATATACAAAGCAATAGTATAGGTTATATCGCTAAGCTCATTAAATTTGGGACTTCGTTTTTTATTTAGTCTTTCAATCAGTATAAAGAAGATACCGAAAACTATTAAGGCTATTGCAACACCGGTAGAATTATAAAAATACTTATCACATATTTCATCAATCCCTAACAGTACAAAGGCTACACCGGGGACAGTAGCTATAGCCACCTTAATCCAAAGGATAAAGCTATCCTTTTTTATTATGCCTTTACCCTCTGCCTTATCAGGCTTTTGGAAGGGCCATATTTTATTCCAAAAAAGAATAACAGAGGCTAAAATAGCACCCAACTGAATAATAACCAAAAACATATCCCATACATCTTTACTCACATACTGGGGTAATATTTCTTCAAACAGTATTAAATGACCCGTACTGCTTACAGGCAACCATTCGGTAATTCCTTCAATTATACCGAAAATTATAGCTACGATAATAAGTCCCATAACAAAACACCCTTCTATTAGTATACAATATGTAAAAAGGACGGTGATTATCACCGTCCTTATTGTATCATATATAAGCTTACTTGCCAAGTATTTGTTTATAAAGCTTTATATACTCGCCTGCAGATTTGCCCCAACTGTTATCGCACTCCATAGCCCTCTTTTTAAGTGTGGCAAAGCCCTGCTTATCAGAGTAGCCCTGAAGAGCGCGCCAAACGGTTTCCAGCATATCGTGAGCATTATAGCTTTTAAAGGTAAAGCCGTTGCCCATATTGTCGCCGCTGTCCTTAATTGTATCGGCAAGACCGCCTGTTTCTCTGACAATAGGAATAGTGCCGTAACGAAGCGCCACCATCTGAGCAAGACCGCAAGGCTCACTCTGGCTTGGCATAAGAAAAATATCGGCGCCGGCATAAATTTTTCTGGCAAGGGCAGGTATAAAGCCCATTTTAAAGCCAACCTTATCGGGATACTTCTGCGCCATTTCGTTAAAGAAGGATTCAAACTCCCACTCACCCGAGCCCAGTATTGCAAACTGAACATCAGCCTTTAAAATATCCTCAAAAACATGCTTTACAAGGTCAAGACCCTTATGCTTAACAAGGCGGGTAACAATACCTATAACGGGTACGTCCTCCCTTTCCGGCAGAGAAAGTTCTCTTTGAAGTCCCGTTTTATTAAGAACCTTTTTATCCATTGTGTCTGCATTAAAGTTTTCAAAAATATTCATGTCGGTTTCAGGGTTATAAACCTCTGTATCTATTCCGTTTACAATGCCCGTCACCTTATCGGATAAATCTCTTAAAATGCCGTCAAGACCGTGGGCATAGTAAGGGTCAAGAATTTCCTTTGCATAGGTGGGAGATACGGTGGTAACCATATCCGCCTCCTGTATACCGCCCTTCATAAAGTTAACACAGTTGTCGTAATCTATAACCTGAGAAAAGCCGTCAGGCAGTCCCAAAACATCACCAATAAGCTCATATCCGTATTTGCCCTGATACTGAATATTGTGAATGGTAAATACGGTGTGAATATTTTTGTGAACCTCGTTTTCTCTGTAAAGAGCGTTCAGAAATACGGGAATAAGGGCGGTCTGCCAATCATTACAGTGAATTATGTCGGGCTTATAGTCAATATACTGTATCATTTCCAGCACAGCACGGGAAAAGAAGGCATAACGCTCAGCATCATCATAGTAGCCGTAAAGACCGTCTCTCTTGAAATAATACTGATTATCAAGGAGATAGTATATTACACCGTCTACCCTTGCTTCAAATATACCGCAGTACTGTCTTCGCCAGGCAACAGGCACCGTAATGCTTGTTATAAAGTTCATATTGGCGCGAAGCTCCTCAGATACGCAGTCATAAAGGGGCATTACCACTCTGCAACCCACAAGTCTTCTGCGAAGGGCTTTGGGGAGTGCGCCTGCTACGTCTGCAAGTCCTCCCGACATAGCAAAGGGGTAGGCCTCACTGGCGGCATATAGAATTTTCATATTTTTTCTCCTTTTTTAACAATGGCTGTTTTCTTAAGGCTTCCTTCAATCTTTTTATTGTCGCTGACAACCGACTCCTTATCCATAACCGTATAAGAAACCTGTGCATTTTCGCCTATAACTGCATTCTGCATTATTATAGAATTTTCAACCACGGCGCCTTTTTTAACCTGAACATTTCTGAATAATATACAGTTTTTAACTTCACCCTCAATAACACAGCCGTCGGCTATAAGAGAGTTCACAACATTACTGCCAATGCAGTATTTTGCAGGCATACTGTCGTGGGTTTTGGTGTATACGGGGCGTTCTCTGCTGAAAAGCTGTTTTCTCACCTTACTGTCAAGCATTTTCATATTAAGGTCAAAGTAGCTCTTCATACCGTCCATAACCTCGGCAAAGGAGGTTACCTCATAGCCCATTACCTTATATTTATCAAGAGCAGGGGCAATAATTTCCTTTGAAAGACTGTTTTTACCCTCAGCCTTTGCTTTTTCTATAATATCTATAAGGAACCGTCTGCCCATAATCATTACATCAAGGCTAAAGTTAGTATGCGCTCTTTCCTTTATATAATCAATTTTTTCTATACGGTTTTCATCATTTAAGGTGAACACCATTGTTTTTTCGTGGTGCTTCGGTATTTTGCCGTACTTATAAGCAATAGTAAAGTCGGCGCCATTTTCAATATGCTGTTTAAACATTTCGGCAATATCTATATTTGCCAAAACATCACTGTCGCATATAACTACATAATCCTGCTTTGCGCGGTTTAAAAAGGTGATAACACCGGTCAACGCTTCAAGATGGGTTTTATAAACTCCTGTATCCGTTCTACCCGATACAAAGGGCGGAAGAATAAAGAGACCGCCTGACTTTCTGTCAAGGTCCCACTCCTTGCCGTTTCCGATATGGTCAAGAAGTGAACGGTAATTTTCTTTTGTTATAATACCCACCTGACTCACACCTGCATTTGAAAGTGAAGAAAGAGAAAAGTCAATAAGTCTGTAGCGTCCTGCAACAGGCAGAGATGCCATTGAGCGTTTTTCGGTAAGCTCAGGTAAAAAAGCATCATTAACATTCGCAAAAATTATACCAAGCATATTGTTTGTTCTCATAGTACTTCACCCTCCTTTACATTTTTGCTTATCATAGATTTGGCCTTTATGGTGGCTTTTTTTCCAACCTTTACGCCATCGCCTA
>JAZNQX010000035.1:0-2052 GCA_045590395.1 Acutalibacteraceae bacterium
TCATAAACAGTTTACAGTAAATAGAATTAGTTTTATCACTAAGGCAGAAGGTAACGATAATTCTGGGGCCGCGCTTTGTATTTATGTTTCTTGTTTCAAAAGCGAATACCTCTCCCCAACCTGCGATAAAGGTTTTACCGTCGGGGTTAGGTACAATATCTATCATTTTTATGTAACGGTTATCGAGTTTTTTGCCATAGAAAAGTTCCACATCATATAAAAATTCAGGTAATCCTTCACTTGTAACCATAACAGGCTTTGCTACTGTAACCTCTTCTGCTGTAGGTTCTTCAGGCAGAGGTATTTCGTCATCAGGCTCGTCCGGTAATACCATTTCTATATCTTCGGTTTGTCCTGAAAAAGTGACGGCGACTTCCCTATCAAAAATTTCTTTAACTTTATTTTCAAATTTCTTTTCAAAGCCTATTTCTTTAATTATAGAAAGTCCGCCAAAGGCAAGAATAATTTCTAAAGTATCGCCTCTCAGCACAAATTCAGCCTTGTTAAAATAGCCGTTAAGCATTACGTTTTCAAGACGAAGCTGCTCACAAATATCTTTACAGGCTTTTTCACAAAAACTGTCTTTTGAAAACTGTAATGTTAGATTAAGCGCAGAAGTCTGAAGCGCTGTTGACAACAACGCTTTAAGTTCATTTATAAGCTCTTTTTCGATATACTTTTCGCTATGTAAAGCTATATCGAGTTTTCTGCTATCCATATCAAGATTGCAATTTTTCATTTCGCAATCAGCAAATACTCTGGTCTTACGGTTCAAAAAATCGCCGAAAACCTCTGAAAATTTTACAGACATTCTCTCACCTTAATTTTTAACTATTTCATCATAAAGTAAATCTATCAATTTTTCTTCGGGCACGTTATTATAAATAATCTCGCCTTTTTTGAATATTACACCACAACCCTTGCCGCCGGCTATACCGAAGTCAGCCTCTCTGGCTTCACCTGGGCCGTTAACAACACAACCCATAACCGCAACCGTCAGTGGTTTGCTTATGTTTTTAAGGCGCTCCTCTGCAGCCTTTGCAAGACCAATAAGGTCAACTGCAGTTCTGCCGCAGGTTGGGCAAGAGATAAACCTTACCCCTTCATTTCTAAGACCTATTGCCTTTAACAAATCTTTAGCTGCATATACCTCATTAACGGGTGTATCGGTAAGAGAAACGCGTATCGTTGCGCCTATACCATTTAAAAGCAGACCGCCTATACCTGCATTTGAGCGTATAATTCCCATTTTATATGTTCCCGCCTCTGTTACACCCAGATGCAAGGGATATCTGCATTTTTCAGCCGCTAAAAGATATGCCCTATACATAGTAAATGGGTTTGAGGATTTAAGGGATAAAACTATCTGGTCAAAATCAAATTTTTCAAGTAGAGAAATATGATAAAGTCCGCTTTCCACCATAGCTTCAGGAGTGGGGCCGCCGTATTTTTTCAGTATTTCTTTTTCAAGAGAGCCTGAATTTACACCTATACGAATAGGTACACCTGCACCTTTGCAACAGTCGGCAACAGCCTTTACCCTACTGTCATCCCCGATGTTACCGGGGTTAATTCTTATTTTATCAACACCTGCCGCAACGCTTTCAAGGGCCAACTTATAGTCAAAATGAATATCGGCAACTATAGGTACGCTGACATTTTCTTTGAGCTTTGAAATCAGTTCAACCGATTTCATATCGGGCACAGCAACTCTGATAATCTGACAGCCTGCCGCTTCAAGCTCTTTAGCCTGCTTTATATTTCCGTCAAAATCGTATGACGGAACGCTAAGCATAGACTGAACTGTCACGGGATTTCCCGCGCCAATCGTTAAATTTTTAAGTTTTACAGCAACAGTTTTATCGTTAGTAAACATACATTTTACCCCGTAATTAAACTCCATATATCTTTAAAGGTAATGAGAACCATTATTCCAAGCAGTAAAAACAGACCAACCGCGTGAATAATACCCTCATATTTTTTAGCTACAGGCCGTCTTAGTAGCATTTCAAGGAAAATGAACACAAGTCTGCCACCGTCAAGTGCAGGAAC
>JAZNQX010000036.1:0-2088 GCA_045590395.1 Acutalibacteraceae bacterium
GCACGGTCGATGACCTCACCTTTCTTCACGCGAACTTCGGTATCCATTGACATTCACCCCCTTTCAGAGCATTAGAGTTAACATTTGCATATTCTCTTAATATATCATAAAATATCAGCTTTTCAAGTCGGTAAAGCTGTAAAATTCCACTTTTTTCAGAGCTTCAGGGGTTTGACGATTGTAAAAGTAAACGCACCACCCCAAAATGGCAGTGGTGCATTTAGTCTTACAAATTCAGCCGGTGCATTTAGTCTTACAAACGTCTCATGAAGAAAAATACTGAATTTGGGTGTAAAGTTACGAATATCCGGAGAGCTGCCACCCCCTCCGGGTGCACCCGGAGGGGGTGGTGCATTTAGTCTTACAAATTTCAAGGAGGCTTTATGGGACATTTAACCGCAGATGAAAGGCGTCGTTTGGAAACACTTTTGAATCGTGGCGAGAGTTTTCGTTCTATTGCCGAAGCTTTAGGAAAATCTCATTCAACGATTTCAAGAGAAATCCGCAAGCATCGGACAGTCAGTTCAAAGACAGTATCACCGTATATCTTGAACAATTGCACGCATCGCAGCAAATGTTCAGTAGAAAAATTATGCAGAATACCAACTCAATATTGCAAAAAGAAGTGCAGTGCTTGCACCTTGGTATCTTGTAATAAAGTGTGTGCGAAGTTTGAGTTGGAGGAATGTCCAGCTCTTTTACGTTCACCATGGGTGTGTAATGGCTGCAAAGTTGAAAGGCGTTGTTCTCTTACAAAATATTACTACATAGCAGAAAAGGCAGAGCAAAAATACAAATCACTGTTGAAATCCGCAAGAAAAGGAATTAATTTAACGGAAGATGAATTAAAGCAAGTCAGTGATATTATCGCAGTAGGAGCAAGCAAAGGACAATCCATTCATCATATTTTGCAAGCTAATGCAAACTATTTTACGATTTGCGAAAAAACAGTCTATACTCTAATCAATACCGGAGCGATAAAAACAAAACGGTACGATTTACCGGCTGCTTGCAGCAGAAAAAAGCGGAAACATAAGGCTGTTGAGCATAAAATCAACACAAAGTGCCGTAATAATCGGTCTTTTGAAGATTTTAAGAACTTTTTGCATAACAATCCTGGAATTCCGGTAGTGGAGATGGATACTGTCATCGGCAGACCGGGACAGAAAGCACTTTTGACAATGCATTTTAATAATTGCGGCATGATGCTTGCTTTTATCAGAGAAGCAAACAATGCACAAACTGTCATTGATATTTTTGACCATCTTGAGAAGGTACTGGGATTGGAGATGTTTCAAAAGATGTTTCCAGTTATTTTAACGGATAATGGTTCTGAATTTTCCAATCCCGATGCTCTCGAACAAAGTTGTGATAAAACTCAAAAGCGGACGAAGATTTTCTATTGTGATCCATATTCATCATGGCAAAAGCCCCATGTAGAGAATAATCACACAAATTTAAGAAAAATTTTACCGAAGGGAAAATCTTTCAATAACCTGACACAAGCTGATGTAAATAAGATTATATCACATCTGAACTCATACAACAGAAAAAGTTTCAACGACAAAACAGCATTGGAAATGTTCGCTGTCATTTATGGCAAGGAGGTAATTCAAAAACTTAATATCAACGCAATTCATCCCAATCAAGTTATAATGACTCCTGACCTGATCGGCTAATACTGATAAAAAAGAGTCTCTGCCTCAACTGGTGGTGCGTTTAGTATGTCCGAAAAACAGAAATGACGTCCCGCTACGGATTGTTATACCCTGATTTACAGATTTGTAAGACTAAACGCACCGTTTGTAACAGTAAATGCACCATTTGTAAGACTAAACGCACCACTTTTCATTGTTTGTAAGACTAAACGCACCGCCAAGGCTAATTAACTCCCTCAAACTTGACTAAATAAGTCGGAGGCCAAGCGGTCTTAGGAAGACAACAATGGGCACCAACTCCTTGGCTCACAGAACGACATGGCTACGATCCGCCTTCAGTAAATGCACCATTTGTAAGACTAAACGCACCACTTTTCATTGTTTGTAAGACTAAACGCACCGCCAAGGCTAATTAACTCCCTCAAACTTG
>JAZNQX010000037.1:0-2601 GCA_045590395.1 Acutalibacteraceae bacterium
GCAGGATTATCACGATTTTGATTTTGTGGGTGAAGTTTCAGATAATAAGAGCGCTGATATAAACGAATATGCCGTAAAGGTTATCGGCAAAATTGTTACAGAATCGGTTAAGGTTAACTGTGTTCTGGCCAGCAGCAAAAATGAAAATAAGAAGGAACTTATCAATCTTATTTTAGGCAGAACAGAGGTTGCTAAAGAGGAAATTTATGCCATACTCGCAACCGATTTGAATGAAGATTTGCTTAAAACCTCTATTGATAAGGAATGTGCCGAAACACTCGACTATTTTCAGGGCGTTTTAGGACAAATTTAATTTTGAAAAACAGGTTTAGTTTTCAGACATCTGGCAATAATTCTATTAAGAATTATTGGAGGTGTCTGTTATTTTTTGCGGTAAAGTAGAAATATGTGGTGTTGATACATCAAAGCTGAAGGTTTTAAAGGAAAGCGAAAAGGAAGAACTGCTTAAAAAATTTAAAGCGGGTGACAAAAGCGCCAGAGACGAGCTTGTAATAGGAAATTTACGCCTTGTTCTCAGCGTGGTACAACGATTTACGGGCAGAGGCGAAAATATGGACGACTTGTTTCAGGTGGGCTGTATAGGACTGATAAAATCCATCGAGAACTTCGATATTAGCCAGAAAGTCCGCTTTTCAACCTATGCGGTGCCCATGATAATCGGAGAGATTAGACGGCACCTGAGAGATAATAACGCAATAAGGGTAAGCCGTTCTATAAAGGATACTGCCTACAAGGCTATGAAGGCTAAGGAAGAGTATATAAATAAAAATCAGAAAGAACCAACAATAAGTGAAATTGCCAAAATGCTTTCCCTTGAGGAAAACGAAGTGGTTATTGCTCTGGAGAGTATTGTTGACCCAATTTCCCTTTATGAGCCTGTATTTTCCGAAGGCGGTGATATGGTTTATGTGCTTGACCAGTTAGGTGATAATAACTCTGCTGAGCAGTGGCTTGATGAACTGGCACTTAGAGAGGCTATAAGAGCCCTTGATGAAAGAGAAAAAAGTATTCTCACAATGCGTTTTATGCGAGGGCTTACTCAAACAGAGGTTTCAAAGGAAATCGGTATTTCTCAGGCTCAGGTTTCCCGTCTTGAGAAAAACGCTATTGATAAAATAAAAGGAAAGCAGTAATTATAAAGACAAAATTCTCATATTTTTATATGGGGTGATTTTTTTGCTTTATAATATTGAAGATTTTAAAAATAAACAAATTGTAAGTGTTGAAACAGGCTCGGTGTTGGGCTATGTCAGTGAGCTTGAAATAGATACCGAAACGGGTGCTGTAGCAAATATTATAGTTTTCGGTAAGCAAAAGCTTTTTGGGGTGCTTGGTAGGGAAGAGGATATACAAATTCCTTGGAAAAATATTGAGGTAATCGGCAACGAAACCGTACTGGTTAAAGGGCCTGTAACGGTTAAAAGCTCTAAAAGGAAAAGTTTGTAACAGTTATTGTGTTTTTTAAAGGATACAATAACACAGGGTGATAAAAATGAAGAAGTTTAAAGCGGCGCTTATTATACTTTACGCGCTGTTTTCTATATCCGTACTGCTTGTGGGCGCTACCGCAGGCTATTATTCAGATAGTATTGCAGATACCTATAAAATAACAAAGGGAACAAGCTTTAGTTTTGACCTGCTGGTTCCCGTAACGGCAGAATATAAGGGTGTAGAGTTTTCAAAGTGCAGCGAGATAAACGAAGTAGGTAATTCGTACAAGGTTGATGTTAAGCTTTTTGGGGTTATACCCGTTAAATCTACCACCGTAGAAATAGTAGAAGAAACCTATGTTGCTGTGTTGGGTAGCCCCTTTGGGATAAAGCTTTATACAGACGGTGTTTTGGTGGTGGATATTCAGGAAATAAAAACTACTGATAGTACAGAAAATCCCGGTAAAAAAGCAGGAATTTATAAGGGTGATTATATTTTATCGGTTAATGGAAAAAAGGTAAGCACCAATGAAGAATTGGCTGAAATTTTCTCAAATAGTGACGGAGAAGAACAAGAACTGGTGATTCGCAGAAGCGGTAATGAAAAGAAGCTTTACTTAACGCCTGTTCAAAGCGCGGAGGACGGGGAATATAAAGCAGGACTGTGGGTTAAGGACAGCTCAGCAGGTATAGGCACTTTAACCTTTTATTCGCCGTATAATAATATAATTTGCGGACTTGGTCACGGTATATACGACAGCGAAACCAAGGAAATGCTTTCCTTTAGCCGAGGAGACCTTGTAGGCGCACAGATAGTATCTATTGTAAAGGGTACAAAGGGCGTACCCGGTGAGCTTAAGGGCAGACTGAACTATACATCGGTAGGCAGACTCTACAGTAATTGTGAAATGGGTGTATATGGACAGGCTACCTGTAAAATTAACACCGAAAATCTTACTCAAATTGCTCATAAACAGGATATAAAGGATGGCACTGCAACAATTATGACCACTATTGACGGTGAAGGCGTAAAGGCATATTCCTGCGAAATAGAGGTAATCACTTCAAGGGTAAACAATACCGTTCAGGATATGACGGTTGTTATAACCGATAAAGAGCTTATAGATAAAACAGGCGGTATAGTTCAGGG
>JAZNQX010000038.1:0-2305 GCA_045590395.1 Acutalibacteraceae bacterium
AATGTTACCAAAATTATAGGTAATCTTGAACAGCAGAATGTTATAATGGTCTTTTTTGACGATTATAATGCTGCCCGTTATGATATAAACGGCAGAACTGCTCCTGAAGGTGCTGAGCTCGATGATAACGGCATCTGCGATGAAATGTATACCGTTCATAACGAGGACGAAGCCAAAGCTATTTGCTACGAAATAGGCAGTCTTGATAATATTGCCACTGCTGAATTTGTGTCAAGGGAAGAGGCTCTTGAAATTGTTAAAAAGAATATGAGCGATAAAGCTGAAGCGGCCATTGATGCTCTTGAGGGTGAAAATAACCCATTATCTATGGGCGCCAGAGTTACAATGGTAAACCTTGAGGAATTCGAAGAAACCGTTGAAAACATCAAAAAAATCAGCGGTGTAAACGCCATTCAGGCGCAAACCGACCTTGCTGAAAAAATCACCTCTATAAAGAACGGTATTTTTATTGCAGGTATCGCAATTATATCTATTCTTCTCATTATTTCACTTATCATAGTTTCAAATACAATACGTGTTACTATGTATAACAGAAAGCTTGAAATTAGTATTATGAAGGCAGTGGGCGCAACCGACGGATTTATCAGAATTCCCTTTATTGTAGAGGGTGTTGCTATAGGTCTTATTTCGGCTGTGATTTCCGAAGGTCTGCTTTATTGCTGTTACCGTGTTGCCGCCGAAGCTATACTGTCGGGCGCAGGTAATTTTGAGCTTATCTCGTTCTCATCTAAAGCATTCTTGCTTCTTGGTATTTTTGCTGCAATCGGTATTGTGGCAGGTGCCTTTGGAAGTATTATTATGATAAGCAAGTACCTAAAAAGAGAAGGCAGTGAATTTGTCGCTATTTAAGGAGTCATAATGAAATCAGGATTTATTAAGTTGATTGCAATTATTTGCTGTGCGGTTTTAATAAGCGTAGTTATATTGCCTGAAAGCGTTCCGGTAAGCGCCGAAACACTACAGGAAAAATATAATGCGGCCGAAAAAGCCCTTAAAGAAGCAAAAAATAAAAAAGCTACTCAGGAAAACTTGAAAAAGGCTCTTGATGATAAAATTAAGGCAACTCAAGACCTTATTGATGACTGTAATTCAAGAATTTCCGAGCTTAACAAAAAAATATCTACAAAGCAGGCTGAAATAGATAAAAAGAAAGCTCAGATGGAAGCCGATAACGAACAGTTCAGAAAGCGTATCCGCTCTATTTATATGACGGGCGGAAACCAGAGCAATATTCAGATTCTGCTTGGTGCTGAGGATTTTTCGGAGTATCTTGTTCTTGCTGAAATGACCTCAACCCTTGCCGAAAAGGATAATGAGCTTATTGAAAAAATTAATGCCGCTATTTCGGTTATAGAAAAGGAACAAGGTGAAATTCAGGCTATTCTTGACACACAGAAAGAGGAAAAAAGTAAGCTTGATTCATATAATAATTCCCTTAAAAAAGATGTTGCCGAGGTTAACAGTGTTATTAAAGGTCTTAATAACGATATAGCTGCAGCACAGAAAACAATGGATGATACTGCTCAAAAAATCAATCAGGGCAGCAGTAATTCAAATATTAGCTTTTCAGGCGGAAACTTCCTTTGGCCTGTTGCAGGTCACTACTACATTTCTGCTGGCTGGCAGAGTAATGACAGTGTTCATAACGGAAACCATAAGGGTATAGATATTGCAGGCGGCGGTATAGCAGGTAAACCTGTACGCGCAGCGGCAGACGGTAAGGTTTATTATGTAAGTAACGGCTGTACCCATAATTACGGTAAAAACTATTCTTGCGGTTGCGGCGGCGGATACGGTAACTATGTTGCTATTGACCATGGCCCCAGCGCTAAGGACGGTAAAACATATAAAACCCTTTATGCACATATGAAAAAAGCGGCTGTAAGCAACGGCGCTTATGTAAAACGCGGACAGATTATCGGTTATGTCGGAACAACCGGTTGGTCTACGGGTAACCATCTGCATTTTGAAGTTATTGTAAATGGTGTTAAGAAAAATCCGGCAAACTATAGCTATGACAGGTAATAATTTAACAAGACGCCCGAAGCATATTATATGTCTTCGGGTGCTCTTTGCAATACTTACCATATCACTGGCGGTATTCATTTTTTATATGTCTGCGCAGGATGCCGTGGTTTCAAGCAAAACCAGTGGCGGTGTAATTGTAAAGATAATAAATGTAATTGACAATTCATACAAATACAAAAGCCCTGCAGAACAGAGGTTAATTATCCATTCTTTGCAGAAAATTGTAAGAAAATCCGCTCATTTTTGCATTTACGGA
>JAZNQX010000039.1:0-5852 GCA_045590395.1 Acutalibacteraceae bacterium
GCATTTACACCATATGCGTAAATTGTATACGTGCCACTGGGAACTGTAGTCCAATCATAATTATAAATAAATTCATGATATCCGTTGCCGTAGCCGGTATTATACAAATCACTGCTGTACTGATTTGCGGATATTGTTGTATTTAGCACTTGGGTGCTGCCTTTGTAGATTTTTATATTTACGTTTATAGGTGTGCTGGGCAAATCGCTACGCCACGCCCAACCACGTATATAACTCTTATTTACAGATTGCAGACTTCCTGTAGGAGTTGACGGAGTAGAACTCGAGTTGCCAATATATTCGAACGCCCATTGTTGATTTAAATTTCCGTCAAAAGAGCGTATATACGCATTGCCTGCTGAGGTCGATGAAGTGCCGCCACCTGTACCGTTGAGGCTATCATTGGTTGTAAGATAGAGCTTGTCACTTGCCTTCATATGAATATGGTATATATTCTGAATAAGGTTAGTTATCAATAATCTTTGTGCAGTATGGTCAACGGGAGTCCATATATCTACATTCTGACCTGAAGCAAGTGCCGCACCGTTTCGCACAACATCAATAACCCTGTTATTACCATTAGAACTGCACATAGCATATAATTTATAGCTATCACTCGCAGAGTCATAAACCACCTTGAATTTTTGTTCTGTACTACTATCCTTAGTCCACTGATATACATTGGTGCCGTTAGCATCTACACCGTAATGAACATTAAGATATTTGCCTGAAAAATAATTTTTAATATAATAGATACCGCCGTTAATTAACCCTGTAGACTGTGCCATAGTGTCTACGGTCTGACCGTTCGCCTACATATGAGCAAGTATTTTTCGTCTTGCTTGAGCTTCAGGGCTATTATCGTCAGGATTTATAGTAATTAATTCATCCTCGACAGGTGTTATATCGGTTATTTCTTCATCTATTATTTCAGTAATGACCGTTTCGGTATTATCTATGTGCTCGGTTTCCGATGAACTTTCTGCTGAAACATTCCACGGTACAACTATCAAACATATTGACAGTAATATACTTATTAACTTTTTCATAATTTGTTTTTCCTTTCGCTGAGATAATAAAAAATGACTCTTCAATGTTCATCGGACTCACCTCTTTCTTTTTTACTAATTTTATTTTACTGTATTTACCATTTTATGTCAATAATTACTACTAAACTGTAATGCTATATGACAAAAATGTAACCCCTGTGCCAAAAGCACAGGGGTTATAGATTATTCGGTTTCACTACCGGTTTCCTTTTGAACATTACTGTAGTAAACCTTAATGGTTGAGTCAGGGCTTACGGTGGAGCCTTGCGCAGGGTCGGTTTTTACTACACAGTGATAATCAACATCGCTGTCCTCTATTTCGTAGAAGGTAATATTATGGTAGAGGAAGCCTTTTTTGTAAAGCTCTATTATAGCTTCCTGCTGAGTTTTGCCCTTAAGTTCGGGCACCGAAATGGTTTCGGGGCCAAGGCTTATGGTAAGGTAAATGGTTGTATCACGCTTAACCTCACTGCCTGCTTTAATATCCTGTGCTACAACAATACCTGCGCTTTTAGCGGCGTATTTTTTGCCTAAAATTTCATATTTGAAATCAGGATACTGGTTGCAAATTTCCTCAAAGGTAAGGTTTAAATTAGTGAAATCTGGAACGCTGAGCAGTTTTTCACCTGTATTTGACGGGGTGGAAGAAGAAGGCTCATCCTCATAAGGCTGACTGCTTGAAACGGGGATATCAGGCTCGGGGTCATCCTTTGCAAAGGGCTTTCCGATTATCAACCATAAAATAAGAGCAATAATAAGGAAAATACCTGCTGTAACACCGGCGGCAATAATAGCATATTTTTTGGCTATGTTTTCTTCATTTTTTGAAGGCTTTTTAGCCACAATAGGCTCTTTAACCGTTTTAACCTCGCCTGCAACAAAGCTTGAGGTTACATCAGCCGCAGGAGCAATATCAATTTTAAAGTCTTCCATAGTTTTTGTTCTGTTTTCAAACAAAATCTGCAAAGCGTTTGCCAGGGCAACAAGAACAGCCTGAGGCAGTGACTCGGCAATTTTAGCAGAAACAGACATTTTATCGTCAGTAATGCGTTCACTGGCTTCGGGGAGGGCAGAGCCCATAAGAACCCTGAAAAGCGTTGAGGCAAAGCCGTAAACGTCGGTAGCCTCGGTTATATCCTCTTCGTTTTGTCCGTACTGCTCAATAGCGGCATAGCCGGGGAAAATCTGTGAGTTTATAGGACTGTTTGATTTTCGCAGCTGTGAAACAGAAAAGCCTGTAAGACGAAGCTTACCGTCTCTGCCGATTATTACGGTTTCGGGAGAAATACCGCCGTGAATTATACCTGCCTTATGCAGAGAAACGATAGCCGAAATAAGCGGCATAAAGAGAGGACGGGCCTGCTCCCAGGAAAGTGTACCGCCGTTTCTCAGTAAAAATTCACGAAGTGTTATTCCTGAAACAGATTTGGTTATAATATATGCAGTATTATTACATTCAATTATATCGCAGGTGGCAGGAACAGCGGCAAGTGAAACCGACTGAAGCTTCTTGCCCAGCTCAATAAAATCAAGCAGTGCGGCGTTAAAGGCATACTCATTTCCCTCAGGTATACCGACAGAAAGGTCGTCGTTACGCCGTGCTAAAGGAATGGGAAAGAATTCTCTGATATTTACAATATTGTTTTCGTCGTTATCCCAACCAATGTAGGTAATACCTTCACCGTTGGCTTCAATAGCCTTTCCTACGAAGTATCTGCCGTGTATACGGGTTTTTATAGGAAGACTGCCTTTAGGGTTCTGTGTGCCGGCAACGTAACCGCAAATAGGGCAGGTTTCCTCGCCACCGTTATCATTCATACAGCCCATACAAAGTTTTTCGAAAGTAAGCATAAAAGGTATCCTTTCTTAATTACATTTGATATATTATAACACATATTGCTACTCTTTTTCAAGAGGGATAAGTTTTTTGAAAACGCAGGTATGCTTGGGAGTTATCATACGGTCCTCGTGAAGTGAACCGAAATACCAGTGCTTATAGTTTGCCAGCCTGCTTATACGGTCAAAATAACCATTTATTTTTGTAATGATTTCGGTTTCCCCACGTCTTAGCAGCATAGCACTTTTAACGGGAGCAGGGGGTTCGTGAGTAAGGATATAGTCAACATATCTGCCTGCTTCGTCAAGGGTTTTTGCACCCAGAGTCATTTCAGAGGGGGACGGGTTTTCCTGACGCCACCAGTTGCCTTGCTCTACACGCATATCCTTGTCAATGCTTTCTCCTCCGCCAAAGGTGAAAACAGAAATACCCTCAACAGTGTATATCTGGCCGCGGCAAAGGTGATAAAGATTGTCGCCTATTCTGTGGACAAGACCGCCCTTCCACATTGTCTGACGGCATTTATTTATCATATCAAAATTATCGTGAGTTCCGTCAAGAAAGACTACGGTATATTTTCTGGTTGAAAGATATTTAATAACCTCTTTTTCCTCTTTGCCGCCGTTCCATAAAAAGCCGAAATCACCGCATACAATAACTGTGTCACCTGATTTTAGCTTACTCCATTGACGGTCAAAAAGACGGTCTATATCGCCGTGCATATCGCCTGTTACATATACCAAAAAACTCACCTGCCTTTTTTAAATAAAATACCATAAAAAACCTTAAACTACTTTAATTTTTCATAAAAGTATTGTATAATTATGATATAAATATTTGCTTTTTATCATATTATACTATATTATAGGGGAATTTTCTATGAAAAAAAGAATTTTTTCTTTATTTTTAATAATTTGTTTGCTGATTACCGGCTCTTTTGGTGCAAAAGCCTTTGAAATAACGGCTTTCGAAATACCGGCTCAGTCTGCTGTGCTTTACAGCCTTGATACAAAAGAGTTCATTTACACCAAAAATATCGACGAAAAGGTTTATCCTGCCTCTATGGTTCAGCTTATGGCGGCTGTAGTAGTGCTGGAAAACGTTTCAAATATAGAAGAATATGAAATCACTATGACCGATAATGCCTATAATGAAATTTTGGGCACAGGTGCTGCAATTATTCATCTTAAGGTAGGAGAAAAACTTAAGTGTAAAGATGCCCTTGCCGCTATGCTTATTTCCTCTGCAGGTGACGCTATCTATGCTTTATGCGAAGCAGTGGGCGGCAGTATTGACGGCTTCGTTGATATGATGAATAAAAAGGCAGGGGAGATGGGGCTTTCCGGCACCCACTATGCAAACCCCATAGGTCTGCACGATGAAAATAACTATACCACAGTGCGTGATATCGTAACCCTTACAGAATATGCTATAGAAAAATACCCCATTTTTGCAGAGCTTACTTCAAAATCAAGATACGCTGTACCTGCCACCAATATGAGTAATGCAAGAACCCTGGTTACCACAAATTTAATGGTGGATTCAAGTACAAACTATTTTTATTCCTACTGCACAGGCACAAAGACAGGCTTCACCGACGAAGCAGGCAGATGTCTTACCGCCACCGCAGAGTATAAAGGCTACCGCTATCTTGCGGTACTTATGAACTGCCCCACCGTTGACGGTAAACGAACGGAATTTACTACCGCTAAAGAAATGTTCAGATGGGTGTTTAATAATTTTGAGTATAAGGCGGTGCTTGATACGGCGGTACCTGTTGCCGAAATGAAGGTTAGACTTTCTATGGATTACGATTATGTTTCCCTTTATCCCGAAAAACAGCTAACCTCTATTTTGCCTAAGGATGCCGATAGCTCTACCGTAATAATACGGCCCAATTTAAGCAGTGAAGCGGCAAAAGCGCCTATTAAAAAGGGACAGGTGCTTGGTACGGCAGAGGTTGTTTATGCCGAAACGGTTATAGGCACCGTTAACCTTGTAGCAGGAAACGATATAAGCAGTAACGCCTTTCTGGTATTTTTTGATGTATTAAGGATAATTTTTACCTCTCTCGCCTTTAAAATAATTTTTGCGATAATAATATTTGCCGCAATTCTTTTTGCCGCTTATATATATGTGGTGAATTTCAGGGGCAGAAAAAAAGGCAGAAAGGTGCGCTATATACCCTATGATGAAGAAAAGGAAAGAGCCCTTAAAGAAAAAAGGCGCCGTAAAAGAGAAAAATACGGACGCCCTGAATACAAAAACTCAGACGAAAGGTATGATGATAATTGAAAAAAGCAACGGTAGTTCTTCTTAAAACGGTACTTAGCATTGTAGTACTGGCACTGGCATATTGGTTTATGCTTCCTCCTATAAATCTTAGAAGCACCCAGTTTTATTCCTTTATTATTTTCGCTATTGTAGCAGTGGCTATAATCTGCGCTTTTTCAGATTTTATTGCCGCATTAAAGCCTCAAAAAGTAGAGGTTTCAGGGGAGAATTTCTTTGTTAGTATTAAGAATAAATTTAAAAAACTTGCCACTCCCCTTAAAATAGGTGTGTTTGCCATTGGTTTTATATGTCTTATTATTCTTGTGGGCAATATTATCGGCGCTCAGATTTTTAATGCCTCACGCTATAATAGGCTCATAGAAATGCAGGACGGCGATTTTGTAAGTGAGGTAAGCGAAATCGGCAGAGAGCAGATACCAGTTGTTGATAGGGATACCGCTTCAAGACTCGGTCAGAGAAAGCTTGGTGAAATGTCTGACCTTGTTTCTCAGTTTGAGATTGAAGAGCTTTATACCCAGATAAATTATAATGGTAAACCTGTCAGGGTAACGCCCCTTAGATACGGCGATGCTATAAAGTGGCTTAACAATCAGAAGCAGGGTATACCTGCATATATAACTGTGGATATGACCACACAGGAGACCACCCTTGTGCGCCTTGATAAAGGCATA
>JAZNQX010000040.1:0-21052 GCA_045590395.1 Acutalibacteraceae bacterium
GCTTGAAGCGGTCAGACTCAAAAGGATGCCTCAGCGCAATCGCCGTAACCGCAAAGCAGGGATGCTTCTCGACTGAAAATCCTGATTTCCAATTTCACTTCGCGCTATCTTCAGTCACTATCGTCATATTAAAGAGTTGCAGGTTCGAGTCCTGCTCTGGGCGCCACATTCGTGTGAATTCCATAAATATCGTTTTGAGTATTGCGTTGTGAAACGCTTGTTTGCATCTTTACAAACGGCCTCTCCGGAGGCCAAACCTTGAGACATGGTGTAACGGTAGCACTAAGGACTTTGGTTCCTTCAGTTAGGGTTCGAATCCCTATGTCTCAACAAACTGCTAAAAGCTTTGCCATGGATTATGGGGGTGTTTGGTTTTGACTTGCCTGGAGCAGGTATGAGTTCATGCAGTGCCGGGGCTTTAAGCACTTAAATCTCTGAGGTCAACAAATAAATGCTAAGAATTTCTTCGGCAATGTGGCGAACAAGGTTCGTGCCTTTGCAAGACCTGCAGTAACTCTCGCAGTAGCTGCCTAAGCATTAAGATTTCCTGCTTAGATTAAAGTAGGTGGTGGAAATGGGCCGGTATTCGGTACCCCGATTCTTTGGACTGGTAGTAAGATTAAATCAGTAGCCTAAGCATGTGAATAAAACTTATATTGGCACTTGTAAGGACACGGGTTCGATTCCCGTCACCTCCACAAAGAGACTACCGTTTTGTTAAGTTTCATCCGTCTCGCGGTCTTTGGTCACTGCAGTAAACTACTTAGAAACTTATAGTCACAGCTGAAATGATAGGTTGTGCTGTTCTGGAGCGCACTTCTGAGTTACCTGTCCAGAAGCCAGAGCAAGAGAATTTATTCTCGAATACGCTTTTTGATACTTAAACAGGTATGCAAGATGCTCGAAGCATTAAACATATAGCCGTTAAGAGAGCCAATGCAAGACCGCTACGAAGCGATAAAGTATAGTGAAAGAGTAGCACAGAGTACTGAAAATGATACTTGTCTCAGGAATGATGGACATTAGAAAAGTAAAGCCGTGTATAAAGACAGAGGGCCTATGCAAAGGGCATGTATGTCAAACGTTGCGCAAGTATCAGGTAGACTAATTCGGTAGCTCAGGTTTATGCTTTTACTGAGATAGTAGATTTGGGATATTTGAGGTACTCTGTTTTTAATTGCAAACATACTTTTTACAATGCAAGATATATTTATTGATATTGAGACTTATTCGTCAGTAGACATCAAAACCTGTGGAGCGTATAAGTATATAGCGTCTCCTGATTTTGAAATATTGATGATTAGCTATGCCATAAACGATGGTCCAGTTATTACTATTGACTTAGCGCAAGGTGATACTATGCCTGATGAGTTTGAGGAAGCTTTGTTTGACTCTACTTTCCGCAAGCATGCGCATAACGCAGTATTTGAGCGTCTTAGCTTTAAGCGCGTAGGCTATGATATACCAGCCAACGAGTGGTATTGTACTGCGGTTAAAGCCGCTTATTGCGGATTACCCATATCCCTCGACCAGGTGTCAAAAGTCCTTGACTTGGAAAATAAAAAGCTTGATACTGGAAAGGCTCTTATCAAGTATTTCTCTTGCCCCTGCAAGCCTACAAAAGTTAACGGCGGACGTACACGAAATTATCCTTGGCATGCCCCCGACAAGTGGGAGATGTACAAAGAGTATAACGTGTATGATGTTCTGGCTGAGCGCGAGATATACAATATGCTTGAAGGCTATGATATACCAGAATCAGAAAGAGAATTGTATGTAGTCGACCAGGCTATTAATGACCGTGGCATTCTCATTGACCCCATCTTAGCCAAATCTGCTATACAAATTGACGAAGAGTACTCAGAAGTGCTTATAGAACAAGCGAAAGCTCTTACTCACTTAGACAATCCTAAATCTTCGCCTCAGTTGTGTAAATGGCTTAGCCAAAAAACAGGAGACTCTATTACGTCGCTCGCTAAAGACGTTCTTCCGGGACTAATTGACCAGTATAAAAATTATCCAGATGTGCGTGAAGCCTTGGAGCTACGCCAGAAATTAGCGAAGTCTTCTATAAAGAAGTATTATGCTATGGTTAACTGCGCAACATCAGATAACCGTGTACGAGGAACCTTTCAGTTTTATGGAGCTAATAGAACAGGGCGCTGGGCAGGTCGTCTTTTGCAATTGCAGAACCTATCTAAGAATCACCTTGATGACATAGATACTCCGAGAGAGCTTATCCGCAAAGGCGATTGGGACACAGTTGATATGCTCTATGGAGACGTGGCCGATATTCTGTCTCAGCTTGTAAGGACAGGCATAGTAGCTCCCGAAGGTAAAATCCTTGCTGTATGTGATTTCTCGGCTATTGAGGCCCGCGTAATATCTTGGCTTGCTGAAGAGGATTGGCGTATGGACGTGTTTAGGGGCGACGGTAAGATTTATGAGGCAGCAGGTTCTCGTATGTTTAATGTCCCCGTTTCAGCAATTACTAAGACTTCTCCTTTGCGCCAGAAGGCTAAGATTGCAGAGCTTGCGCTTGGGTATCAAGGGCACTTAGGCGCTATGAAACGAATGGGCGGTGAAGCTATGGGCTTAAGCGAAGCTGAAATGACTTCTATAGTACGTAAATGGCGTGACGCTAATCCTAAGATAGTCGACCTTTGGGCTGAGATAGAAGACTGCGCAATGGAAGCAGTACGCTATGGCAGGGAGGTAATAGGCACGTCAAGAAACCTTGTATTTAATTATGATGGCGAAGCGTTGACTATAAAACTGCCATCCGGTCGTTGCTTATTCTATCGCCACCCACATATTAAAGAAAAACCAAAAGGCCGAACAACTATAAAAGCTCTCTTTTATGAAGGTCTAAACCAAGAAACAAAACAGTGGACAGTCATAGATACCTACGGAGGTAAGATGACTGAGAATATTGTGCAAGCTATTGCTCGTGACCTTCTTGCCTATTCGCTTATTAACCTCCATGCAGCGGGCTATGCAATAACAATGCATGTGCATGACGAAATTATTGCAGAAATTGATTATGATGGAACAGAGCAAGCTGTCTATAATCAGATGGCCACTATTATGGGACAAGCGCCTTCCTGGGCTTCAGACCTTCCTCTTAATGCTGACGGATATTTAACAACATACTATAAGAAAGACTAATACGTAAATATGCAAATCGAATTAATTCATGACGCGTCCATAAATATAGCAGTTGGCTTAAGCGCAACGAGCAAAGTATGGAAAAACAAAAAGCTTCTTTGGAGTGAATTAGTGTCAAAACTTTCAGAAGCTGTACGAACTGCCGAGACATATAAGCAGTTTATGGGAGCTAATAAGGCCGAGCAATCTAAAATAAAAGATATTGGAGGCTTTGTTGGTGGTTTTCTTACCAATGGTCGCAGAGATAAAACTAACGTGCTTTATAGGCAAATTGTTACTTTGGATATCGACTTTTCGCATGAAAGCTTTTGGTGGGATTTTACAAACCTTTTTGACTGCGCAGCCGTCATTCACTCTACGCATAAATCCAGTTGTGCCAAACCACGGCACAGGCTCGTGATACCCTTAAGCCGTGAAGTATCTCAAGAAGAGTATCAAGCTATTGCAAGAAAGATAGCAGGCAACTTAAATATAGACCTCTTTGACCAGTCGACTTTTGATGTCAATAGACTTATGTTCTGGCCATCTGTTTCTTCAGATTCTGAGTACTATTTTGAGTACCAGGACGGACCATTTCTTGATGCCGATACAGTTTTAGGTTGGTATGAAAATTGGCATGATACCAGTGAGTGGCCTACCTCGTCAGATTACACAGATACAATACAGACTGCCATTAAGAAGCAAGAAGACCCAGAAGAGAAGAAAGGCATAGTTGGTGTATTCTGTCGTACGTACGATATCCATTCTGCTATCGAGACTTTTTTGTCTGAGGAATACGAGCCTGCAGGTGATGGCCGCTATACCTACACTAAAGGAACTACTGCTGCTGGCCTTATAACCTACGATGACAAGTTTGCTTATTCGCATCATGGAACAGACCCTGCCGGTGGGCGCCTTTGTAACGCATTTGACTTGGTGCGTATTCACAAATTCGGGCATCTTGATACAGGCCGTGAAAAGATGGAGCAGGATAAAAAGAGCTATAAGGCGATGGAAGAGTTTGCTACAAAAGACCCTGCCACAAGGCGTCATATAGCAGACGAGAAATTTGCCGAGGCTAAGTTTGAATTTGCCGAAGGTCTTGAGGAAGAGGCTAACGAGGAGACAGACAACTCATGGGTTGAGCAGCTTGAAGCTAACACGCGAGGTGACTATGAAAGCTCCGCCAATAATATCAATCTTATTATACAGAACGATAAGATGATAAAAAATGCCTTTAAGCTTAACACCTTCGATAACAAAAGATACGTTATACGGTCTTTGCCCTGGCGCAAAGTCAACGGTATTGAATTGTTTCGGGACGTTGACTACGCGGGCATTCGTAATTATATTGAGTGCGTATATGGTATCGTGTCAAATCAGAAGGTAGATGACGCGCTATCGCTTGAGTTTGAAAAGAAAAAGTTTCATCCTATAATAGACTACATAAAGAGCCTTGCTTGGGACGGGGTACCACGAATAGATACTCTGCTTATAGACTACTTTGGTTCTGATGACAATGACTATACGAGAGCCGCAATCCGTAAAATGCTGTGCGCCGCAGTTGCTCGGGTATTCGAACCAGGTGTGAAATTTGATTTAGTGCTAATCTTAGTAGGAGAGCAAGGCACGTATAAGAGTACTTTTGTTAAAGCCCTGGGTATGGACTGGTTTTCTGATACGTTTACTACAGTACAAGGAAAAGAGTCATTTGAACAGATACAAGGCGCTTGGATTATAGAAATAGCAGAGCTTTCAGGTCTTAAGAAAGCTGAAGTTGAAACTATTAAGCATTATATAGCTAAACGTGAAGACTCATTTAGGCCTGCTTATGGAAGAGTAGTAGAAACATATAAAAGGCAATGTGTCTTTTTTGGAACTACTAATAGCAAAGACTTCCTTAAAGACCCGACCGGAAATAGGCGATTTATGCCGGTTGACGTACATAAAGAGCGTGTTACCAAGTCAGTTACAGATGACCTAATACCAGAAGAGATAGCCCAAATATGGGCAGAGGCTTATCAGCTTTACCTAAATAACGAGCCACTTTATCTTATTGATAATGAAAGCACTTTGGCAAAGGTAGAACAAGCTAAGCATGCCGAATCTGATGAGCGTAGAGGTATTATCGAAGATTACTTGGATAAGCTCTACCCTGATAATTGGGATACCCTTGATATTTATGAGAGACGCGCTTGGCTTGACAGTCCTACGCCTGCAAAAGGCACTCATCAGAAAAAGTATGTATGTGTTGCGGAAATATGGAGTGAGTGCTTAGGCAAAGATAAAGCTGATATGTCGAGGTATAATACTCGTGAAATTAATGAGACCCTTAAATCACTAAATGACTGGGAATTTGTAGCGTCTACAAGAAATTTCCCAATATACGGTAAACAGAAATACTATAAAAGAAAGGAGAGTTTGCTATGAAAAATAATACCCTACAAAGCATAGAAGCTAAACTTAGAAGAGAAGAACATCTCAGAGAAAAAGCCGCTTTCGAAAAACAGCTCAGAGAAGCACGCATACTTAAAGAGTGCTGCAATACAAAATGGACATTTGCGACTAAGAAGCTGAAAGGAGGTAGCTGCATTCTATTAGCAAAACCTAAATACGGCTACCATAAATATAGAGAAATATGTCGTGATGGTCGTGGCATAAAGTTCAAAACAAAAACAAGCGCTCATTACGCAGCTAAACAGATATGTGAACTTGGCTTGACCGAAGCAGGGTATGAATTAGGACAAGAATATTCACTTTTATAAATCAATTAGTCATGATAAAATTTAGAAAATATCTCGTAGTGCGGATAGGTTACGGAAAGAACACAAGGTTTGCCCTTTGTACTAAGAAAAAGTTCTTTTTTGGACTTTTCAACTCAAGAAAAAGCTATTTCGTATATGACCCATCTAACAAGCTTGTGTCTGCTAAGACTAAAGCTCAGATACATGCAATTATTTGCAAAATTCAAGAAACTGGTTTTGCTAAGTCAGGCTATACGATAGGAGAAGTTTTCAATGAAAAACAAGACAAGTGAAAAAGTAATAGAACGTAAACTTGTAGAAGCTGTTAAGAGCAAAGACGGCATGTGCATAAAACTATTAAGTGACTTTATCACAGGTTTGCCTGACCGCCTCTGCCTTTTTCCAGGCCAGAAAGCCATATTTGTAGAAACAAAGACTACTGGGGAAAAACCTCGTAAAGTACAAGTCTTTATACATAATAAGCTTAAGGCCCTTGGCTTCAGAGTTGAAGTTATAGATTCCCTCGATAAAGTTAACTCATTTATAAACAGCATTTAATTATGAAACTCGGAATAATATTAGCATGCGTTATATGCGTGTTGATTTTTGTGCTGGATATATGCGCTGCGGCATTTATTGCTAAAAATATGGAAAATTTCGCGGATATGTTTAATGTAGACTACGCAGATGAACCAGATAACACTACTAAAGTTTAGTTGGATATGTTAGCAGTAATAGCACTCATATTAGTAGTCGTTATTTTAGTATGCTGTGTAATAACTTTGCTATTACAGATGGTTGCGCTTCCTATAGTATTAGCCATTATAGGCATAATTATTCTACTATTCACAATTGATGAAAGACAGAGAAATGATTCTGACAGAAAATAACTTACATAATTACCAAAAAGCCTGCGTCGAGCATATTATAAATAACCGCTACTGCGGAGTATTCCTCGATATGGGCTTAGGTAAAACTGTGTCAACTCTTACTGCGGTTAACTATCTTATGAATGATTACTGCGAGGTTAATTCAGTATTAGTAATTGCACCTAAAAGGGTAACAGAGTCAGTCTGGCAAGAAGAAGCTGAGAAGTGGGTGCATTTACAAAATCTACGTTTCTCTAAAATAGTAGGCTCTGAACAAAAGAGAGTAGAGGCTCTAAAGGCTAAAGCTGATGTATACCTCATATCAAGAGATAATATAGCCTGGCTCTGTGCTTATTGCGGAGGAAGTAAATTGCCTTTTGACATGGTGATAATTGATGAGCTTAGCAGCTTTAAGTCTTATAAGTCTTTAAGGTTTAAAGCTTTGCGGGGAGTGCGCCCGTGTGTAAAGCGTTTGGTCGGGCTAACAGGTACGCCAGCGCCGAATGGCCTTATAGACCTTTGGCCGCAGATATACCTTATGGATAGAGGTGAAAGATTAGAGAAAACTATAAGTCGTTACCGCGAAAAGTATTTTAGGCCAGGCCGGTCTAACGGCCATGTGGTTTATAACTATATACTCGGTGACAACTCAGAAACTCTTATACATAATAGAATAAGTGATATTTGTATAAGTATGAAAGCCGAAGACTATTTACAGATGCCCGAGCGTACAGATAATTTCATAAAACTCTCAATGCCTGACGACCTCAAAAAGAAATATCTTGACTTCGAAAAAGAGAAGGTCATTGAGATGATGACCGAGACAGTAGAGGAGCAAGACGAAAATGGTAATAGCGTATTTGTAGAAAAACCTGTTGAAATAAACGCTGTCAATGCAGCGGCGCTTTCTAATAAGCTTTTGCAATTTGCAAATGGCGCGATATACGATGACAAAAGAGGCGTTCACCCAGTTCATGATATAAAGCTTGAAGCTCTTAAAGAGCTTATAGAAGACTCAAACGGTAAGTCTGTTCTTGTCGCATGGACTTTCCAGTTCGACAGAGACAGAATAAAAGAATACCTTAAAGCCTATAAGCCAAGAGAGCTTAAAACACCACAAGACATCAAGGACTGGAATGCCGGAAAGATACAGGTTTTGCTCGCGCATCCGGCGTCAGCCGGACACGGCCTTAATCTTCAGGCGGGCGGTAACATAATTGTTTGGTATGGACAGACCTGGAGCCTTGAATTATACCAGCAGTTTAACGCGCGTCTATACCGTCAAGGGCAAAAGAATGGCGTAGTAATAAATCACTTAATCCTGAAAGGTACACATGATGAAGACGTTATATCTTCACTTAAAAATAAAGACAGAAAGCAGAACGATTTGATGGAAAGTATCAAAGCCAAAATCGAGAGGTATAAAGCCTTTATGTAAGGCCAAAAATAAGCCAAAAATAATTAAAAAAAATTTCATTTTTTCAAAAATTATTCTTATCTTTGTATATAATAAAAATATATTGTAAAGATGACAAGAATAAACAGCGCCATTCCTGTTGAGCACCTCACAGATGAGCACCTTTTGGCTGAGCACCGCGAAATTAAGCGTATACCCGCTTGCTTTGATAAGACTAATTTTGATACTCTTTATAAGCGTATTCCAGATAAGTTTTGCTTAGGTCCAGGTCATGTAACTTTTTTCTTTAACAAATTAATGTTTACTTATGACAGGTACTTGGCAATACACGCAGAATGCTTAAAACGCGGCTTTGAAGTCGCAGATTATCGCGGTAGCTGGTTCAAAGTTAAAAATCGTATACACTTTGACCATAACTGGCGCGGCTACAAGCCAACAGCTGAAGAAAAGAAATTATTGATAGACAGAATATCTTTACGTATAAATGAAAGCTTCAAGCCTTGCTTCCATTATTACGGTAAGCCTATCTCAAAGTTTGAAGCTATAAAACTACTAACGCAAGATGAGCAACATTTTGGAACGAGCTAACGCTATTGTAAATGAGCGAGCTGAAGAGAAAGACCGCATGTATGGTCCTTTCGACGAGTCAATAGAAAGAACCTGCGATATGTATAATCTTATGTCCATGCCGGATAAAAGGCTTGACCCGGAAGATATATTTAAGGTTTTAGTGGCTCTTAAGCTCTCAAGAGAAGCATACAACCATAAAGAAGATAACCTCCTTGATGCCGTAGCATATATCGGTGCCTGGAATAACTACAGAGAAAAATGACAGCTGGGGAATTTACACGCAAACTTAAAACTGCTATTAACGAAGCAGGTTATACAAGCAACAACCTACAAATCATGAGCATAATTGATATAACTCCTCCGGACAACGGCCCATTTGATATGGTACTCAGTGTTAGGTTGTATTCGTGCAAAGACCGCGAATTTTTAGAATTTATAATAGAAACAGATTAAGCTATGAACTTTGATGTAATCACAAAATTTTGGGATAACCAGACTGAGTTATCTATACTTTCTAAAGACCAGAAGGCAAGCTGCCGTATGGATATTTACAAAGACGAGCCCAGCGTAGCTGTTCTTAGCGGGTTATACATTGATGAGTCTTATAGACAACAGGGCCTGGGGCGGGAGCTATTACGCTATTGCTTTGACGTAGCTAAGTATCACGGTTGCGTAAAAGTTCAATTACGCAGTGATTTAGACTTCACTAATCCAAATGACCAAGGTAACTGGATTCAGCCTTGGTATATGCGCGAAGGCTTTCAACCGATAGCAAGCCAAACATGGCTTGAAAAAGAACTCTAATAAAAGCATAAACATGGAAACATTACGATTTGCTAAAGTGAGAGACGTAAAGTCTCCAGAAAGGGGCACGGCTAAGTCAGCCGGAATTGACTTCTTTGTCCCAAATGACTTTTTTACCACTCAGTTAGCCCCAGGAGATGACTTGCTTATACCTTCAGGTATTAAGGTAAATATACCAGAGGGCTATATGCTTATGGGCGCTGATAAGTCCGGAGTGGCTACTTCTAAACAAGCTGTTGTCGGTACTGGCCGCATGCCTAAAGAAGGCGCATTTATGAGTCCTATTATAATAGGCGCGAAGATTATAGATGAAGACTTTCAAGGTGAACTTCATATACATCTTATAAATGTAGGTAATTTCCCAGTTACAATAAAACCTGGCATAAAAATAGCACAATTTATACTCGTGCCGGTAGATTATTGCGCTCTTGAGGAAGTACCAGCAGATAGGCTTTTTACTGAAGTAACGGAGCGTGGGTCAGGCTGCTTCGGTTCGACCAATACAAAGGACCTTATTAACCAAAGTAGGTCTGACAGAGTATAAACTTTTAACAACTAATACTATGACAACACAACAGCTAAACGCTTTATTTAAGCTCAATGACTTTTGTAACAATCACAAAATTGAGTACGCCGTGACCGGTACATGCGCATTGTCTATCTTAGGCATGCCCGCTAAGAGCCTACCTGACGACATAGACATTATAGTGTTCCATCCTACAGACGCAATACTAAGAGCTCTCAAAGAACTGGAAAACCTTTCGGTCTATCCGAAAGTAGAATACGAGAAGTCTATAACCTATACATTTGAAGTTGGTGGAGTGAAAGTAAACGCTATGATTGACCCGAAGTCTTCTTACGAGGACATGGAAAGAGACCTTTTAACGATTGCTATGACTGACGAAGTAGCTTGCCGCCGTCACCTCATCAGTATTCAGAAAATGAACAAAGCATGGGCCGCTAAAATGGCTTTAGCTCGTCCAAAAGATATAGCCTACGCAGTACAGGCTATTAACTTTCTCACCACACCACTAACGTACTAACTATGAAACAGTATATAGACCTCCTACGAGAGGTATACATTTATGGTATATGGAAAGACCCTGCAAGAGCAGGCATGCCTCGTACTAAAGAAGTGTTTTGCCGTACAATGCGCTTTAATATGGCGGATGGCTTTCCTCTTCTCACTACTAAGAAAATGTTTACCAAAGGTATCGTATCAGAGTTGCTTTGGTTCCTTAAAGGCGACACCAATATAAAGTACCTCCTTGATAACGGTAATAAGATTTGGGTTGATGATGCCTATAAGTTCTATAAGCGTAGAGGCGGTAAGATGACCAAAGATGAATGGCTTGAAGCTGTAAAGGCGGGTGAGCCTGAAATTATTAGAGACCAGAGAACAGGCTTTAGGTATGGCGAATGCGGAGCAATCTATGGCGAACAGTGGAGGAGCTTTGGCTTTGAAGGCTTTGACCAGATTGCTCATGTTATAGATGCTCTTAAGAACAGGCCTAATGAAAGGTACCATATCATTGATGCTTGGGACCCTTGTATTTATCTTGACCCAGTATTCCACCGAGCTGCTCTTCCTGCTTGTCACGTATTCTATCAGTTCTGCGTAAGAGAAGGAAAGCTTGACCTTATGATGCTTCAGAGAAGCTGTGATATGCTCTTAGGTGTCCCGTTTGACTTGGCTATGTGCGGACTACTCTTACATCTCGTTGCTCTTGAGGTAGGCCTTGAGCCCGGTGAGTTCGTATGGGTCGGCAATTCAGTACATTTGTACGAGAATCACCTGGAGCAAGCCGCAGAGCAGATTAGCCGTGAGCCTCTCCCATTATGTAAGATACAAATAAACAAGAAAGAGTCTCTGCGAGACTACGAAGTTTCAGACATTAAGTTTGTAGATTACGTAAGTCACGCAGCCATTAAAGCACCTTTAAGCGTAGGAGTATAAAGTATGAAAGAGAAATTAATCAACCTCAGAAAAGCACTTTTGAAACAAGCAGAAGAGTGTCAACAAAGGATGCTTGCTGCTAATAAAAGGGAATCCTGGGAATATGGCTATAACCACGGGGCTAAAGATTCCAGTATAATGATAGTCAACTCAATTAGTAAAATTTTGGAGGAATAGTATGTGGGATTATTGTACAAGTGAATATAGACTTAGTGTCTTGAAAAAATAGTAAACTGGCTAAAAATCTATTGGTAATATGACGCGAAGAAAAGAAATAGAAAAGGCTGCAAAGCAGAAATATCCATATGAGGGAGGAATAAAAGGAATGATATGTGAAAATTCAATACCTATCTTTATCCAAGGGGCTGAGTGGGCTGATAAGACTATGCTTGAGAAGGCTTGTGAGTGGATGAAACTTCGATTGGTTGCCCGTATAGGTAGTGCGGATGCACATGAATTTTTGACCGAGTTTAGAAAAGCAATGGAGGAATCGCTATGAAATATGGAGTAGGTGACCGCGTACGAATCAAGAGTATTGATTGGTATAATGAAAACAAAGACAAAATGGAGCGTATTTGTTTTAAGCACGAAAATTTTATACCCGAAATGTCTCAATATTGTGGTAAGATACTAACAATAAAACAAGTTGAGGAAAAATTTGAATATTACCTTGTGTCAGAATGTGGATTTGCGTGGGCAGACGAAATGATTGAAGGAATTGTGAAGGAAGAAAATAATGATTGTAAAAAATGCAGTTCAATACACAATTCTACAAAATGTTTATTTATGGATAATTGTCCTCATAACAAACAGAAAAATATTATTGAAATTCCTAAAGATTACGTTCTTAAAGACGAGAACGGCAACATCATCAACGCAACGAAGATTGTCTTGGAGAAGAAGAAAAAGGAGTATCCGAAGACTTATGAGGAGTGCGTTAACGAATTAGATACACACAAAGTTGTTGCTGCATGTGCTTGGGAAAAAGAAATGAAGGCACTTCAAACTCTTTTCGTCTGCCGTGATGCCTATCGGAAGATAGCAGGAGAGGAGTTGGGATTGGGGAAACCTTGGAAACCCGATTGGAATAATATTTCAGATAAGTATTGTATATATTTTGTCAGTGGAGACGTATGGACAAAAGAATGTCAAACAAGACGATGCCTTTTTGCTTTCCCAACACCTGAAATGCGAGATGCTTTCTATGAGAATTTTAAGGAAGAAATTGAAATTTGTAGGGAGTTATTGTAAAAAGGGGGTGTTAATATGAGAGACCTTGAAGAATATTTAAAAAAATAAGAAATGAAGAAAATAATTAAACATCTAAAAAGCGCCGGGCTGTTTATACTCGGCGTGCTTTATTACCCGATATATGTACTCGGGTGGGTACTGCAGAAAATTGCCAAGATACTTTTAGCTTTTTCCTATGTACTGGGAATGAGGCCTTATAAGGCTTGGCGCATACTTATAAATTTATTCTATTAGCTTATGGACCAAACATCTCCACAGCCTGGGCTTAATGAGCAGGAACTGCTTGAATTTCTACATGAGATTACTTCTATGGACGAGGCTATATCCGAAGAGGAGGCTGCAGTAGAGGAGTCCGAGCTCGAAGAGCAATCCTGGTTTGAAGCCATAAAAGAGGAAAAGAACAAAGAGGTAAAGCGTATGATATATGAGCCTTCAGGCGAGCGCGCTGAGAGAACACAGAAGATGCATCGCGAGAGGGTTCTACTTAAAACACGTATACAGCGCTCGGCCTTTGACCAGTCAGAACTTCCTCTTACTGAAAGGCTTTCTAAGGACGATATTAAGCTGCTCATTGACGCTTTGACAGAAAAGCAGGTTGCTCTTGTTGAGCATTACACTTTGTACATAACCGCTCGTATCAAGGCATTACTCTTGCCGTTCATACCTGGCATACTTAGGAAAGCTTACCGAAGGTTCCCTAACGCCTTAAAAGAGTGCCCCGGTTTTTTATACAGAACCGAGGAAGACTACGGCAATAAGATTTTCTTTGTTAAGCCTCAGATACCTTACTTTATAGAGCAAGGTACCGAGATGGATTTTATAAGAAGCCTTGATGAGAGTCACAATGTAGCCGCTATAGATAAAGCGGTATCTAATTATCACCAGGCCCGTGAGCGGCTCTTTACCAAAGAGACAGGTATAGCTGCGGCCATACCGAGATATGGCTTAAAGACTTACTTTGACTTGTTAAATCATAATGTGGTTTGGTTTAGTAGCTTTTACTTAAAGAAAACCGGCAAACCTCTTAAACTCGTAGATTGATATGTACTACATAGCTATACACCAGAATAAACTGCACATAGACTTTATAGATTATCTTAAGAGTCAAGGCTTTGCAGTAGACATCAAGTCTGGAGACGAACTTATAGAGGGGGCCGCTGATAAAGCTTATGACTTAGCCATATCAGAGGATATAAACATTATACGCGCTATAAAGAGTTTTAATGCTAATATAGCGATAGCCTATATGCCAAAGAGCGAAGACTGCTATGAAGGAAATAGCATAGAGGCTCTTTTAGCTGGCGCGGATATATGTATAGTCAAGCCATTCTCTTTACGCTACGCTTTATCCTGTATACAAGCTTTGCTTAAGCGTGTCGGTAGTCAAGCTATTCCCGCTAACTACACTATAAACGCATATACTTTTATACCTAAGGACCAGGTGCTTATATTAGGCGACTTAGAGCAAAAGCTTACTTTACAAGAAACGCAGGTGCTCACACTTCTATGCCAATATAAGGGTACCCTGCTCCCGAAAGAGCTTGTCTTACGTGAGATATGGCGAGAAAATAACTACTTTAACAAACGTGTACTTAATACTATTATAACGTGGCTACGTAAGCACTTCGTTTATGACAAGCGCATTAAAATAGAAAGTGTTAAGGGCAAAGGCTATATCTTTACAACTGAATAAAAAAAGACCATCAAGCTTGTAAACTTGATGGTCTTTATAGTCCTTGCAGGAGGAGGTCTTTACGTATCTTTAGTCGTCCCTGCGATACCTCTTTGAAATGTTTTAACCACAGTAAGCAGCCCTTGCCTTTACGCCAATCTCCTGTAGCAAATCCAATCTCTTTACCCGTACTGTTGAGCCTTAACTCGTACGTACCTTTGTATACTGTTTGTCCTACGCTTACTCGATAAGAATACAATTCTATATGTTTGCAATCTGGACAAAGCCTGATACGAAAGAAGTAGTCCTTAGCCATTTCTTGCTCAGCGTCAAAGTCTACTTCTTTCTGGACAAGAGGAACAAAGGTAGCTTCTATCATATCGTTATCGATATATTGCCAACCCTCTTTGATTATAAAGCCATTAGGAAAATATTCTGCGACCTCTAAGGCCTCATCTAAATTATCGTCATCAAGCGGCTCCTCCTCTGCGTATAAGTAGAAAAACGCGTCATTCGAAAGAATGAAGTCCCTTGAGTTGTTATAATCCGGCTCGAACATCAGAAAAATCTCCTATAAAAATCAAGCACTTTATTAAGCTTAGCGTCCCTTTCAGCTTGAACCTTAAACTGCGCGATGGCTTTATCCCGACTATCTGGGTCCATATCCATGAACTCCTGAAGTCGTTCTATCCAATCTTCATATTGCTCGACTTTATCCTTGAGTTCGATGTTTTCATTTTCAAGTTTGCGCATACGTTCCATTGCGCAATTATACCGTTTTTCTAAAAAAATAGAGTATTCTTTAAGAGATTTTTCACGCTTTGCGTACTGCGCAGCAATTTCATTGATAAGTTGCGCTTTAATCTGTTTCTTAGTTTCTTTCATGGCCTATAGATTTTTACCCCCCCCAACCTATTGTAACAACACAGGTATTCGCATGGGTAGAGTCTACATTAAAAAAATACCCCAGAGCTTCGAAATATTTTCGCGTTTTACACAGCTCGGCTACTTCGCTTTCATTAAAGTTACCACAAGAATTATAAAAACGAAATACCACATGTGTATAGCCCTCTTTAATCGCGCTATGTATTTTTTCGAAAGCCTTGTCGATAATAGAGGCGTGAGCCTTAAGTATGGCTTCGCAAGTCCGCTGACACGCTATCTTAGCGTTAATTCTTTTCAATTCTGCATTCATATTTGCTTCTTATGTCTTGCTGGTAAAACTTTAGTAGTATTGCACTCAGTGCAGCATCTTTTTCTGACGTCCTCCTCAAGAGGCCATGGGTTGTGAGCCTGTCTGCGGTCAATCTTTTTGCCGCAAAGGCAGCATGTTACATATTCTATCATATTATTAAGCTTTAAAGTGCTCCAGGATTGACAGAAACAAGTCAATTTTGAGCTTTTATTATAAAAATGAGTTACCCTATTATTTGAAAATTTTGGCACGAAATGGAGCCATTTCTGTCAATCAGCCACATTATTTATCTCTGATATTTTTCTCCATTTCATGGCCTACTTATTTTCAAATTCTTTGAAAAACGGCTTAAACCTGAGTTCCGTTGCGCTCGTATTGAAAAGCGGAAAATCATCTTTTCCCCGATGCTTGCCGCAAGCTTCTGCGTAAAATAATCGCGTCCCCTGTACCTTTGAGTCAAACTCGTATATTTTAATACTCGTAACTGCGTCAGCATGTTCTTTTAGCTTCTTATCAAACCACTTTCGATTGTGCATAGCCTGATTGAAGAGATACTCTTGCCTTTCAAGTTCCCAAGCGTCCTCTGTTTCAAAAGTTATGGTTTGTTTCAGGAGCTTTTTCACGCAAGTAAGACCGACTGTGTAAGTTTTACCGTCTTGCTTACCCTTGATGACCGCTATATTGCAAATAGTTCTACCGCAGTCATCGCAAGTTGTAGGATTAGCTTCAAACATTCCAAATTTAGATATGGAAATGAGCTCATAAGTTTGTTTTGGTATCATGACTAATATAACTTTGGTAAGACATAATAATAGTAACCTCCGTCTCGAGCCATCGAATTAAAGCTCTCGTGAAAGCGGGACTTTTCAGCGTATTGAACTCCAGCTGAGTTCTTTGCCGCGATTATTACAGGATAGCCTTGATTATAAAGCTCCTTGGCTGTATCGACATTTTCGTTTGTTATTTTTCTCCAGTCCATAATTTAGTTATTAAAAAGTTCGTCAAAGTCCTCATCAACGTATGTGCCTTTGTGCTCCATAGAATTCTCCAGAGCGTTGACGCAATCTTCAAGGTCTAAAAAAGTATTGCGAAAGCGGCAGTAACTCATATTTGCCATGATGCGTAGGATTTAAGGATTAAAAGAAAAGAGCCTGTCAATTGACAGGCTCCGAGTGCTAATTTCGCGTGTGTTCATTTTTTTTATTACGCAAGTTCCTGAGCCGCAACCCAAGCGTCATACTCCTTCTGCACAACCTCAAGGACTGCCTTGCGGTCAGCCAGAGTTGCCTGTGCTTTAGCGAGTGACTCCTCGGCCTTGATAACAAGCTCCTGTGCCTTCTTAAGTTTGTCTTCCGGAGTAGAAGGCACCTTGTTCTCAGCTTTTTCGCGGCGAGCAACAGCCTTAGCATTCATTTCAGCACCAACCTCGTCGAAGTCAGCTTCTATTGTGATGGCAGCCGTAGACACCTTGTGAACGGTCTTTGCTGCTTCTGGGTCAACCTCTGTAGGAGTAGGGACTGAGATGCGATAGAGCACTGAGCTCACTCGCTTGTCAGGCACGATTGCCACGATACGTCCTACAGTGCCGTCCTCAAGGGTTACCAGCTTACCGATGTTAGCGACAGCGGCATTGATTGCTTCCTTCATGCTCTCTTCTGTCCAAGCTTCCTTTGAAGCTCTTGGGCTTCTGCGACCTGCAAGCTCGACTGTCTCGTCGAAAATCCTGAGGAGGTTGCTGTCGAAAGCCTTTACACAAGTCTTGCCTGAGTCAAGCTTGATGCTGTAGAAGACCTGAGCTGCGCGCTTGTCTCCACGAACTGCGATGATAACGCCGTCTACCCATTCAGGCATATTGAAAGGCATGACCTGGCATTTGTGGCCGACGTTCACCTTGCACTCTTCTGCAAGCTTCATAACCTCTTCCTCTGAGCGCCTTGCCTTAGGAGCCTTGCCGCCATTCTTAGCAGCTTTTTCGTAGAGCTCTTCGTTCTCTGGCTCAGGGTCCGGTCCTACGTAGCCCTGTCCCTTAGGGAGTTCAGCCTGCGCTCTTGCGTCAAGCACTTCCTGGATTGCTGCCTTGTCTTCGTCAGATGCTGTCTCATACAGAGCGTTCAACTTCTTAGTTGTCATCTTGGTAAAATCTTTTGTTGCCATAGCTTTTTGTTGTTAAAGTGTTAATGATTGATTTGATACTGCGAATATACGCATTATTTTTTAATTGTGAAAACTTTTTTACAAATTTTTTGAAAAACTTTTTTGCTACTAATAATCGTCTTTTGTCAGGACCTGACCCTCAGCACAACTTGCGCATATTTTGAGGTACTCTATAGCCGCCCAGGAATTGACCCTGACCGTAATTGTATAGTCGTCAATGGCTATTACCTCCATTATATTACTATACATAGCCTCTATGCGTTGCTTCATGATTTGGGTCACGCCTGCTTTCCTGTACTCTACCCAGACCGTGTGGTCTTTTATAGGTGTTGCGTGTATTATCGGCATCGACGGCTCCTCCTCTTGAAAGTCAGAATGACGGTTATATTAAAGATAAGTAGGTGCACGTCAATTGAGTGTGTAAACACCTCGGCTGCAAGGGCTATGCCCCAAGCTCCAGATTTGTATGCGTCTATTTTCATGGTCGTGCTCTCCTATTATTTAGTACAAGTCATCTTTGCTACTACCTGTAGGGCTTGAGCTTCCTCAAAGCTAAGATACTCTATCACCCTTATATGCGAGTTGTCAGTGTCGAGTTGCTCCCACTCGAGCCCCATCGCGTCAAAGATTTTTGCGAGCTTGTCTCCTTCCTTGGGAGACTGCATAAAACTAAGCTCTGAAATAATTACGTCCATATTTATTTTAGTTTGTTTTACAAAGGTAAGAATTATTTTTGAAAAATGAAAATTTATTTTTGCTTGTGCCGCTCTTTGGCACATCCTTCCCCGAAGGCTGCCCTGTATAGAGCCTTGCCATCGTGTATGATTTGACCGAGGAAGGCCAGGATAGCGATGACCATGACTATGACTACGAAGCCAAGGGCAATATATTGTAGGATTGTCTGTATCATGATAAAGCCTCCTTTATAAAGTCAGCTGCTCCTGACGGGCCCCAGCCTTCCCATGCTCGGGCTATCTGCTCAGCCTTAGGCTCGAGTTTAGCCACGACCTCCTGCAGAGCCTTATCGCTTTTGCGCTTGAGCTCCTTGACACAGAACTTTGTGCCGCTGAAAGCCGTATAACTTTCCATCTGATAGCCTCCAGGCCTATCCTCAAGGGTTACGGGACTAACTGACACATAGACCCCTCGTGGCTCTTCCTTATAGGTGAAGTAGTTGTACCCGCCCTTCTCATAGCGGACCTCTATTTTGAGGTGTGTTGCGTCTGGTACGCGATTTGTTGCAAAATACTTTTTCATGTTATTCTACTTTTAAGATTATTGGATTACGTTTGATAAAGATTGCGGCATGTATCAAGCCGTCAAGGTAGCGCGCAGCCTCCCAACTCGATAGCCCATGCTGGGCAATAACGCTATTATACTGGCGTTTAGTTATCGGGTCAATGGGTATGAGGTTGTAACACCGAAAGCCCCTTTGCAAGGTTAGACCTGGATTGGGCTGATACATCGAGTTGAAAGTCGCTACCTTCTCCTCAAGGATTTTTCTCGCCATTCTCATAGTTATTTTGTTTTATATCAATTAGAGCCAGATTACGGCGGCTGGCTATTCCGCATGGACCTCTTGGCTCCTGTTAGAGGGGAGCCAGATAAGGCTGAGATTGATTGGTCAGATTTGAGCCTGGTCAGATTTGAGCCTACTTGCCTACTACCGAATTTGAGGCACGTAGGTTTTTAGGTGTGCCGTTTTAAGGCACAAGTCTAATATGGCTCGACATCCTCAAAGGTTATGCTCCGAACACAGCACATAGGCACATAGGCGTCCAGCCAGTCGCAGTCATAGTCTATTGTGCCGTCTAAGTCTGCCACTACCTGGCATATTTCTCCTATCGGCATATGGAGACTATCGGCTGCAAAGTGTAGCATGTCTCGCTTATTCCCTTCTCGGTCTCGCTTCTCGCCAATCCATACATGTTCTGAGTACCCCTTAAAAATGATTTCTTTCCCGTTAGGGTCTTTGCCTCTAAGGCTAAATTCTGCGCAATAAACATCCATAATATAATCCTCTTATTTTAATTTTGAACTACTGACAATATAGTCATAACACATGTGAAAACTGTAAGCGCTATCATACTTGCCTCCTATTTTAATATGTTTCTATTATTCTCTTTTTATTAGGCTTGGCCTCAAACTTCTCATACTTTTAGAATTGTCCGGCTATCCAACTATCATGCAAATAGGTGCCTTTTTCATTCCAGACCGATATTTTATCGAAGACCAAACAATCCTTGTCAGTAAAACCTTGATAGGCTATTACTCTATATAGCATGTCTACGTCAACGGTCAGCTCTAAGGCCTTTTGTAGGTCATCCGTATAGGCTGTCAGGCTTATATCTTCGTCGTCGTCTTTTATAAGCTTGACATCTTTAAAAATATCCTTGCGCGCAGCAATGCGTTCCAAATGTGCGTGCTCTTCTGGGGTAAAGTCTTCAGCAATTGAAAAATCAAGATAGTAAATCATAACTTTATAAATTTAATGGGTTTATATTAGTACCCACAGGGAGAATCGAACTCCCCCGGCTCATGCCTTTGAGCCTACCTGGCACTATCGTGCCAATCCCGGCTGGGTATCGCAGGGACTTCCACCTGCACTATTGCCCCTATTAGTCACCGTCTCCGATGACTCCGAAGCTTCCAACCTGTCTGGCCAGGGTTTTCAATCTGGGTCTATCTTTAGCATAGGCCGGGTCCAGATATTTCAAAGAACATTTTTAGTCACTTACTTAGTTAGGTTTCTATTTTTCTATCATTCATTTTGTTATTACAAAGATAAGAAATATTTTTGAAACTAAAAAATTTTTTTCAACTTTTTTTTCAACTTTTTTTCTAATCTTGGTCAGCGACCTGTTTTTCTATCATTCATTTTGTTATTACAAAGATAAGAAATATTTTTGAAACTAAGCCCCTTTTTATAAAGAGCCGCCCCTTAAATGTATATAATAAAAGAAGCCTCTCTCAATCCAATATATTGCTGTCGCAGGTGGTAAGGCTGTCTGCACAAGAGGCCCTTAGGCAAAAAGGCTAACATAACAAGTAGGCCCGTAAAAATTTTGGCTAAAAGCGTACCCTGTAAACAATGTAAACAAAGAAATTACCAACTTTTTGGGCAGAATGGTAAACAATGTAAACAATAAAAACTTGAACATTTTAGGCCCTCAGGTTTCACAGCAGAGTGGTAAACAATGTAAACAAAAATTTTTCAACTTTCCATGAAACAATTATGTTACGTAAAGTCGGAGGCCAAGCGGTCTTAGGAA
>JAZNQX010000041.1:0-5579 GCA_045590395.1 Acutalibacteraceae bacterium
CAATAGCTGAGGATATTTCTAAACGCGAAGAATCTGTAAAGTATTTTCGTATGAGTGACGGTAGTATGACTGCTGTGTCTTATGCTTCTCCTGTTCATTATATTGATGAACAAGGTGAATATACTGAAATAGATAATACTCTTATAGAAACGGAAGAAAATTATACAAATAACGATAATTCTTTTGCTGTAACATTGCCTAAAGAATCAAACGGTGAAGTTATAGTAGAAAACGAAAACAAGAAAATATCTTTTAGTCTAGTAGAAGCGAAAAAGGTAAAAACAAAAATCAAGCCTAATAAGAGTAAGACTAAAAAGCAGGTTGACGAAGAAATTTCAAAAGCGAAAACCAAAAAAGAAAAAGCTGATATAATAAACAGTGATAAGTATTCACTGAAAAAGTATTCGTCAGGTGTGATTTTTGAAAATGTATCTGATAATGTAGATGTTTCGTATGATATATATGGAAATAATCTTAAGGAAAGCATTGTTCTGAACAAGAAAAATGCCAGAAGTGATTATGCTTATAATTTTACATATTCAGGACTTACGGCTATATTAAATGATGATAACAGCGTTTCGTTTATAGATGGTGAAAAGGAATATTTTGTACTTCAAGCACCGTATATGATAGATAATAATGGTGTTAAAAGTACAGATATTGATGTTATTTTGACACCTTCTGAAACTGGCTGTGTTTATGAACTTGTGCCGAATAAAAAATGGCTTAATGATAAAGAAAGAGCGTACCCTGTTATTATAGACCCTACAATAACTCCGAAGCTTACTGCTCTTGATATTAAGGATGCAACTGCTGTTTTCAATAGCTATGACAGCACTATGGAAAACTGGGCAAAAAATTTCTTGGGTTCAACTTCTTTCCATAGGTTAGCAGTTGGTAGGTATCCAAACAGTACAAGTGCAATTGAAGCAGGTATTTGTATATATGCACCTATACCCAGCGGTATACCGGCTACAGCCAGAATTATTGATGCCAAGTTAAATCTTAAATTGGCATATGCAAGCGATGAAGATTATGCACAACATATAAGACTTGATGCATTTCAGATTACATCAAATTGGAATACTGCTAATATAAATGAAGATAGTATATTGTTTACTACTCCAAAGAGCGGTGGATATGCTATACCTCAAATTAATAATAATGCGATTGACTACACATACATATCAAATGGTATTGGTAATTATCATGCTTTTGATATTACTAAGGCGGCTCAAGCATGGCAGCATGGTGAAAATAATTATGGCATAATGCTCAGAATGGATGAGTATTTGATTCGTGATCATAATTACCTGCTTGGTTTTTATTCAAGCGATGCTAGTGGTCAAACTAATAAGCCTCTGTTTACTTTTAGTTACAGAGATACAACAGGTCTTGAGGATTATTGGTCGTATCATAATGTTGGAGTAGGAAATGCAGGAGTTGGTTATATTAACGATTTCAGCGGTAGCCTGACATTCTTGCATAATGATACGGAATATATAAACGAAAGATATAGTGTTTCACTTTCGCATGTTTATAATACCAATAATGCTACTGTTGCAACTGCATACGGTAATGGTTGGAATCTTAATATTGGAGAATTCGGTAGCGAAACTATAGAATCGGTGTCATATTACTATTATAAAGATGCCGACGGTACTAAGCATTATTTTTATAATGATAACGGTACATATAAGGACGAAGACGGTTTGGGTTATGTATATTCTGCCGTTACGGGAAATTATACAGCGCAGGTAACAACCAAAAATCATGAAACACTGCTTTTTGATTCAAGCGGTAGGCTTCGCCGTGTTACAGACAGTAATTCTAATAGTGTTGACTTTTATTATGAAACACTGGGGCTTTCCTCGGTGAAATTCGGTGAAAGCAGTATAATATCTCTTAGTTATTCGGGAGGAAAGCTCTCTCAGATTACTAATAATAAAACCGGACATATAATAAATTATACATATGATTCTTCCGGAAATCTTATTACAATACAACATGTGTGGGATTCGGAGAATACCGATACATACAGTTATACTTATGCTGATAAAAAACTGATAAGTGCAACTGATTCCAGTGGATATCGTGTAAGTTATGAGTATGTGAATGATAATAATATCAGTCGTGTTCGCAGTGTTATTGAAAGTGCGCTTAATACTGATAATGAGCGAGTAAACGGACAGAAAATGACATTTACATATAACAACGGAAATCAGACGGTTATTGAGGACTGCGGACTTGACGGAGATATAACTACCTCGGCAGATAATAACAAGATGATTTACCAATTCGATGTTTTTGGTCAGCCTGTTTCGGTTTATGATGAAGAGGGCAGAGGCGGTAGTTATAAATACAGTACCGTATCTAATGAGCAACATAATTTATTACTTTCATCTGCTTCCTATGGATATATTCCTGGTGGAGAAATTGTAAAAGAACCTTGCTTTGATTACGGCGGTGCTTGGTGGAGTTATTCAGGAAATGTGTACTATAATAATAATATTGCCGTAGTAGGCACGGGTTCTAAGCTTTTTCAATTTATAACTCTTGACAAGGGTAAATATAATCTATCAGCGACTTTTTACACACCTTCTGTTTACACAAGAGCGCGAATGAGTGTACTGCATCACTCAGAAGAAATGATAACTTATTCCGATATTGATTTTAGTGAAGCAGACCGTGTAAAAGATGAAGTTGAGTTTGAAATTACTAGTGATGATACAACAATAATTATTGTATTCGAGGAAACCGGTGAAGGTGCTGTTGAAATAGAAAGCCCGTATATTTATAAGCTACCATATGCCAACAAAACTAATTATTTAACCGATGGTGATTTTGATTATGCTTATGCAGGTTATGAAACCCGTATAGACTGGCAAATGGATGAGGCAATGTTTGGCGCAGAAAAGGTTTCTGCTACTCAATATGATGGCTCTGTTGGTAATGTAATGATGCTGGAGCCATCGGCTGTTGATTTCGATACATATAACCGTGTTTATTGTGATACTTATGTTAACGGTAATGCCAACGATGTATTTTTGCTAAGCGGTTGGGCAAAAGCCTGTGCAATAAACAGCGGGGAATGTACCTTTGAGCTAACGTTAGAAATATCGTGTGCAGATGGTAGTACTATTACAAAGTCTCTTAAATTTAATAATAATATAACCGATTGGCAATTTGCTTCTATGGCGGTTCCCGTAGAAAAAGCGTATAACAGCGTTAAAGTGATTATTGATTACAGCCAACAGCTTAATAATGGATATTTTGATGATATACAGCTTATAAAGGATGATGCGGTTTCATATACTTATGATGCTAACGGTAACGTGATTTCAGCAAAAACTGCGGCTACTAACAGCCAATATAAGTATGACGGAAATTCCCGACTTACCTCAGCCATAGACACTACAGGTGTGAATTTTAAGTATAGCTATGATGATAATCATAACCTTACCTGTGCTGTAAGTGATGCTGCCAGTGTTATTCAGTACAATTATAATTCATACGGTCAGGCAACATCCTCATCGGTTTACGCCAATACGTGTCTTGTAAGTCCCGAAGACGGTAAAACATATTATATGTTCCTGCGTTCTACAGGTTGGTATTTAGATGAGTATTATAACAGTGGTACTACAAATATCGTTCAAGACAGATATTCAGGAACTCCTAACTGTGATATACAGGAATATACACTAACAAAACAAGCGGACGGCTATTATACTATTGGCTACGGTAATTGCTATATTACGGCACGTGGTGGTACAGAAGGCTCTACCCTTACGATAGGAAATGATGCAACGGTTGACGCCGCTAAATTTAAGCTTGTAAAAAATTTAAACGGTGGTTATCATATCGTTTCTAAGCTTAACGAACAGCTTTGTATAACAAATGAGGAAGAAAATTGGTCAAATACCGTAGCACTGCTTCTTTCTCCGATAGTTGAGGGTAATAATAGCCAAATATGGTATTTTGAAGAGAGTGCGGTAAAGGACCAAAAGCCTGTCATTAAAGATAAAGCTATATATGCTATACGCGGTTTTAATGACGGAAGATATTTTAAGGCTTCAAATCTTACAGCAGGCTCAAGTATAGGTGTTCAGACCGGTCAGGAAAATGCAACTAAGTTTTTAGTTGAGAAGTATAGTGATACAGATTATTATCATATAAAAGTAGTTGATACAAATCTGGCAATGTGTTATAATTCAGATAGTAACAGTGTTACATTAGAGCAGTATACTGCAGGGGCTGATTCACAGCTATTTGCTATAAATGTGCATGAAACAGATGTTGTCGGCGCAACTGATAGGTACAGCATATCTATTAATCCAAAGGCTGATGCGGCTACTTACATTTACGCCTGGATATCAGATAATGTTTATGCAAGTACTTATATGGGGCACTTCGGCTGTTATATGTTCTTTGAAGAGGTGCTGTATTCCTCGTCCTCGGCTGTTTATAATGAAGACGGTACTCAGCTTGTGTCAACCACCGATAATGCTACAGGTCTTACTACAAGCTATACCTACGATAGCCTTGGCAGAGTCTCAAAGGTGCAGACAGGCGCAAGAAGTGTAGAAAATAATTATGACAGTCGTAACCGTTTGTCGTATAGCGTTACTGACAGTATGCGCACGATATATAATTATAATGACAAAAACCTGTTGTCTACCATACGTGTTGTGGCAGGCTACGGTACACAGACCTATGCTTTCGACTATGATAGCTTTGGTAATACTAAAAAAATCAGCGTGGGTAACAACGTTCTGGCACAGTATAGTTATGTGGGAAATACTTCCCTTGTGTCACAGATGCTTTACGGAAATTCCGACAGTATAAGCTATACCTATGATGATGATTATAGAGTTACTAAGAAAACATATACCGATAATAGCAATACAGGTACACTTGTAAAGTCTGCAACTGTTGACTATGAGTATGATATGTTCGGTAACGTATATAAATTAAAGGACGGCTTTAGCGGTGTTACCTCTCAGTATAGCTATGATTTAATTGGAAGAATAACTCAGGTTAAAAAGTCTGATAACACCTGGAAAAATATAGGTTATGACGCGTTTGACCGTGTTAACAGTTATAGCACACGTATTTTAAATAAAACTGTTCAGTCTTCCGCCTTGTACGGTAATATAGGCGAAATAAAAAGCTTTACTAATACAATAGGCGACAGAGCAGACTCAATAAGCTATAAATATGATGCCTTTAACCGACTTACTGGCAGAACCCTTAATAACATTAACAGTACTTCCACCTATACCTACCAAAAGGGTACTAACGGACAGGATACTGCACGTGTTGAAACCTTTAATAACGGTAAAGATGTATATACCTATACCTATGATAACTACGGTAATATAAGTACTGTAGCTAAAAACGGAACGGTTATTGAAAGCTACTGGTATAACCTATATAATCAGCTTGACTATGCAATAATAGGTAATGATGAATATGAGTATACATATGCAAACGGTGCTTCAACTAATCTTGAATTTGTATACAAAAACGGCACTATGATTAAAACCTATGGGTATATGTCAGCCGATGACAGAACATGG
>JAZNQX010000042.1:0-11245 GCA_045590395.1 Acutalibacteraceae bacterium
CCGTTTGCAACAGCAGTAACGGTAAGACCTGTACCTGCAATAGCAACAGTCATATCGGTAAAGCCGGGGTTTTCGGTAATAACCAGGTCAACAGTAACGCTTTTTCCCTGATATGCAGTTGTGTTTTCTATTTTAACGGTAGGATATCCGAAAATGTCACCTGCGCCCAGTTCTCCGTCATCAACCTCTCCGCCGAGAGAGCCAGAGCCTAAAATCTGTTCAGTATTAAGATTTGCATCATCTTCACCCTCAACTGCGGCAAAAGCATTGACGCCAAGAGTTAAAAGCATAAGTACGCTAAGTAATATACAAGCCAACTTTTTCATATAAAAACACCTTCCTATAGTAACTGTTTAGAGTTTACCACAAATATCAAGGTTTGTCAATTAAACTTTTAGCACTTTTGCATAATTTTTTTAAAAAATAAAGAGCGGTGAATTTTCACCGCTCTTTAATTAAAGTCCGTTATAAAGTCCCTTATCCATAAGGTCTGCAATAGCGCTTACTACCGCGTCCTTATCCTCTTTATATGTAACGCCGTACCACTTATCCTCTGCTACCAAAACAGCGACCTGCTTTTCACCGCTTTTAATAAGGGTGTCAACAACGCTGGGCAGGAAATATTCGGATTTAGGAACATTTATCTGTTCATTTAAGAACTCATTAAATCCGTCCTTTAAATAGCCGAATATATCGGTGGTAAATCCCCACATATTCATTGAAACAACGGTATCGGGGGACATCTGTATCCAGTTTTCGCCGTCAAGGGTATATCTGCACTCTGCATCAATTTTTGTGGTTTCAACTATATCGGTAAGAAGTCCGTTCTCGGCGGTACAAACGCCACGGGAAACGGTACCGTTTTCGGTAAGGGTATTGGCAAGTCTGAATCCTACCATAGCATAACGGCCGTCCTGCTTTTTAAGGTAATCATACATCTTTTTAAAGGCGGTTTTGCCGTAATAGTCGTCAGCGTTTACTACCGCAAAGGCGGTGTCAACAACATCCTTACAGCAAAGAATGGCGTGGCCTGTTCCCCAAGGCTTGCTTCTGTCAGCCGGTACAGAGTATCCTTCGGGCAGAGCGTCTATTTCCTGAAAAACATAGTCAACCTTTACCTTTTTTGCTATTCTGTCGCCAACAAGACGCTTAAAATCTTCCTCTATTTCGTGTTTTATAACGAAAACAACCTTATTAAAACCTGCCTCAATAGCATCGTATACCGAAAAGTCCAGTATAACCTCGCCGTTTTTACCAATAGGCTCAAGCTGTTTAAGACCGCCGAAACGACTGCCCATACCTGCCGCCATTACTACCAGTGTTGCATCAAAATTCATTCTTTTTCTTCCTTTCTCTCGCTTGCTTTAAGGTGAGCGTTGGCCTTTGCATCAAAGCCCTCGGTGCTCTCCTTCATAAACAGTATTTTTATTGTCATAAGAATAAGCTTGAAATCAAGGAAAATTGAATACTGTTCAATATAAATAAGGTCCATTTTCAGCTTGTCCTCAGGACTTGTGTTATATTTACCGTAAATCTGCGCATATCCTGTAAGGCCGCCTTTTACACGGTGTCTTAAATTAAAGTCGGGATATTTTTCGGTATATTCGTAAACGTTTTCAACTCGCTCGGGTCTGGGGCCCACAAGGGACATATCGCCAAAGAGAATATTGAAAAACTGGGGTAATTCGTCGATTCTGAAGGGGCGGATAATTTTGCCTACGGGAGTGATTCTGTCATCGTCGTTTTCCGCTTTTTTGGCACCGTCCTTATCGGCATCAACTATCATTGAGCGGAATTTTAAAACATTGAATATCTTTCCGTCCTTTGTTACGCGGTTCTGCTTAAAGAAAACAGGGCCTTTATCGTAAAGCTTTATGGCGGCGGCAACAACCAGCATAATAGGCGAGGTTATAACAATGCCCACCACCGATACAAAGATATCCATAGCTCTTTTTACAAATTCCTGCTCAAGACGGAGTCCTCGGTTTTTGCACATCATAATAGGTGTGTCAAAAATCTGTATCTGGTCGGAGTTTCTTATAATTACATCGTCGCTTGAGGGAAGCACATAGGTACGCTTGCTTTTTGCATAGCAGTAGCGAAGCAGTTCTGCCTTTTTGCCCTTTTCAACGTCGCAAAGCAACACCGCTTCGTAGTCGTTAATAAGTTCTTTTATTTCCTCAACAGTCCTTCTGTTTACCGAAACACCCTTTTCAATATTAAAGCGGTCGGGTATTTTTGAAACCTTACGGATAATGGCCGTACCCTCTTCGTCGTCGGCAAAAATCGCCAACATTCTTCTTGCAGGGTATAAGCGGAAATAAATGGTGTTGGCGCAGGTTACACAAATTGAAGCCACGATTATCTGATAAACAAAGCCTAAAACATACGGAGCAAGGCTTACCATTTCACGCGCAAGCAGACAAAGTTCAAAATAAAGTATGATATTGGAGAATATAGCCGCAAGGCAAAAGCTATACACAACCTCATGCAAACGGTTAACACCTATTTTAAAGGCGCCGTAAAGCTCGGCAAACAAGGTAAGCGTTAAAATATAAGAGCCTATAACTATATAGTTACTGCCCACAGAATACGCTAAATCCTTATAGCCGTTATACAGCATATTCACAAAGCCCAGCGTCATAGCCGCAACTATGCCGACCTTTATTAAAAACATTATGGTCTTGCGAAATTTCATTAATAATTTCATCAAATTACCTCTCGTTTCGACAGATAAGTTTTTGTAAAGAAAAAAGAGTGTTTCTTATATATATTAGTATATATACTTCCCCGATTTTGTCAAGAGAAGGTTGGTTTTATAATGCTTTGCTTACTTGTTAAAAAACACCTTAAAAGGCGCAAAATAACGGAAAAACGGCGCCCTTTTAAAAACAATACCGCACTTTTTAAGCAATACGATACTGCTTTTGGTGAAATTACGGTATATACCCTTTATTCTCATAAGGGTATGGAAAAGGCGGAGAAAAAGCTAAGACGGGCTGTCCCCTTTCCCCTTTACACCTGCCACAGCCAAAAGGACAGCGAATACAGAAAAAAAGCGGTAATAAAATCGGCTATAAATCTTTTAAAAAAAAGCAGGGGCAAAACGGTGTATTTTGCCCTTTCAAAGCCCGATATAAAAGAGCTTATCGCCCTTTGCTCACTGTCAGACAGGTTGTATATTCCCTTTTCTTTAAGCCAAGAGGAAGAAGACGAAATATACCGCCTTTGCGGTGCCTTGCCCATATACGCAAACTCCCCCGTAGCCTGCGACATTCACCTTGACGAAAACTATCCCTTTAAGGTCAGTCTGCCCGAAAATTTACGGTGTATTTGCCCCGAGGAGTTTTCACACGAACTTTTTGCAAGTCTTTTATACAGAGAAAACGGCAGATTTTTACTTTAATCTGCCGTTTTGCTTATATTTTTTCAAGAACCTCCACTGCTTTTTCAAGAGTAGCAGTTTCTGCATTTTCAATACAGCCGTTATCCACCATTACTGCAAGGTCGGGGTTTATGGGCATTTCGGCAAGAAGAGGTACAGATAGTTCCTCTGCAATGCTCTGAGATTTACCCTCACCGAAAAGGCGGATTTTCTTTTTACAGTCGGGGCACTCTATATAGCTCATATTTTCAACTATTCCCAGCACGGGAATGTTCATAAGCTCTGCCATTTTATACGCCTTTTTAACTATCATTGAAACAAGGTCCTGCGGAGAGGTTACAATAATTATTCCACTGAGAGGAAGGCTTTGGAAGACGGTAAGCGGTACGTCGCCCGTTCCGGGAGGACAGTCAACAAACATATAATCAACATCGTTCCATATAACATCGCTCCAGAACTGCTTTACCGCCCCTGCAATAACGGGACCGCGCCACACAACAGGCGCATTACTGTCCTCAAGCAGAAGATTTATGGACATAAGCTTTATACCCTTTTTGGTTACGGCAGGAAAAATCCCCAGTTCATTTCCCTCTGCTCTCTCATTTATACCAAAAGCCTTAGGAATAGAGGGGCCTGTAATATCGGCATCAAGAATTGCTACCTCTTTGCCTTTATTTTTCATAGCAACGGCAAGTAATGATGTCACCATAGATTTACCTACGCCGCCCTTACCGCTTACAACGCCAATAACCTTTTTTATATTATTAAGCTGGTTTGTCGGCTCAATAAGACTTTCTTTTTCTCTTGAGGAGCAGTTCTGCGAACAGGTACTGCAGTTATGTGTGCATTCTGACATTCTATCACCTTATTTAAAATTAATATGCTATATTATTTTATTACATTTAACCTATTTATGCAAGAACAAAAAAAATATCCGCGCAATTTTGCGCGGATATTTAATTATTCAAGGGTTATACTGCCTGCCAGATAAAGCTTTAAGAGAGCAAGGTCAACGGTATCGACCTTTCCGTTCACATCAATGTCTGCGCCCTCGTTTACTGTATCCACAGCACCTACAAGATAAAGCTTCATTTTTGCAAGGTCGGTGGTATCCACCTTTTTATCGCCGTCTGTATCACCCAGCATACTGCTTCTGACCGTTACATTAACATCTTCGAAATTAAAGAAAACTCGGTCGCCGTTTTTATCGGCAAAGTCATTGTTTGGGTCGTAATAAATATCTATAACACCGCTTACGGCATTTTCTTTTACGGTAAACTCAAGATAGAAAAGAGTGCCGTTTTTACGAACCTCGGTGTCATTCATACAAATAAGCACATTTATTTTGCCGTTCTCAACCTCTAGTGTACCCACAGTTATATCCTGTGTTACATCACCTGCTGTTACAGAAACAAAATCAAGACTGTTTACATCATAGCCTACCCGTACAATACCGTAAGAAAAACCGCTGTTTTGCTCAATTATAACAGGGATTTTTATGGTATCGCCTTTATATGCGATAACATCTTTTTCGGCGCGGATAACACCCTCAGCCTTATCAAAAATAACGCTTTCGGTTACCTCACCGCAAACTATACAGCGGTATTCACCTACGCCCTCACTCTCAGAGGTTGGGGCTGTAACAACAAAAAGTCTTGTATTTTCGTGCGTAAGTTTAGGTATCGGAGTAGAGGACAAAACCTCGGGACAGTTTTGACAAACTGTAGCCAAAACACCCTCTTCAGAACAGGTCGGTTCCTTTAAAACCTTTTCCTCTCCTGCAATATGTGAAAGTTTTGCTATAGACTGTGACTCGCCCTTTTCGCCGCCGCAGATAATACACATATATGTGCGTATTCCTTCCTCATAACAGGTGGGAGCTTTTTCTACTGCCCAGCCCATACTGTGACCAATAGCAGAGGTCACGCGGGCTTCTATTACCGTGTCACATCTGTCGCAGAAAAGCGCTTCAACACCGCCGTTCACACAATCGGCAGGTCTGTAAACAGCCCATTCACCGCTTGTGTTTGTATGACCGAGAGCGGCTATGGTCACATTATCTCGGTAGCCGCAGATGGTACAGGTTCTGTATTTAAGGCCCGTACTCTCACAGCCTGCTTCCTTGAGTACAATATAGGTGCCTGAATATGTATGGTTACACTGCAATGTAATTTTACCGTCGGTATAACCGTCATTTAAAATATTACCCTTATAATTAAAAATATATGACGAACTCTTAAAAGCAACAGTATATACACCCGAAGCATTCTTGGTAGTAAAATTAAGCTTTGCTATTTCACCAAGAGCAGTATAGTCAAGAGGCATATCCTCTTCATCCAGGTCAGTATTGGAAATATACAGTGTAACATAGCCGTTACTGTCCGTATAGCTTACATCTAAAGAACTTGTAACACCGGTAAGCTTTAAGGCGACAACGTCATAGGTTATGTGCAATTCCATATGGGAAAAGCCTTCATTTTTTTTAAGGGTTAAAGGAAGGGCTACCTCTCCGCCCTGAGAAGCAGATACACTGCCCAGTTCAAGACTTATTTTTTCTTCAAAAATAGTTCCTGCGTCTATTACGTTATCGTCAACTTTGCGCGTAGGAAACAGAGTTTCCAATATATCATCATGCACAGCATCATCAACGCCTGTCGTAATTGCTGAAACAGGCGATATGTTCGAAACAAATAAAATACTAATGCAAAGAATAAAGGCGAATATTTTTCTCATTTCAAGGAATTCTCTTTCGTCATATTTAATCACTTGCATTGTACCATTTTTTGCACTTTAAGTCAACAAAAATGATTTATATATCCTCGCAAAAATCGGTAAATATTTTTTTCTCGCACTCTTTGGGGGAATATTCAAACCTGTCTATATGGTCTTTTTGATAAAAATAATTGATTTCGGGCGTATATTTTTCCTCGCAGATGTCAATAATTATAAGTTTTACCTTCATTTTGTCGGGTATTATATTTTTTATGTATACCCCTGCGGTGTCGCCCACCTTAGCGCCCTCGAAATTTTCCGCAAGACCTGCAAGGTTGGGGGCAAGTTCTACAAAAACGCCGTAATCCTCAACGCTTCGGATTACCCCCGAAACAGTCTGGTGGGGAGAAAAAAGGTCAGCGTTTTCCTGCCACGTGCCAAGAAGCTCTTTATGAGATAAAGTGACCTTTCCGTCCTTTGAGGTGGCTTTTACTATTGCCTTTATGCGCATACCTACAGAAAATCTGTCTGACGGGTGGGTAATACGGGAAACCGAGATACAGTCAATAGGTAGCAAAGCCGCAACGCCGCAGCCTATATCGCAAAAGGCGCCAAAGGAATCAAGATGGGTTATTTTAGCCTCTATTATATCGCCGATGCGCAAATTTTCTTTCATATAATCGGTAAACTTTTCCTGCGCCTGTCTTCTTGAAAGTATTGCTATCTTTTCACCCGTCAAGGTTTGTTCAAAGCCTGTTACGGTAAAGCAGACGCTCTTTCCCACGCGGGAAATAAGGGCAATATCCCTTACTTTTCCCTCTTTTATACCCATTGCGCCCTCCTCCCTTTTAATTATGCCCTTCATAGAGCCCAGCTCTACCGTAAGGTTATGCTCTGCATCACAAAGAAGGGCAACCGCCTCAAGAATTTCACCGCTGACTGCGGCCTGTTCGATAAAAGCCTCGCTATAGCCCGATTTGTTTCTTTTAATTCCCTCAGGATAAAACTCTTTCATTATTATCATACCTTCTTTTTTTCTTATTCGTTATGAAATATATATGAAAAATCGGCTGAAGATATGAAAAAACCGACCGAAGAAAACTTCGGTCGGTAGCCTTATTTAAGTTTTATGCCTGCTCTACATCGGCAACGGTTACATCAACGCGGGTAATGGCATTACCTGTCATACTCTGCAGTTTTTCTTTAACATTTGCCTGCACAGCCTCTGCAACCTGCTTTACATTAACACCGTCAGCCACCTTAATATGAATATCAAGTGCAACTGCGCCGTTTTTCTCGGTTACATGTACCGCTTTAAATAATTTTCCGCGGTTAAGTACATTTTTAATATCTATTCCGTTATCCGCAAGACCTGCTACGCCCTCAACCTCTTTAGTAGCCAGCGTTGCCATTTGCTCAAGCACTTCTGCATTTATTGTAAGATTACTGTTTCTTTCCATTTATATATCCTCCTTAGAAGTTAAATCCTGTATTTTTAAATAGTATAACACATTATTTTAAAATTCTCAACTATTTTACCGTAACAATTTTTATATTGGCAAGAGAAACTGAGCAAAGCGACTGTACAGCGTCCTGTATCTGTACCGTACGGTCAACGGTGGGAGCATCTCCCTCTATTACCACCGTAACGCTGTCTTCTCCCATTATAACAAGATTTTTTTCAAAGCCCTTTGCTTTAAGCAGATTTTCTATAGCCGTTTCATCGGTTTTTCTTTTGGCTATGGTTTCGCTTATTTCCACCGCCTTTTGCTTTACCGCTTGGTCGGTGCTATTAAGACATTCCGCTATTTGCTCCTCTGCCTCGTTATACGCCTTTTCTCTGTCGGCTGCGGCTGTAGTAAAATAGTCCTCCTCTACCTGCGCTCCTACCATTGTTGCATTTTCCCCTTGCGACTCATTTCCCACAAGGGCGGTTTCTCCCATATATTTTGTGTTGTTCTGCTTTTTTGAATATTCGGTATTAAGCCAGATTGCCCCTGCCAAAACGAACACCATCACCGCAAGTCCTATTTGTCCTTTTGTAAAAACTTTACCCTTTTTCACTGTGTTTGCCCTCCCGTAACACTTACTCTTTTTGATGTAATATTCAGCGCCGCCGTTACGGCGCTTACTATTTTTTGGCGCACCGCTTCGTTATCGGCGCCGTTGCATACTATTGCCACACCTCTTATCTGCGGCATATACTCTATTACCGTTATGGCGTCTTCAGAGCCGTCAGAGGTCTTTACCGTTATGGTTTTTACCTGACCCTCAACGCTTTCCTCGTTTGTCTGCCCGTCGGTGCGCTGACTGGCAGAATCCTTTGTTTCACCTGCGTATTCCCGTCTTATTCCCGTTTCAAGCGTAACAAAAACCTTTGGTTTTTTATCTCCGCTTATCTCCTTTACTATTTCGAGAAGCTCTTTTTCAACCTTTTCTTCATACTCTGTAGCGGTTATTTCGCTATTACCGCTTACCTTTACCGCATCACTGCTTTTTTGGGGCAAAAAAGAGGAAAGGGCAATAAGCACCATACCTATAATACCTATTACCATAAGCTTTTTGCCTGAGGTTATTTTGATTAAAAAATCTTTTATTTTATCTATATCAGCTCACCTCTATCTGCTCTATTCCCGTATTACTTTTTAATATTTCTGTTGCTTTTTGTGGGTCTGAAGTTCCTCTTACCATTATCTTATCTATAGTTATGCTGCCGTCATCATTTTTAGACGATATTATATCTATTTTGTTAAAGGTAATGCTGTGGCTTCTTAGTAAATTTTTTACCGTTTCTTTAAAAACCTCCCCGGATAACTCGGCATTTGTAAACTGTGCCGTATCGCTTTTCTCAAAAGACGGCATGGACAGGTCTATTGTGGGAATAATTGACACAAGTGAACACAGCACACAAAGAGCAAAAACAAAGTGGGTCATTTTGGCGGTTTTGCCACCGTTTTTAATAAACCCTGCGCTGCCGTAGGCTATGAGCACTAAGCAGAGCGACATAAAAAAGTTTTTCAAATTTTCACCATTACTCCCATTGAAATTATAAGCAATGCAAGGCTTAAAAGCACAAAGCCGAGAAGCAGAGAAATTACCGCCTCGCAGGATAAAAGCAGAGCTGAAATTTTTGTGCAGGAAAAAATATCAGACAAATTCTTTATAAGTAAAAGCGCAAACCGCCAACATATAAGAGAGCATATAAGGGGCAGTAAAATCACAATTACCGCAATAATGATATAAATACCTGCACTGCCCCTCAGTACATTAAGACTTGCCGCCACCGCCGTTGCCGACTCGCTAAGCGCCCCGCCTGCTACAGGCACGGCTGTTCCCAGCACAAATTTTGCGGTTTTTAAAGACAGATTATCGGTAACGCTTCCCACCACCGATTTTGTACCTATAATAAACAGAAAAACAGTGACACAAAAGGAATATACCCAAAGGCTAGCCCGTCTTACCGTATTCATAAGTGTATTTACGCTTTGTCTATCGGCAAAGGCAGAGCACATACCTACCGCCAGATAGGCGTTCATTATGGGGGATAGCACAAAGGTGCAGATATACGACATTACCTGACAGGAAGTAATAATTACGCCCCCTGCCCCAGATGCCGTAGCGGTTTTTCCGCCTGCAATAAGAATGCCGAGATATATGGGCAGTGCTGCTGAAACAAAGGTAAACACCGCCATTAGAGTCTGGTGTGCCGCCTCTATACAGGCATAAATAGAAAAGGTAAGGGCAGTTGCGCAGGAAACAAGACAGACCGTATCCACCGTAGCGCTTATTTTTCCCTTTGAAAAAGCAGTCATAAGGGCAGAAAGAAGGATAAGCGAAATTACCGCCGTTACCCCCGACAGCACCCCTGAAAGTCCCTCCTTAAAAAAGGTGGCAATAAGCGAAAAGAACCCTTCAGCATCAAGCTTTTCACCGATATTTGAAGTGCTAAAGCCGTACTGCGAAAATATTTTTTCGGTGTCTTCGGGCAGTGCCTCTTCTATTTTCTCTATATTGCTTTCTTTATGTATTTCTTCGGCTTTTACCGGTACAAAGCTTAAAAAAATAATAAGAATTACCGCTACCGCTTTTTTCACTTTCCCACCAACTCTGTTGCTAAATCCAGTAAATTTTTTATAAGGGGCAAGGCGAGAATAAGCATACACACCTTACCTGCAAAAATAATTTTAGAGGCTATTGCGCTCTGCCCCGAATCTGTTGCTAAATCGGCAGCAAATTCACTGATATAGCCTATCCCCAGCGCCTTTACCGCCACCGAAAAATACTCGGGGGATATGCCGCTGTCAGCAAGAATTCCGCTTATTATGGAAAAATAGCCCTCAAGATACGAAACAATAAAGAAAAATGCCGCCGCGGCCCCTGCTACAGAAAGCACAAAGGCAAAATCGGGACGGTAGGGCTTTATAATAAGCACCGCCACCACCGTTACCAAGCCAATGCCTATAATTTTGAAAATTATCATAGTCCGAATACACTTTTTACGGTATCAAACAAATCCCCTATTACACCCACTATCATAACCAGTACCACAACCAGTCCTGCAAGGGTGGTCATCATAGCCTGTTCCTCTCTGCCCGAGCGCACCAGCAGTTGATTTAATACCGTAACTATAATGCCGATACCTGCCACCTGAAAAATAAAATCAACATCCATTTTACCACCACATAAACGAAAGTATTATTCCTACAAGAAAGCCGCCTACCGAAAAAAGCTTATGCTTACTTAAAACCTGCTTTTCGGCGTCATAAAGCTGCTTTTCAAAAAGGCCCTTAAAGGCAAGGCATCGGGTTCTCTCCGCCTCTATATCTCCCATTCCGAGCCCCTCAAAAAAGTCATCTATCAGCCGTCTGTCCTCCTCGGTAATCTTTATGCTTTTATCGGTTTTTATCTCACCGTTTTCATAGTATAAAGATTCGGGGAGTACATTTTTTAAAATTTCACCCTTTTCTGCTGTTCCGATTTTTATGTACTGTGAAATTTTATCGGTACAAAGTATTAAACTGTTTATAAAATTTACTCTTGTCTTAAGGGCGGCGGCCGATTTTATCCCTATAAAGCCACTGCAAAAAATAACCATCAAACAGCCTGTAAGCCTTAAAATCCACAAAGTTTTTTCACCTCGTCTGCAGA
>JAZNQX010000043.1:0-1894 GCA_045590395.1 Acutalibacteraceae bacterium
CTGCTAAGGTTCCTTGCTATAACGGTTGCGGAGAGACGAAGAATGTTGACCTTGAAAAACTTGCTACCAAGATAGAAGGCAACGGCGCTACCATCAGCTCTGAAGATGCTATTCTCCCTGAGGATGTTGATATCAGCATCAATAAGGGTGACGAAAAAGACGGTAAGGTAGAGGTTGAATTCGTATTTGCTTCTAACATCATTGATGACCTTGAAGGTGATATCACTTATGCTCTTGATATTTCAGAAGCTAAGAAGGAATTCACCAACTTCAAGGTATATAAGGTAAATGCAGATGGCAGCAGAACTCTTGTTTCTGAAATCAAGGGTGACGAGCTCGTTGTGGCCGCTAACCTTAAGGATACCTTAGTTATCACCTACGAAGAGATTCCCGAAAACGACGGTAAGTCTCCTGCAACAAGCGATTCTATGAACGTTGTAATTCTCTCTGTATTCGCTCTTGTTGCTATGGCTGGCCTTGCAGTAGTTTGCAAAAAGAGATTCGCTCTTTAATCATTAACCTGATATAATTTAAGCCCGTGCATAATGCACGGGCTTTTTTATTGCATAATAAAACCACGCAAGGTAAATCTGCGTGGTTTTTATACTCTTAGACTACAGTTTATTTACATCTGCATCGGTTATAATATGGAAGCCTGCGGCTTCAAGGGCATTTTCAGCCTTCTTATTATCAGCAACTCTAAGTACTACATAAGCGTGCTTTTCGGTGCGTGTCATAAAAGCGTAAAGGTATTCCATATTGATAGCATTGTCATCAAGCACCTTTAAAGCACCAGACAATTTGCCCGGCTCATCACCAATTTTAACACCCACTACATCGGTAATTTTAATAAGATATCCCTCATTACTCAGCAGCTCGCTTGCGGCATCGGTATCATTTACAATAAGGCGAAGAATACCGAAATCCTGAGTATCGGCAATGGATAAAGCACGGATGTTAACTCCGCCTTTTGCCAATGTGTCGGTGATTTCAACCAAGGCTCCTTGCTGATTCTGAACAAAAACAGTAAGTTGTTTTAAAGACATAGTTACTTCTCCTTTATTAGTGTAGTTTACGCTTGTCGATTACGCGCACAGCCTTGCCTTCGCTTCTTGTAATGCTCTTGGGCGGTACAAGGTGGACGGCGGGGTTAATGCCCAGCATTACCTTCATGGCATTAGCCAGAGATTTTTCAAGGGCGGTAATTCCGCTTACGGTATCGGTGAACTGTTCGGGGTTCATTTCGACATTAACATCAAAGGTGTCGTTGTTGCCAACTCTGTCAACAATTATCTGATAGTTAGGCTGATAGCCTTCGTTTAGAAGTACAGTTTCTATCTGGCTGGGGAATACATTAACACCGCGGATAATAAGCATATCGTCGGTTCTGCCCATAGGCTTAGCCATTTTAATAAAGGTTCTGCCGCAAGAGCATTTTTTACGTGAAAGCACACAGATGTCTCTGGTGCGGTAGCGAAGCAGGGGGAAAGCTTCTTTATCAAGAGAGGTGAACACAAGCTCACCCTTTTCACCCTCAGGCAGCACCTCGCCTGTATCGGGGTCAATAATTTCGGCAAGGAAGTGGTCCTCGTTAATGTGCATACCTGTCTGCTCAAAGCACTCAAAGGATACACCTGGACCTGTGGTCTCGGTAAGTCCATAAATATCGTACGCTTTTATTCCAAGGTCGTTTTCAATATTCCTTCGCATTTCCTCGGTCCAGGGCTCAGCACCGAAAATACCTGCCTTTAATGGTATTTTATCGGGGGTGTAGCCCATTTCCTTTAAGGATTCTGCAATATAAGCTGCGTAGGAAGGCGTACAGCAAAGAATGGTAGCATTAAGGTCGGTCATAAACTGAATCTGTCTTTCTGTAAAGCCGGAAGACATAGGA
>JAZNQX010000044.1:0-3019 GCA_045590395.1 Acutalibacteraceae bacterium
CGGGAAGATTAAGCTCATATTCAAAGCCCATGCTCTGAAAAATACCACCTGCTATACTTGTTAAGAAGTTTGAAAGACCGCAGACACCAAGCCCCAACAGCACCATAGGCGCAACAAGGGTTTTATCGGTAGGCTTTTTAAAGGCGCAGATATCACTTACGCGGCATTTCATCATTTTGGCATAAAGCCAATAGGTGAAAATGAAGGCGGTAGTGGATATTACTATCTGCAATGCCTGTAAAACGGTGGTATCGTTTAAAACATCATACATTTTGTTTATATCCACTATGCCCAGCCCTGCAACAACGCCTATAGGCACACTCCACAGCACCATTATTGCCGACATTATAAGAAAGGCGACACCCAGCAGATTGGCGGCCTTTCTGACCTGCCTTTTTTCTTCCTTTTTCTTTAATTCCTTTATATATTCTTCGCTATAAAATTCGGTAGGATAAAACATTTATTATTCCTCGTTTTCTGTATCAATATCCTCCGCTATTATCTCTCCTTTTTCCTCTGCATCAGCATCGGGGGCTTCGGGAGAGGCATTAACCTCATCCTCGTCATGCGCCGCCGTTGCAACAGAGAGAACCTTTACGCCGTCCTCAACACGCATTACACGAACACCCTTTGAGGGTCTTGCAAAGGTACTGATTTCGCTTACGGGTATTCTTATAATAACACCGTCAGAGGAAATCATAATTACATCTTCGTCTTCTTCTACGCAGATAACCTTGGCAACATCGCCGTATTTTTCGGTACGGTAGTTAGTAGTACCCTTACCGCCTCGGCTTTGCACTCTATAGTCAGAAATAGGACTCTTTCTACCAAAGCCGGTTTCGGTAACGGTAAGAAGAACGCTGTTTTCGTCGCATATATCCATTGCAACAACCTCGTCGCCGTCACTTAGCTTAATTGCCCTTACGCCGCAGGCAGTTCTGCCCATAGGACGAACCTGAGATTCTTCAAAACGGATTCCGCGGCCCTTCTTAGTGGCAACATAGATATCCTTAGTACCGTCGGTAAGGCTAACAAAGGATAGTTCATCACCCTCGTTCAGTTCAAGAGCAATAATTCCGGTTTTGCGAATATTACGGAATTCCGTAATTTTAGTTCTCTTAATCGTTCCTTTGCGGGTTACCATACAGATAAAGCTGTCGTCATCTGCCTCAGCGCAGGAAAGCACCATTGACAGTTTTTCACCCGGCTGAAGTGCAAGGAGATTAACAACATTCATACCCTTAGAGGCTGTGCTTGTTGCTTCGGGGATTTCATAGGCTTTCAGCTTATAAACTCTGCCATAGGTAGTAAAGAGCATAATATTGTCGTGAGAAGAACAGGTCATCATATTTTCTATCATATCGTCTTCTCTTGTCTTCATACCCATTTTACCTCTGCCGCCCTTATGCTGAACGCCGTAGGTATCAACCGCCATACGTTTAATATAACCGTTAACGGTTTTAGTTATTACACATTCTTCCTCAGGGATAAGGTCTTCAATATCAACCTCGCCCGAAACAGCAGAAATTTCGGTTCTTCTGTCATCGGAATACTTATCTCTAAGGTTTAATGACTCGGTCTTTACAATATCGAGAATTCTCTCTTTACTTGAAAGTATTGCCTCACATTCCTTAATAAAGGCAAGTTTCTCTTCAAGTTCGTCAAGAATTTTCTGCTTTTCAAGGTTAGCAAGTTTACCAAGCTGCATCTGAACAATAGCGGTGGTCTGTATATCGTCAAGACCAAAGCGCTCACTAAGATTTTGCTTTGCTGTGGCAACATCGGCGCTTTTTCTTATTATTTTTATAACCTCGTCAATATAGTCAAGGGCGGTTTTAAGACCCTCAAGAATATGGGCGCGTTCTGCCGCCTTTTTCATTTCATAACGGGTTTTACGCTCAACAATTTCACACTGGAAGTCAATACTGTTCTGCAGCATTTCCTTAAGTGTTAAAATCTGAGGCTTTCCGTTAACTATTGCAATAAGGTTGGCACCAAAGGTTGTCTGAAGCTCGGTATAAGAGAAAAGCTTATTGAGAACAACCTGAGGATTAGCGTCCTTTTTAACGTCTACAACTATTCTTATACCGCCGTCTCGCTTACTTGAATAGTCAACAACGTCGTCAATACCCTCAATTCTTTTATCTGCGGCAAGGTCGTAAATCTTTTTAACAAGGTCCTTTTTTCTTACTTTATAGGGAATTTCGGTAATTATAATTCTAAATTTTCCGTTTGAAAGTTCCCCTATTTCGGTCTTTCCGCGAACTATAATTCTGCCCTTTCCGGTTGCATAGGCGGCTCTTATACCGCTTCTGCCCATAATTATCCCGCCGGTAGGGAAGTCCGGTCCCTTAATATGCTCACAAAGCTCAGATAAATCTGCCTCGGGGTTATCTATAAGACAGCACATACCGTCAATAACCTCAGCAAGATTATGAGGGGGTATTTCGGTAGCCATACCAAATGCAATACCGCTTGAACCGTTAACAAGAAGCTGTGGGAAGCGAACGGGAAGAACGGTAGGCTCTTTTAGTCGGTCATCATAGTTAGGAACAAAATCAACAGTATCCTTATCAATATCATCAAGCATATGAAGGGAAAGTCTGTTCATTTTAGACTCGGTATATCGGTAAGCAGCGGCGGGATAGCCGTCAATATTACCGAAGTTTCCGTGACCATCTATAAGGGGATAGCGTAGGGAAAAATCCTGAGCCATTCTTACCATAGCGTCGTAAACCGAGGAGTCACCGTGGGGATGGTATCTACCAAGCACTGTACCAACGGTGTCGGCACATTTTCTGTAGGCTTTCTCGGGGGTTAAGCCGTTTTCATACATTGTATAAAGAATTCTTCTGTGAACGGGTTTAAGACCGTCTCTGACATCGGGCAGAGCACGGCCCACAAGTACAGACATACCGTATTGCAGCATACTGCCTTTAATTTCGTCTACAATTTCTACGGGAACAATATTGGTCTCTTCACTTTCGGGCCAGTATACTTTTTCCTGTTTAGCCATTTT
>JAZNQX010000045.1:0-9449 GCA_045590395.1 Acutalibacteraceae bacterium
TTTAGGAGTAGGCTTTTCGCCTTTTTCCTTCTTTTTAAGCATCGCCTCAAGCTCTCGTACCGAGGCGCCACTAAGGGCAGCTTTAAACATTTCCTGCTGTTTTTCGCCCTCAGCAGAAATAAGGGTTCTGGCATGGCCTGCTGAAATTTTGCCCTCTCTAAGAGAGGCAAGTATATCGGCAGGAAGCTTTAGTAATCGCAAAGCGTTGGTCACTGCGGCGCGGGACTTTCCTACCCTTGCGGCAGCTTCTTCCTGGGTTAAAGAAAATTTTTCTATAAGTGCGCTATAGCCCAAGGCTTCTTCGTAAGCATTAAGGTCTTCGCGCTGTAGGTTTTCAATAAGCGCTGCTTCGGCGGCGGTTTGCTCGTCCATAGCCTTTATAATTACGGGAACACGATATAGCCCTGCTATACGGCTGGCGCGCCAACGGCGTTCACCTGCAATTATTTCGTATCTGCCGCTAAGCAGAGGGCGTACAACTATAGGCTGAAGAAGTCCGTGCTTTTCTATGCTGTCGGCAAGCTCGGTTAGAGATGCTTCATCAAAATCCTTTCGGGGCTGGTCGCGGTTAGGCTCAATTTCGCTAAGCTCTAACTCTACAAGACCGCCGTTGTCTATTGCGTTTTCGTCAAGAACAGAGCCAAAGCCTCTGCCAAGACCGCCTTTTTTTATTGCCATAAAAATACCTCTTTATTTATTTCTTTTAAGAAACTCTTTAGCAAGATTATCATACGCCGCGGCACCCTTGCTTCGCTTATCGTAATACTGAATGGGCATACCGTAGCTTGGAGCTTCGGAAAGACGCACCGCTCTGGGAATTGCGGTGGCAAAGAGCTTGTTTCCCAAAAACTTCTTTATTTCGTTTACAACCTGACCTGTAAGGTTAAGTCTGCCGTCGTACATAGTAAGCACAACACCCTCAAGCTCTAAGGTGGGGTTGTAAAGCCGCTTTACCTGACGGATAGAGGTCATAAGCTGGGAAAGACCTTCCATAGCATAATACTCACACTGCATAGGCACCAGAACCGTATCTGCCGCAACAAGAGCGTTAACAGGTACCAGCCCAAAGGACGGCGGACAGTCAATAAAAATATAATCATATTTATCTATAATGGAGGCGAGTGTCATTTTAAGCTGATTATGGCGGTTTTCAATATCCACCATTTCCACCTCTGCGGCGGCAAGGTTCATATCCGCAGGAATAATGTCAACATTCGTAAACTTTGTGTTTATAATAGCGTGTTCTGCCGAATAAGAGCCGATAAGAAGCCCGTAAGCAGATTTTTGAAGCCGTCTTTTGTCAATGCCGTAGCCACTGGTAGAGTTGCCCTGAGGGTCACAGTCAATAAGCAGGGTTTTCTTACCTGCAAGACCTAAAGCCGCCACAAGATTAACGGCGGTGGTGGTTTTTCCTACTCCGCCCTTTTGATTAACTACCGCTATAACCTTTCCCACGTGTTTCACCTCTTTAAATGTTACTTACATTATACCAAATTTATAAGAAAAATACAATAGTAATTGAAATTTAGAAAAGTTTATGTTAAAATATATATGAATATGTAGAGGTGTGATAATATGAAACGAATTTTGTGTGTTTTGTTTTCCTTACTTTTAATATTTGCTGTTTGTGGCTGTGAAGACCCCGGTGAATTCCACGAAGCATCTGGTAGCGGTACCGATATCGAGGTATCTTCCATCCCCGCCTCGTCGTCACAGGCGGCGGTGGTTGATAGCCCTATACTTGGTAAATGGACACTTGTTTCCATTACAAGAGGTAGCAGTACAACCCGTTATGTAAATTCTTCTTATGACTTCAGAGAAAGCGGAAACCTGAAGATTTCTCTGAATAAGCAGGAGCAGTTTATGAAATATTCTGTTGTAGGTAATGTTATAACAATTATCGACGGCGCTACCTATAATACAATTTCTTACGAACTGCAGGGCGACGTGCTTATCCTTACAACATCAAGCGGCGCAAAGCAAAGGCTGGAAAGAATTAAAGAATAAAAAAATTCCCCAACAATAGTTGGGGATTTTTTTAGGGACTAGGTGTTAGGAACTAGGAGCTAGGGATACTATCCCCTAATTTCTAGAGCCTAGAGCCTAAATCCTAAACCCTAGAGCCTAGACCCTAGAGCCTTTTTTATTCAAATCTTCTCGCACAATACGGAACACTGCGGCGGTGAGGGGGACGAAGATAAGCATACCCAGTATGCCGAATACGCCGCCGCCGACGGTTACTGCGGCAAGTACCCAGATAGCAGGGATACCTATTGAGGTGCCTACAACCTTGGGATAAATAAGATTACCCTCTAACTGCTGAAGAACCAGTATAAAGATTATGAATATAAGGGCTTTCAGTGGGTCCTCGGTCAAAATCATAAATGCGCCCACACCGGCCCCCAGAAATGCGCCGACTATTGGTATTAATGCGGTAAAGGCGATAAGTGCGCCTATCATTGTTGCATAGGGCAGACGAAGTATTAACATACCTACGGTGCAGAGGACACCGAGGATAACCGCCTCTATACACTGGCCCACAATATAACGGTGGAAGCTTTCGTTAAACACCTTAACAAGATATTTGATTTTTCTATACCAGTTTTCTGCAAGATAGTGCTTTAAAACGCGGTTTGACTGATTAATGAGTTTATTTTTGCCCAGCAAAAAGTAAATTGCAAAAATAAGACTTAAGAAACCTGTTACAACACCCGAGAATACGGCGGTTACAGAGGAAATTACCACACCCACAAGGTTGGTAACACCTGTGGAAGCAATACCTACAAGCTCTGATATTTTGCTCTGCCAGTTAATACTGCTGAGAGCTGTGATTACTTCGTCGGAAATAAATTCAATGTTACCCAGTTTTTCAATAGCCTTGGTAATAGCGCCGGGCAGTTTTTCTATCAGCACCTGAATACAGGAAATAAACTCAGGCACAACAAGGCCGATTACCAGCGCAATTACAGCAAGTACGGTTAAAAAGGCGGCTATCATACAAACGGGGCGCCTTGATTTATTTACAAATTTCTTTTTTGACTTTTTAAAATATATGCGTTCATAGGCGCACATAATTATGTTAACGAGATAGGCAATGACAAAGCCGATAATAATGGGCGCGGCGGCGCTTATAACAGCAACCGACACCTTGTCCCAATAGCTTATCACAAGAAAAAGTATAAACAATGTCAGTCCTAAACGAAAACAGGTTTTAAGGTCAAGTTTCATTTTTTTCTCCTAAAAATATTATTTATTATATTATAATACTTTGTTTAGGAAAATTCAATAGGGAAGTGGGAACTAGGGGCTATACCCTAAATCCTAAACCCTAGAGCCTAGAGCCTAAAAAAAGGAACTCAAATTTCTTTGAGTTCCTTTTTGTTTAGTTATTAGAGATTGCCTAAATCGTCGCCGATTAAGTGGCTGATACCATTAATACTACGATTAATTGTATCGGAGTAAATTGTGTAGGTATTTGTACCATCGGTGAAGGTTACATAACCGCGAGCGATAATCTTGTTATCAAGCATAGTAGAATCGAAGCCTGCGATATAGTTAGAGAACCAGAGTCTGTTGTTCTCGGTATCGTAAGCCCAACCGGTATTGAATCCGCTGGTCTTTTCGGACTCGATCATGCTGTTTTCTTTTCTCATATCAGCATTATAATTGCCGTTGGTGGTATACCTATCGATAGCACCGTTCTTGTAAACGAAGCCACGGTTAACTACAGTGTATTCAACGTCGTCAACAAAGATATTGCTACCTGTTGTTGTCTCGTAAGAGAAGTATACACGCATAGCCTGACTGCCTGCTTCGGTAGCGGCACTGTCTTCGAGCTTGGAAGCGCCTTCGATACCGATAACTTCGCCAAGGTCCTTAACAGCGATATCACTGAAGGTGATTTCAAGTCTATCAGGTAAGCTTGCATCGGTAATCTCTTCTACAGCATAGAAGTGGAGGAAGATGTAGCTGGACTTCTTAGTGAAGGTGTCATCTGCACCTGCGGTATTTTCTACAACAGTTGCCTTGTGGTCAACGGTGAAGAAAATTGTTGCTGTGGTCCATTCGCCGTTAGTATCGGTAATGGTCTTTGTTTCTTTAAGGAAGTTGTCAGCATCATTGTCGGAAGCGTTGGTTTCCTTACCAAGAGTTAATCTAAGGTTCATATCCATAGAACCGGTTGCCTTATAAGTAAAGGTAGCCTTATAGGTATGACCGTCAACAGTTTCAGCAACGGGCAGACGATACATATTCCAAAGCTGTCTGCCATAGAACTCATTATATATTGCAAGTTTCTGGTCGTCGGTGTAACCTGCCCATTCTGCTGCAGTCTTGTTGGTAAGACCCTTATCAGCATTCAGTGTAGTACACTCGTCATTAGTTAAGGTCTTGTACTGAAGCATTTCTTTGCCGTCAACATTTACCATGGAGAAGCCCTTGGTACCAACATAGGAACGAAGAGAAGCGGCATTTTCTGCACTATAATTCTGAACGCAGGCATAACCATAAACGGTTTTGGTTGCAGCAGGATACATATTATCGAAAGTATTTGAAGCTGCAGTGCTGGCGGTAGAATTGTACCATTTGCCCTCGAAGTTTGCAGGAACATTTTCAACAGCAGCGCCGGGAGTACCTGCTCTGTATACAAGAGAATCGCCATAGCCGGGGTTGTTGTTAGTGAAAGCTACAACGGTTTCACCGGTTGCAACCTTAACTATCTGAATGCTGTAGATTTCTACCTCAGGAACACCAACAACTTCATAGGTGCTTGTTCCTTCAGAAGTGCTAACAAGCTTACCGGTTACGCCGTAGTTAGCGGTAACAAGGTTGATTTCAGGAATCTTGCTTGAAAGGTCGCCTGAGTTAAGTCCAAATGAATAGGTCTGAACCTTAGTATCAACATTAGCCTCTACTGACTCGTTAGCGTTACTGCCCTGATTATAGGTAGTGGGGAAGCCGTCAGCGCCAAAGTTGATGTAATAGATACCGCGGTTACCACGGTTAATTACATTAAACTCAGTACCATTCTGTCCGATAGCAGAGTGGTCGCCGTTAACTGTGGTTGCTTTTGCAGTATCTCTACCGAAACCAATCTTTATACCAAGACGGCCGGGTTTAGTCTGCTTATAGGAAATATTTACAATATAGTTAGTATTGGATTCTGCTACAAGGGGTTTGCCGTCAGCACCAACAAGGGTATAAGCGTGATAGTCACCACGATAAGCCGACATAATATAATCTGCCTCTTTTGAAGAGGTAAAGGTAGAGCCGATTTCTTTGCTCTGAGGAGCAGTTAAAACAAGAGCTTTATCGGTAACACTTAAGGCACCTTCGCCTGCGTAAGAGCTTACAGCAGTACCGTTAATGTAGTTTACAGCGTTGAGCTGAACATCTTTACCTGCGATGGTAACATCGTCAACAAGGGTAACTGCGTTAGCAGCAAACTTAGCAGTGTAGGTTTTGGGTTCGCCTGCTGCGAAGGTAGCGCCGGCTTCAAACTTGTTGCCTTCAGCGTCGTACCAACCAATGAATACCATATCGGTTTTGGTGGGGTCAGCAGGAGCAGTAACGGTCTCGCTAACTGCGCCAACTACGGTTGTGGTATCGTCACCGTTAACAAAGTTAACAGCGCCGTTATCGGTATCGTAGTATTCAAGGTCGTAGATGTAGTATTCATTATATGCAAGACCATAGGTTTCGCCACCGCTTTCAATAGTGGTACCTGCCATAGCCTCGAAATCTTCGCCTACCTTTATGTACTCAGCAGAAGAGTTTGTAGGCAACGTAATACCAAAGTGGTCAGTGTATGTATCGTCTGTACCATTTGCTTGATAGTCATAGTTATAGAAACCTGTGAACTGACCATCGGATGCCATACGAGGAGTAATACCCCAGTCAGCAAGGTCGTTCCAGTCACCTTCAACATCGCTTACAGGAAGGGCGTTCATAACTTCTCTTTTTTGGATAGTCTTCTTACCGGTACCGTTGTTAGAAGAAGCAACCGCGCTACCGTTCGAAGTAATGGTTCCGGTCATTTGGGTAAGACCAAGACTGGTATACTTATTAATGGTGGTAGGAGCAAAACTATAAAGACCGCCAAAAGCACCAATATTTACAGAGCTTGAAGAAGCAGACTTATCACCCTGAAGAAGCTTATAATTAGTAGCGCCTGCAGTGGTGAAGTAGTAGGCTGCTCTACGCATATCTTTTCCGCTAACAGGAGCAGGGGATTTGTTTATAACATCTACAGTTATAGCTGAAGCACTAGGCAAAGAAGCAGAACTATCAGCGCTGCCGTTAGCTACAATATAAGCCTCACTCATAAGACGGCCAGAAGTACTTGTATTACCGTAACGGGTAATGTCTATGTTATAGTTGATAGCATAGTTTTTACCGGGGGTAAGCTTAATGGGCTTCTGAAGTCTTGCGTCTGCGTTAGTTGTTCTGGGAACAATAGTAACACCCTGACCAGCGGTACCGCCGGCAACACGAACACGAAGGGCTCTTGCACCATTGTAATCAACCTGTTTCATTTCAACTTTTATGGCAGCAGAACCATCTGAAACACGAATAGGTTGCCAAAAAGCATCAGCAGAACCATCGTCTTTTAAAAGACCATAGTAACATTTGTCTCCGGTATATCCGGGGTCTCCATTGAAGGGAAACTTAAAATACTCATAAGTATCACCTTCTGCTTGAGCCTCAACTGCTACTGCAGGAAGACTGAGCATAGTGAGCAGCATACATGCTGCAAGTAAAATGCTTAAAAGTTTTTTCATCTTACAACTCTCCTTGTAGATATTTTTACACTGTGAGTGTAACACAAAATTTTGAGTTTGTCAACGACTTTTTTAATATTTCTTACAAAATTTTTTGAAAATTTTTTCAGTTTTTCATAAAGTAGCTATAAATATACAATATATGGTAGTTCGGCGGCAACTGCCACCGAACTAGGAGCTAGGAACTAGGGGGAGGCACAAGCGCCTCAGTTATATTCGCGCTACACGCGAGTTATATGCTAAAGCAGTTATATGATTCTTCGCATCGTTATATTGTCCTTCGGACAGTTTAATAAGCCTCTTTCATATCTCCTCTTTTACTTACATAATATATACCGGTGGTTTATATATGAAAAAGACTATATTTATTAAAAACGCCGCCATTATGACGGCGACGGGGACTATTCTTCGTGTTTTGGGTATATTTTTCAAGGTCTGGCTTGCTTCCTCTATCGGCAGTGAGGGTATCGGCCTTTATCATCTTGTGTTTTCGGTATACACTCTGGCAGCTACCTTTGCCGCCTCGGGAATAACGGTGGCTGTAACAAGGCTTTGTGTGACAGAGTTCGCTCTTGGTAACAGGGAAGGGCTATATAAAATTTTAAGAAGAAGTCTTACCCTTTCCCTCGGCATTGCTTTTATTACCTTTATTATACTTCTTTTCGGTTCGGGGTTTATCGCCGAAAAGCTTCTCAGCGACAGCAGAGCCGCTTTTTCTATTTGTGTTTTCGCCTTTTCGCTACCCTTTATGGCTGTATCCTGTGTTTTAAAGGGATATTTTGCGGCGCGGCGCAACGCTACCGTTAATTCTTCGGCAGTGCTTATAGAGCAGGCGGTACGAATAGGACTTTGCATAATTTTGGTAAATAAGTTTTCCCGCTACGGTATTGGCGGCGGTGTTGCGGCGGTTATGGCAGGTGACACCATTGCCGAGATAGTATCACTACTATATACATATATATGTTACCGATTTGACCTACGGCGAACGCGGTTTGAGGGCAACAGTGAGCAGTTTAGCGGATACAGACAGCTTTTACACATAGCCTCTCCCATTACGGCAGGGCGGTATTTCACAACGGTACTCAGGACTATTGAAAACATTATAATGCCAAAGGCGTTATCTAAGGCAAGTTTCAGTTATTCGGCGGCATTATCGGCTTTTGGGGCGCTAAAGGGCATGGCGCTACCTGTACTTTTCTTTCCGTCGTCCATACTTAACGCCTTTTCGTCACTGCTTATACCCGAAATGAGCGAGGCGATGGTGCTTAAAAACCCTAAAATAATAAAAAACAACACCGAAAAGGTTTTGGGGGCAACCTGGCTTATGGGTGTTGTTTTCGGATGTTTATTTTTCGTTTCGGGGGAAAGGCTTGGGCAGTTTATATACTCTGACAGCGATTCGGGGTTTTTTATAAGGATTTTATCGCCCCTTGTACCCCTTATGTACCTTGACAGCATTTCCGACGGAATACTAAAGGGGCTTGACCGTCAGGTATTTGCTTTTAAAGGTGCACTTATTGATTCATTGTCAAGAATTGTGCTGATTTACATATTTGTGCCGCGCTACAGCATAACCGCCTTTATATATATAATGTATATAAGCAACCTTTTAACCTTTAGTCTTAATGTGGGTAAGCTTCTATCGGTAACGGGGATAAAACCGCGGTTTTTCCGCATTATTCTTTTGCCTATACTTTGCGCCATAGGGTTTGCCACCCTGTTTTCATCAATATTTTCCTTTATACAAGGGGATTTCCTATACCTTGCGGCGCTATACGCCGCTACGCTGGTTAGTTATGGAACGACAGTGTTGTTAGGAACTAGGGTCTAGCTCCTAGAGCCTATTTTTTCGTTTCGTTCTATTATTTCCTTTCCGCGCCACATATATGGGCGGTTCGTGGTGTCTTCGCCCGAGGTATAGCTGTTTCTATAGGTTTCTATAAACTCTTTTATATATGTAAGCTCTTTATCCTTATTCATAGGACAGATTTCACCACAAATATCACAGCCCCAGATACTATTACCCTTTTTGAAGCGTTCTATTTGCTCCTCAGTAAAGTCTTTCTTTTGCTGAGTTAAAGCAGAAAGGCAGTTTTCTTTACAAAGCATCATAGGACAGGCTTTAAGACAGGCGTCGCAGTTTAAACAAACTCTATCGAAATTAGTAGACTCAATTTCAAGGTCGGTAACAATTTCACCGATAAAAACAAAGCTACCGTAACGGTCGTTTATTAAAAGACCGTTTTTGCCCTTCACTCCAAGCCCTGCTTTAACGGCGGCAGAAACCTCGGGAATAGGTGAATTATCGCAAAAAGGCACAAAAACGTTTTGAGGAAAGGCTTTTCTTATTTTTTCACAATGCTTTTCCAAGATGTTTTGCACTACAGTATGATAAACACAAACGGCGGCATAGCGGCTGATATTAAGGGGTTTTTCCTCTTTTACCCTATAAGGAAAGATAAAAACAACAACGCTTTTGGCGTTCTTTGGAATTTCCTTTATTTTACGGCAGGGCAGCAGGTTATCTTTAATATCGGCAAAGGCGCAAACCCCACATTCGCCAACAATATTTTCAATTTGTTTTTTACTTATCATTTCTTATTTCCTTAAAAAAGTTTTTGACCATTTCGGTACAGTCGGCCTCGCAAATAGCTGCGTATATTTCGGGGG
>JAZNQX010000046.1:0-2795 GCA_045590395.1 Acutalibacteraceae bacterium
AGAAAAAGAATTCTTAATAAAGAACTGAGAATGAAAGCGGAATCGAGAAATAAAAAGTAATGAATATTATAATACTTGATCTTGAGTGGGACAGCGCATACAGCGTTAAAAGTCAGCGTTTTGTTAATCAGATAATACAAATAGGTGCGGTAAAGCTGAATGACGATTGTCAAATTATCGATACATTTTCACTTACTGTAAGAAGCCGCCTGTCTAAAAAACTGACCAAGCGTTTTGTGGAGCTTACCGGAATTACAAATGATATGATGCGCGCGGGTGTGCCGCTTAGCGAAGCGGTAGAAAGATATAATAAATGGGCAGGGAAGAACACCCTGACTATGACCTGGAGTACAAGTGATTTATATACCATTATTGAAAACTGTAAATATCTGCTTACTCCGTCTACCAAATTTCGCATAGAAAAATATGCCGACCTTCAAAGCTATGTTCAAAACGAAATGCGGGAGGCAGGTTATGAATTCCAGTCTCAGATTTCTCTTGCTAATGCGGCTGTAATGCTTGGAATTTCGGCAGAAGGCCTTGAACTTCATCAGGCAAAAGATGACTGTCTTTTGTCTGTAGCTTTGCTTCGCCGTTTTTATAACAGCGAAAAAATGCAGAGGTATGTTAAAGACGCCGCAAATCCCGAATTTTTCCGCCGTCTTACCTTTAAGTCATATACCCTTTCTAATATTAAGGACGATAGCATAAAGCCTGAAAATCTCGTTTTTAAATGTGATAAATGCGGTAAGGTATCCAAGTGTGTTACTGGCTGGAAATACCGTAACGGCTGGTTTTCGGCGAATTTTAGATGTACTGACTGTAAAAGAATGTATATCGGCAGAGTATCTTTTAAAAAGACCTATGACGACCTTATTGTAAAGAAAAGAATTGTAGATATTAAGGCTGCAGAGAAGAAGGATGAAAATGCTGTGCAGAATGTGCCCGAGAAGGTGTAACGCAAAAAGAAGCGAAAATGAAAATATAGGTGGCTTTTGCAAAATGCCGCTTTTTCCCGTTGTTGCAAGAGCATCACTGCATTTTGGTGAGGAGCCTTGTATTAGCGGCACTTGCGGTTCAGGTACTATATTTTTTAGCGGTTGCTCGCTTAAATGCGTATATTGCCAGAATGAGCCTATAAGCCATAACGGTTTTGGTAAGGCAATAACTCCTTACCGCCTTGCAGAAATTTTTGCCGAGCTTGAAAGCAAAGGCGCACACAATATTAACCTTGTAAATCCAACACATTTTATTTATTCAATAAAAGAGGCACTGAAAATTTATAAGCCTAAAATTCCACTGGTTTATAATAGTTCAGGTTATGATCTGCCCGAAATTATTAAGGCAAATATTTTTGATATTTATCTTTTTGATTTAAAGTATAAACAAAAGGAAAAATCTTTACGCTATAGCCTTTGTGAAGATTATTTTGAATATGCTTCAAAAAGTATTAAAACCGCATACGAATTAAATAAAAATGCGGTATTTAATGATAACGGTATTATGCAAAAGGGGATTATCCTTCGCCATTTAATATTGCCCATGGGTACTAATGAAGCAAAAAGCATTATTGACTGGTTTAGTGAAAATACCCCCAATGCCTATTTAAGTCTTATGTCACAGTATACACCTATGGCAAAGGCTGAAAAGTTTAAAGAAATTAACCGCAAAATCACTCAGCGTGAGTATGATAAAGTAGTAAATTACGCCATTGAAAAGAATATTCAAAATGTGTATATTCAAGAAATGACAAGCGCAGAAAAGTCGTATATTCCTGATTTTGATTTAAGCGGTGTATAATTGATTTTGAGGTGAATTGTTATGATGATTATAATTAATATGTGCATTCAATTAATTGTTGCATATGTTACTCCATTTTTAATTATTGAATCACTTTATAACAAAAAAGGTAAGGTATATTCAATAATTATTGTTCCTTTCTTTTTATTAAACTGGATATTACAGGCAATGTTTTTTATTCCAGGATTATATTCAGATGAACCGAGTCTGCAATATGCAAAAATTTACTTTGGAGAAGATGTTGGCGCTACGATTAGTAGTATATTGCTTTGGATAAACGACGTTTGTGTATTTCTTTTTCCTGTTTTGTGTGATATTTCAGCAAGAAAGTTGGCTAAAAGCGAAAAGGATGAAAATGAAGAAAACGATGAACTTAAAATTGAAAAAGAGGATAGTGTAAATTCGGACAATATAAATAATAAAAAAACACAACCCAAATTTTGTCGTGCATGCGGTTGTGATATTAAAGAAAATAGTAATTATTGTAGAAAATGCGGTCAAAAAATATGGGATGGTGAACTGAATGATTTGTAATAAATGTAATTATGAACTACCAGAAGACAGCGAATATTGTCAATACTGTGGTTATAAAATTGAAAAACCAGTTATTGACGATAAAAATGGAGCAGCTAATGAACCCCTATCTTCCGAAAAACCCAAAAATGCAGATACTGTTATAAGGACGATTTCTGCGATTTTAGACATATTAATAAGCATTTTTCTAATTGTAGCTATGAATATTCAAGATGTTGACAGAAATGTATATGAAAATACCAGTCCAACTGCAGTTTATTTAGTGTTGTTATTTGTTTTCATTGGCGATTTTATTATTAACGCTTTTGTAAAAACAGAGAAATTTTTTGAAATTTTATCTTTCGACTCAATTGTTATTGCTATTATAGTAATTATTACTGTCATAAATGGTGCTATATTTTCAAAAACATATATTTATAATGGAATAGTTTGTAATTATACTAATTACGAATATGTAGAAT
>JAZNQX010000047.1:0-1920 GCA_045590395.1 Acutalibacteraceae bacterium
GATTTTTATAATATCCCGACAACCGTTCTTTCTCAGGTGGATTCTTCAATAGGCGGCAAGGTGGCAATAGATTTTCACGGCTATAAAAACATAGTCGGCGCTTTTTATCAGCCTAAAAAGGTTATTATTGACTCTAATGTGCTTTCCTCTCTGCCAAAAAGACAAATTGCAAACGGTCTTGCCGAAGCGGTTAAAATGGCACTTACAAGCGATGAGGAGTTGTTCTGCCTTTTTGAAACACAGGATATAAATAAAAACCTTGATAAGATAATTGAGGCTTCACTTCGTATTAAAAAAAGTGTTGTAGAGGCTGATGAAAAAGAATCGGGACTTAGAAAAATACTGAATTTCGGACACACTGTTGCTCACGGAATAGAGTCTGATAACGAAATGGGAAACTGGTATCACGGCGAATGTGTTGCTGTTGGTATGCTTCCTATGTGTTCGGGTGAAGTCAGAGAGCGTCTGATAAGGGTACTTAAAAAAATCGGTTTACCTGTCAAAATTGATTGCAGTGCCGATAGAGTTATAGAGGCCATGAGCCACGATAAAAAAATGTCGGGAGATAAGATAACGGTTATAACCGTTAACAAAATCGGCGAATTTATTATGAACGAAGTTCCCTTTAGCGAACTTGCTCTTAAAATGAAGGAAGTTTTGTAAATGAAGAATGTATACGGCAATAACATTACTTTAACGCTTTTTGGCGAGAGCCACGGCCAAGCTATTGGTGCTGTGCTTGATGGAATTGCTCCGGGAATAGAGGTAAGTGAAGATTTTATCCGTCATCAGCTTACTCTCAGACGTCCATCAGGTGATATTTCCACAAAGCGAAGCGAAGCCGATGAGTTTAGAATTTTAAGCGGTGTATATAACGGTAAAACAACAGGTACACCTATCTGCATAGTAATTGAAAATGAAAATAAAATAAGCAAGGACTACAGCGATATTGAAAACAAAGCTCGTCCCGGACATGCTGATTTTGCTGCATTCTCTAAATACCACGGTTATGAAGACCGTCGAGGAGGCGGTCATTTCAGCGGAAGAATTACAGCGGCAATAGTTGCCGCAGCCGCAATTATTATATATGCGCTAAATAAAAAAGGTATTAGTATTGGCACACATATAAAGAAGCTTGCAGGCGTTAAGGATAGAGAATTCAACTGCTTTTATGACGATATAAAGAAACTAAATGATAAGGTTTTTCCTGTTTTAGACGATAATATTGGGGAAGAAATGAAAAACGAAATTTTAAGGGCAAGAGATGCCCTTGACAGCGTAGGCGGTTTGCTTGAAACGGTAGTTGTAGGTATGCCTGCAGGCGTGGGTGAGCCTTGGTTTGATACGGTAGAGAGTATGCTTTCACACGGGCTTTTCAGTATACCTGCCATTAAGGGCGTTGAGTTTGGCGATGGCTTTAAAATTTCTGACATGTATGGTAGTGAAGCAAATGATAGCTTCAGAGTGGAAAACGGCAAGATTGTTACCAAAACAAACCATAACGGAGGTATAAACGGAGGAATTACAAACGGTATGCCTATTATTTTCTCTTGCGCCGTTAAGCCTACTCCCTCAATAGCCAGAAAGCAGGAAACCGTTGATTTTAACAAAAATGAGAACACCGAAATCGAAATCAAAGGCAGACACGACCCCTGCATAGTACACAGAGCGCGTGTTGTGGTAGACAGTATTACCGCTTTTACCCTTGCCGATATTCTCACCACAAGATTCGGCACCGATTATTTAAAGGACTAAGCTTATGGAATATGGTTTGATAGCAGAAAAACTTGGCCACAGCTTTTCAAAAGAGGTGCACGGTTTTCTTGCAGATTATGATTATGAACTTCGAGAGCTTACCTTAAATGAGCTTGACGTCTTTATGCGCAAAAAGGCTTTCAAGGCTATAAATGTGACAATTCC
>JAZNQX010000048.1:0-8119 GCA_045590395.1 Acutalibacteraceae bacterium
AACTTTTTGCAGTGCAGACACCTCAGTCGCTAAACCTAAATAAATATTTAAGTTTACTTGAAAACTGCGAAAACAAAGAAGCATATACCGACGATGCTTCACTTATGGAGGCAGCAGGGTATAAAACTGAAATAATAGAGGGCGAAGAAAGAAACTTAAAAATCACCACTCCTTATGACCTTAAACTTGCTGAATTTATATTAAGGGAGGAAGAATTATGCGAATAGGACACGGCTATGATGTTCACCGCTTTTGTGAAAATAGACCGCTTTTTTTGGGTGGCGTTCAAATACCTTTTGAAAAAGGACTTTTAGGTCACTCTGATGCCGATGTACTTTTACACGCTGTGTGTGATGCTTTGCTTGGTGCGGCGGCTCTATCGGATATCGGCCATATTTTTCCCGACAACTCAGATGAGTTTAAGGATATTGACAGTAAGGTATTACTTGCTAAGGTTTATGAGTTATTGCAAAATAAAGGTTACAAAATAGTAAATATCGACGCAACCGTTATTGCACAAAAACCAAAACTGGCGCCTTATATACAAATAATGAGAGAAACTATAGCAAAAATCCTTAATGTCAAGGTTGATTTTGTCAGTGTAAAAGCAACCACCGAAGAGGGTCTTGGTTTTACAGGTGAAATGCTGGGTATTTCGGCACACTGCGTTTGCCTTATTGATTAATATTTTATATAAATTTGCCATACAATATTATTGGTGATGGTATGAAGGTGTATTTTGTTTTTTCAAGAGTATACGCTTTAATTCTTTTAGTTGTTTTGCTTATTTGTTCATCTTTACTTGCCGTAACAGCGCAAAGTACGGTAAATATTTATCTAGAAACCGAAAATCAGCGAAATCAGTATATAAATTCGAAGGGCTATGCTGATGCAGAGCTTATTACGGTTAAAGAGGTTTTTATTCCCTTTGAATTCGACGATGCACTCACAGAGTACAATAATTTAATAAATAATAGTGGTTATGATTTAACCTTTTTTAGTGGGAAGTCAATTACGATTTATACATATACCGCCAAAGAAAAAACAATACATTTGTTTACGTACAAGTATAAACTTATATGTGCAGATATTTGCACAACTTTTGATGATATATCTTGTTTTTGAAAGAGTTTGAAAAAATGGGAAAGATAAGACTGGATAAATTTATTTCCACACAAACATTATTTTCTCGAAGTGAAATTCGGAAAATGATTTTTAAAGGACAGGTAAGTGTGGACGGCACTGTTATAATAAAGCCTGATGCAAAAATTGATGATACTGCATCTGTTTGTGTGAACGGCCGCGCTATATTCTACAAAAAATATGTTTATATAGCGATGAATAAGCCAAAGGGCATACTTTCGGCTTCTAATGACAACAACTGTAGAACAGTTGTTGATTTACTGCCGCAGGAATACTCAAAGCGTAATATTTTTCCTGCAGGACGTTTGGACAAGGACTCCACAGGACTTATTATTCTTACCGACGACGGTGAATTTGCACATAACATCACAAGCCCTAAGCACCATATTGAAAAAGCATATATTGTTGAACTTGATACCGAAGTAAATGACGAAATGATTTTAGGCTTTAAAAACGGTGTAACTTTAGTTCAGGGAGAAGTTTGCGCACCTGCAATATGCGAGAAAATAGATAAAAATATTGCAAGGGTAATTTTAACAGAAGGTAAATACCATCAGATTAAAAGAATGTTTGGTGTATTTGGTGCAGGTGTCAATAATCTTCATAGAGAGCGAATGGGTAGGTTTACTTTAAGCCACAATTTAAAATTCGGAGAATATGTTGAAATCACTCCCGAAGATCTTATATAAAGCAAAAACTGTATAAAATATATGCAATATAACCAAAATGTGTATGTTAAGATTTTCTATTTTAACTATAGTATTTTTTACCACAATTTGATATAATAACTTAGTATTAAAATTATGTTTATTTTTCTTAGGAGGTCCTAAAACAATGGCTAGTTTATCTCTGCGCAACGTTTACAAAAAGTATCCGGGCGGTGTAGTAGCGGTTTCTGACTTCAACCTTGAAATTAAGGATAAAGAATTTATCATTCTTGTAGGTCCTTCCGGTTGCGGTAAATCTACCACTCTCCGTATGGTTGCAGGTCTTGAAGAAATTTCAGATGGTGAAGTATACATCGGTGACCGTCTTGTAAATGACGTTGCTCCTAAAGATCGTGATATTGCAATGGTTTTCCAGAACTATGCTCTTTATCCTCATATGTCTGTTTTCGACAATATGGCATTCGGTCTTAAACTTCGCAAAACATCTAAAGACGAAATCCGTCGTCGTGTTGAAGAAGCTGCACGTATCCTCGATATCGAGCATCTTCTTGAGCGTAAACCGAAGGCTCTTTCCGGTGGTCAGCGTCAGCGTGTTGCTTTGGGTCGTGCAATCGTTCGTGAACCTAAGGTATTCCTTCTTGACGAACCGCTTTCCAACCTTGACGCTAAGCTTCGTGCACAGATGCGTACCGAAATTTCTAAGCTCCATCAGAGACTGGGTACTACCTTTATCTATGTTACCCACGACCAGACCGAAGCTATGACAATGGGTACCCGTATCGTTGTTATGAAGAGTGGTCTTATTCAGCAGGTTGACACTCCTCAGAATCTTTATCTCTATCCTTGCAACCTTTTCGTTGCAGGCTTTATTGGTTCTCCTCAGATGAACTTTATTGAGTCTAAGCTTCTTAAAGAAGATGACAAGTACTATGTGGAGTTCGGTAGTGAGGATACCAAGACAAGAGCAGGTGTTAAGTTTAAAATCGCTCTTCCCGAAAGCAAAAATAAGGATAACTGCCTTGAGGCTTATGTAGGTAAGGAAGTTATCATGGGCATCCGTCCCGAAAACGTTCATAACGAAGAAGACCTTCTTGAAGAGTTCCCCGAGGGTATTGTTGAAGCTAAGGTTGAAGTTACCGAGCTTATGGGTGCAGAAACCTATCTTTATATGGACTGCGAAGGCCATTCTATCAATGCTCGTGTTGCTCCTACCAACACTGCTCGTCCCGGTGATGTTATTAAAATCACTCTAGAGCCTGACAAAATTCATCTTTTTGATAAGGATACTGAAAAGACTATTACTAACTAAGTTTTAAAACTGCCGTTTGCAAAAGCGGCAGTTTTTTATATACTAGCTTTTTTATTTGTAACAGAAATAAGCAGCGTTACTATTGTTAACGCAAACACTATTACAAAGCCAACATTACCTCCAAAAGATAATTTGGCGACATTTTGTATGTTTGAAAACACATTACTGGTTAACGGATAAATAAATGTACTAAGCTTTAAGAGTAAGCAGGAAAGAAGTAAAGCAATAATTCTACATACTGCAAAGTGGAAATACTTAAGTGCATATTTTTCGGCAAAGCTTTTAATTTGCAGATGAACACAAATTCCACCCCAAGCAAGCGCGGCACAGGTTAAATACATATTTTTACTTAATACTGCGCAACCTGTCACTTCGAAAATTAGTGCAATTATTAAATTTATTTTTTTAGATAATAATGTACCAAGGCCTTTAATAAAGGTATAAAAAAATATGAAAATAACCGATATTTTCATAACTGATTCAGAGGATAATAAAACCGAGCTTAAAAAAGTATTTTTAAGTTCGGTTTTTATATATACTTCTTTAGTTTTAACCGATAAACCGCCTGATGAAATAAATATTATCAAATTAGCCAGTACCATCGAAATATAGAGTCTTATTCCTATTTCTTGGCTATTAAATATGTTACAGCCGACAAATGAGATTACAAAGGCTGGTCCTGAGCACATCATTGAAGGCAAAAGCTTTTCTGCAACTTGCTTTTCCAGTATTCCCATTTTTACCGCTATATTTAATATTTGGCTACCGGTCGGATACCCTGAAACCTGTGATAAAACAAATAGAAATATCGGCAAAATTCTTTTATTGACTGAAAAAATGAGTCCCGAATTTATCATTATAGAAATAATGCTTATTGTAGGAAATAGTGAAGGTATAATGCTGTTTCCCGAAATAAGTAATGCCTCGATTCCTGCTTTTTTAAGTTCTTTAGAATAAGTAATACTAAGTAAAATCAATGCCATAAAAGCAAAAATAAGGAAAGTTTTATAAACTTTTTTCATATTTTCCACCCATTAAATATATGAATTATAAACTTAAAAATATCATACTATTTACTAAATGATTTAAGGAGTAAATTTATGGGTAAAAATATAAACAAGTTAGACGGTATACTGGAAACCGATAGAATTTCAGATACGCGAATAGAAATTTTCGGACAAAAAAGAATTGTTATAGAGGGATGCTTTGGTATAAGAGAATACAGCGAGGATATTGTTCAAGTCAATTTGCCAAAGGGTACTATAATAATAATGGGCAGCAGGCTTGAGATTATTATTCTGTCAGGCAGAAGCATAACTCTTGACGGAAATATTGTGTCGGTACAGTTTGAAGGTAATACTATATGAAAAATTTTAATTCTATTGCTGTATTTTTACTTGGCTATGTAAGAATACAGTTTTCGGGTGACTACTGCGAAAGATTTTTGAATGTTTTAGCGGCGAACGGTATTGTTTTTCGCAATATCCAAAAGTATGGCGGAAATTTTTATATTACGGTTTTAAAAAAGGATTTCAAAAAACTACATAAACTAAGAAAAAATTGCGGTGTAAAGATTAAAACTATCAAAAAATCGGGTATCCCGTTTATTATCAACAAACACAAGTTCCGTTACGGAATGGTGGCAGGTCTTACTTTTTTTATACTGATTCTCTCTTTTTTGTCAACTAGACTGTGGCTTGTAAAAATTAACGGGAATAATACTGTTACCGAAGCCAAAATCGACAAATCGCTTGACAGTCTTGGTATAAAAATCGGTATGAGTATGAATAAAATAGACACCGATGTTTTAAAACTGAAATTTGTTATTTCTGGGGAAAATATTGCTTGGGCATCGTTTAACAGACAGGGAAGTATACTTGAGGTGAATTTAACCGAATTTGAAAATGATAAAACACAAAACACAGCTTCAAATCTTGTTGCTCAATATGATGCAATTATTAAAAGGATTGATGTTCAAAGCGGTACGGTGAATGTTAAAATCGGCGAAACTGTTTCAAAAGGACAGCTTCTTGTTTCGGGTATTGTAGATTATGGCGCAGGCAGTAATTTTGTTTCATCAAACGGTAAAATTTTTGCTGAAGTCAATGTGAACGAAAAGATTGTTGTACCTAAAAATTACAAAACGTATGAATACACAGGCGAAGCGGTTGACAGGTATGTTGTTGATATAATGGGAGCAAAAATTCCGTTATATCTTGGAAATATAGATGAGGGATATGAAAAAGATTATAAAACTATTAAGTTAAAACTCTTTGGTGGTAGAATACCCCTTGAAATTTTAAAGGTTAACTGCAAAAAAATTAAAGAAAACACAACCTATTTATCAAAGCCGCAGGCTATAGAAATTGCAAAAAAACAAATAGAAAATAACTATATAAATGAAAATTGTACCGATATAATTTTTATAAGCGAAAACATTATTGAAGACACAGACAGTTATCAATATAGTTGTACTGTAAAATTTCAAAAAGATATTGCAAAAAGAGAAGAAATATTTTTTGAAATTGATTAGCAAAAAGGGGAAATTTATGTGGAAATATCAGTTAGTTTATGATATAATTTTGAAAAGAAGTATTATGTTAGGGGAATTGTTTTGTTCACTAAAACTATGGATATTGAAAGAATCGAAGATATTGTTAATTTGTTCGGTGATTTCGATGAAAATATTAAGCAAATTAATAAAGAATTTTCCGTTCGTATCACACAGCATGGCGGCACTCTTAGTTTTTCCGGCGAGGTAGAAAATGTTATGATGGCGGAGCGGCTTGTGAATACTCTGCTACTAATGATTTCTAAGGGTGAGCAGATTACCGACCAAAGCCTTTCTTATGCCATTTCCCTTGTGCGCGATAATGCAGAAAAAACCATATCTGATGTTACCGATTCTGACTGTATTTGTATTACCTCGCGCGGTAAACCTATTAAACCCAAAACTGTTGGACAAACAAAATACATTAAGGCTATAAAAGATAACACAATTACAATAGGTATCGGCCCTGCAGGTACAGGCAAAACCTATCTGGCTGTTGCAATGGCAGTAAAAGCCTTCAGAAATCACGAGGTAAGTAAAATAATTTTAACCAGACCTGCTGTAGAAGCAGGGGAGAAGCTGGGTTTTCTTCCCGGCGACCTGCAACAAAAGGTTGACCCATATCTTCGTCCCCTATATGACGGACTATTTGATATGATGGGTCCCGAAAGCTTTCTGAAATGTCAGGAGCGTGGCGATATTGAGGTAGCGCCTCTTGCTTATATGCGCGGCAGAACCCTTGATGACAGCTTTATAATTCTTGACGAGGCTCAGAATACTACAAGTGAGCAAATGAAGATGTTTTTAACCCGTCTGGGCTTTAATTCTAAAGCTATTGTTACGGGTGATATAACACAAATAGACCTGCCGGATGGCAAAAATTCAGGACTTAAAGAGGTTATTAAGATACTTAAAAATATCGATGACATCTCTATTATAAAATTGAGCGATAAGGATATTGTAAGACACAAGCTTGTACAGAAAATCATTAACGCTTATGAAAAATTCGAAGAATCGAGGAATAAAAATGAAAAACGTTAAAGTCAGTATTTTTGATAAACAAAAAGATTTGAAATTACCAACAGGTATTCGTTTGCTTGTTCGTCGCGCCTGTAACGCTACACTTGTTTTTGAAAATTTTGACGGTGCCGCTGAAATAGACGTTACCTTTGTTAACGACGAGCAAATCAGAGAAATTAATAAAACACACCGAAATATCGATTCTTCAACTGATGTTTTATCATTTCCTTTAGGCGCAAATGGACAGTATGATATAAATCACGAAACTGGCGCGTATATGCTTGGCGATATAGTATTGTCAGTTGAACACGCTTTTGCTCAGGCAGAACTGTACGGTCACACCATACAGCGCGAAATTGCATTTTTAACCGTACATTCTATGTTGCATTTGTTAGGCTACGACCACGAAAACGGCGGCCTTGAGGAAGCAACAATGTTTGAAAAGCAGGAAGAAATATTAAAAGAATTAGGTCTTGCTATTGTAAAGTAGAGGTAAATATGGTACATAACGAAAAATCTGCATTTATTGCTGTTTTGGGTAGAGCTAATGTCGGCAAATCTTCTATAACCAACGCTGTTGTAGGTCATAAAGTAGCAATTGTTTCGGACAAGCCTCAGACCACAAGAACGCGAATAATGGGTGTATTGACAATAGATGCCGACCAGCTTGTGTTTGTTGACACCCCCGGTTTTCATAAGCCGCATAATCTTCTTGGCGAGCAGATGATTAAAGCGGTAAACAGCGGAATGAATGATGTTGACGGTGCCGTGCTTGTTGTTGATGCGGCGCCCAAATTTAAAAGCACTGAAATTCCACCCGCCGAACTTGCTCTTATTGAAGAAATCAAGGCAAGAAACTTAAGGTGTATTCTTGCTATTAACAAAATTGACCTTTTGCAAAATAAAGAAGATTTATTCGAAATTATCAGCCTTTATAAAGATGTACTTTCTTTTGACGCTGTTATTCCGCTTTCTGCAAAGACAGGGGACGGAGTTAATATTCTTATAAATGAGTGCCGAGCATTTACAAGTCCCTCACCACATTATTTTGCAACGGATGATTTTACCGACCAACCAGACAAAATTATGGTTGAAGAAATTATACGCGAAAAACTGCTTCGCCTTTTAGATAAAGAAATCCCTCACGGAATAGCAGTAAGTCTTGAACGCTTTTTCGAGAAGGATAATAAAGACGGGGAAGCAATACTAAATATTGAGGCTACTATTTACTGTGAGAAAGAATCTCATAAAGGCATTATTATCGGCAAGGGCGGCGCTATGCTTAAAAATGTGGGAATTAAATCCCGTATTGATATTGAAAAGTTTTTCGGCATTAAAGCAAATGTAAAATTATGGGTTAAGGTCAAGGAAGACTGGCGTAATCGTCAGAGTATAATTCACAATTTAGGACTGGATTAAAATTCCGTT
>JAZNQX010000049.1:0-1545 GCA_045590395.1 Acutalibacteraceae bacterium
CTATAAACTGGTATTAACAACAGACGACGATAAAGAGCTGCTTCTTCAAAGCGGTGAATATATAATAGGAAGCGATAATGACTGCGATATCACTCTTGACGGTGTTAAAGAGCGACACGCTGTACTGTCAATATCAAATAATTATATGTCAATAAGACCTATTGGTAAGAGCAAAATAGGTATAAACAAAAAAAGCATAAGAGATGAAAAGAAATTCGGACCCGAGGACCTTGTGTCAATGGGGGATAGAGAATTTTCGGTAATACTTAAAAGAAATAAGGAACGCCCCACGGGAAACGAGGCGTTTAAAAAGTCGGTTGCCTTTGCACTGCTTAATATAATTCAGTTTTTTGTGCTTTTATCAATGTGCTTTGCCTACTCTGATAAAGCAAAGGTGCTGTTTATGTGCTTTGGCATACTTATTGTCGGAGAATGGGTATATATGCTTATTACCCGTTTTTTAGGCGCTTTTCTTGAAATACCCGTATTATTTATGGTCACCTTAGGGCTTAGTGTGGCGGCACACTCAAGCGGCGCTAATGTTATTAAGCTTATTGTTTGCTTTGCCGCAGGAATTATAGGCGCTGTATTTCTCTCTAAGCTTATAGTAAACCCTAAAATTGCAGTGGGCTTTAAGGGTGTTGCGCTTATTGTGGGAATAGCCTTATTTACGGTTAATATTCTTTTCGGTGTAATATATAACGGTAGTCAGAACTGGCTTAATATTAAAGGTGTATCCTTTCAGCCATCTGAATTTATAAAGATAATACTTGTATATGTTTCGGGTGCGGCGGCGGACAAGCTGAGTGATAAAAAAGATATTGTTTCTTTCTCGGTTTTTGCGGCTTTTTGCCTTATGGTACTGGCATATTTAAGTGACTTCGGTACACTGCTTATTTACGGCGTGTGCCTTACGGCTATGTTGTTTATAAGGCTGTGCAATATTAAACTGCTTGGCATTATGACGGGTACTGCCGTGCTTGGCGGCGGCCTTGTTGTACTGCTGTTTCCTTATGTTGCAAAGCGAATTTTCTCTTTTGGCTCTGCCTTTGAAAACGCGGCAGACAGCGGTTATCAGCAGACGCGTACAATGGTTGCGGCGGCTTCGGGCGGTCTTTTCGGTGTGGGCGGCGGTAACGGTACTCTGGTTAAGGTTTCGGCGTATGATACCGATATAGTTTTCGGTCTTATAGTTGAAGAATGGGGACTTATAATAGGTCTTTGTGTACTGTTTTGTTTTCTGCTTTTTGCTTTATATGCTGTTAAAACATTAAAGGTTTCGTCAAGCAATTTCTACAGCACAACCTGCTGTGCGGCAGCAGTGCTACTGCTTGTCCAGACCTCCCTTAATGTGTTCGGCTCTCTTGATATGCTGCCTTTTACGGGGGTTACTCTACCCTTTATAAGTAATGGCGGCTCCTCGCTTATTTCCTGTACCTGCCTTATGGCTTTTTTCAGAGCAGCTGTACGGGACGAGCATATTATCTTAAAGGAAAGAAGGCGAAAAGGTGCAAAAGCATAAAGTACGGCGTAACGCTATGGCGG
>JAZNQX010000050.1:0-9085 GCA_045590395.1 Acutalibacteraceae bacterium
CCTGAAAGCAGAGCCGCAAGGGCATATAAAAACTGTCTGTCCAGCACAAATACCAGTATTTTTGATAGCATTTAATCACCTAACAATTCAGAAAACTTTTAAGTATAGCCGCAGTTTGCACAGGGTTATCAAGAAAAGCAAAGTGCCCTGCATTTTTAATAACGCAAAGTCCCGAGTCTTTTATCAGCGACTCTATTATTTTAGCGTCGGAAAGTGGAGTATCAGTATCGTTTTCGCCCCAGATAAGAAGTGTAGGGCAAGAAAAGCTTGGCAGTAAATGTCTTAAATCGGTATTTACTACATTTACCATTGTTTTGCGCAGCACCTCGGGAGCGGCTTTATAGTCAGACGAGCCAAAATGGTTTCTTGCCTTTTCAAGAAGCTTTCCGCTGAAGTTTCTTATAAGAGGCAAGGTAAGTACCCTTTTAATAAACTTAAAAGAAGCTATTTTTACCTTCTTTTTAAAGTTTTTTTTAGGAATAAGCCCTGCGCTGTCAAGAAAAATGACCTTTTTAGGCTCTAACATTTTCTCTCCCACCAGCTTCATAATAACTCTGCCGCCGTGGGAATGGCCAATAAGTATGGGATTTTCAATATGAAGCTCTCTACAAAGCTTTACCGTAAAATCGGCATAGGTATCCACCGTCCAAGGCTCTTTCATTGTATCACTTTTTCCACAGCCGGGGAAATCTACCGCAACAACGCGGTATTTAGTGCTAAGCAGATTTATTATGTTAGTAAAAGGAACAACCGACGAGCCCCAGCCGTGAAGCATTAAGACGGGATCGCCTGTTCCCTTTTCAACGTAATTTATTTTAAGATTGTCAATAACAATTTCCATAAAAATATACCTTTATAGCAAATTATATGTTTAGCGTTTCAGTTATAACATTGTGCGCCAGTGAAAAGTTTTTATAGCGAGAGTCAAAGGTAACTTCCTTTATAACCGTCACAAAATCGGGAATTTCAATTTTCTGCTCAGCGCTGTTAAGCTCTACTTCAAGAAAAGCCCTGTCGTTCCAAAAGTCAAACACATCTATTTCGTAAGTAAGGTCGTTTTTTCTTACAGCATAGCGCACCTTTTCAATGGTATTTGTGCCCTCTTTTTTAAAGCCGAGGGACAGGTTATACTCCTGCTCACTTATTTCCCATTCTCTTTCCTGACGAACCAGTTCGCTTATGTGCTGTTTTACGGTTTTTATATAATAAACCTTACCGTCTTGCTCTATTTTTCTTATTCTGGAATTATCCTCAAGATAGGTCTGGCTGATTTTCATTATATCGGTATTTTCCATTACCGATAAAGCCTTACAGTCGGGAAAAAGGATAAGGAATTTTCTTTCTATTTCAAGGCCGTTTTTTTCCATAATTCCTCCGCTTAAAGTGTTCCGAGAAGTAAAGCCCAGGCAAGACCGTAATAAATTACAACTGCCACAAGGTCGTTAACCGTAGTAATAAGGGGACCTGAAGCAACGGCAGGGTCAATACCTATTTTTTTAAAGGCAAGGGGTATAAAGGTACCCGTAAAGCCTGACACCGTCATAGCAATACACATAGCAAGACCTACACAGCCGCCTGTCAGCAATGCCTGATAAGGTGTGTAATCCTTTGAAAAATAAATTACAGCGCCTATAACTATTGCCGACAGTGCGCCTAAAACAGCGCCGTTAAAAAAGCCTATTCTAAGCTCCTTAAACACCATTTTCATCTGCTCTTTAAAGCTATGGTTTTCGCCCGTAATGGTACGAATGGTAACCGCAAGGGACTGTGTACCCACATTACCTGCCATACCAAGAATAAGCGACTGAAAAGCAACTATAACCGCAAGTTCCCTTACAACGCTTTCGAAAAAGCCTGCAACCGTAGACACCGCAAGACCTAAAACCAGTAAGACTATAAGCCACGGCACCCTTTTACCCATACTCTGTATAAGGGTTTCCTTGCTGTCCTCTTCTCCGCTAAGACCGGCAAGCTTTGCATAGTCCTCGCCGCTCTCATTATCCATAATCTCTACAATATCCTGAGAGGTTATAACACCCAGTATAGTTTTATCCTCAGGGGACAAAACAGGAATAGAGTCTTCGGAATACTCGCTAAGTAGGTCAATGGTGCCCGAAATCTTCTCATTAGCGTAAACATAAGGGTACGAGGTTACTATAAGCGACTCAAGCTCAGTTGTCTGACGGGCAAGAATAAGCTCCTTTAAATCTATGGCGCCGTAAAATTTGCCCTGTTCGTCTATGGTGTATATAGTCGAAATATTATCGTTATCTGCCGCCTGCTTTATCAGCTCTCGCATAGCCTGTTTTACGGTAATTGATGAGTTTATAACAATAAAGTTTGTACTCATTCGGCTACCGAACTCATCTTCATCATACGAGTCAATAAGCTCAATATCCTCTTTAATTTCAGGGTCAAGCAGTTCTATAATTTCCTGACGCTTATCTTCCTCTAATTCGTCAAGTACTTCCAGCGCTTCGTCGGCATCCATTTCTTCAATAATTTCTGCCGCCTCGTCGCTTTCAAGCTCTTCAATGTAGGTATCTACATCTTCAAGATAAGGGAAAATATCCGATACTGCCTCTGCGCCAAGCACATCATAAAGACGGTCACGTTCCTCTGCGCTTAAAAACTGAAAAGCATCGGCTATATCGTAATCGTGATAGTCTTCAAGTCTTTCGCCAACGGTCTTTGCATCGGCGCCGCTTCTTATTACCGCAAGTATTTCTTCGGTATAATCGCGGTTTTCAAGTATTGCCTCTTCCTCCGGCAATAAAACTTCTTTTTTTTCTTCCATAGTCTACCTCCGTGGCACCCTACAGAACAGAAAATTTATCGGCTCTGCGGGATGCAGTTATTCATTTTTCTACTTCGGGGTTTCGCGCCTGCTTCCACGCAGATCACCTCTCTTTTTCCTAAAAGTTTGCATATATAATAGATTATACCACCATACAATACTTTTTTCAAGAAGCGTGATACATTTTTTAGTATTTTACAAAGTGCCTTTTTTATGTTAGAATAAGTGCGGGAAGTGAAAAAATGAAAAATTTGCCTGAAATTCTGTCACCCGTAGGTAACAGGGAAATGCTGCTTGCCGCAGTAAGAGTGGGAGCAGACGCGGTATATCTTGGTGCAAAAGACTTTAACGCCCGCAGAAATGCAGATAATTTTGACTACAATTCTTTAAAAGAGGCTATAGATTACTGCCATATACGCGGTGTTAAGGTATACCTTACCCTTAATATTCTTCTTAAAGATTCTGAGCTGGACAGCGCTTTGAGTCTTGCTTTTGATGCCTACAATATGGGTATAGACGGCATTATAATTGCCGATATGGGCCTTGCCCGTCTTCTTCATAAAAATCTTCCCGAGCTACCTCTCCACGCTTCTACACAAATGACAGTATGTCATAAAGATGCCCTTTTACCCCTTAAAGAAGCAGGCTTTTGCCGTGTGGTTGCCGCAAGAGAAATGAGCAAAGCAGAGCTTTCTGAGCTTTGCGAGAGGGCAAAAGAGCTGGATATGGAAATTGAGGTTTTTGTCCACGGTGCTCTTTGTATGTGTATGTCGGGGCAGTGTCTTTTATCGGCTCTGCTTGGGGGCAGAAGCGGAAACAGAGGTCTTTGTGCAGGTCCCTGCAGACTGCCCTTTGACGATGGCTTTGGAAACGGTTACTCCTTAAGCCTTAAGGATTTATCACTTCTTGACCATATTGATGAGCTAAGCAAAATGGGCGTTGCCCCCTTTAAAATAGAGGGCAGAATGAAGCGGCCCGAGTATGTTGCCGCCGCCACCGCCGCAGTATACGGTATGTTAAATAACGGATATATTGAAAAAGACCTTAAAGACTGCGCCCAAAACGTTTTCAGCCGTTCGGGCTTTACCGACGGATATTTTACAGGTAATACGGGCAAAAATATGTTTGGTATGCGAACTAAAGACGATGTTGCCGCCGCTTCTGATACCTACCCTTTTCTTCACGAAATGATAAGGAGAGAGCGAAGCTCTATAGGTGTTAAAATAACGGCAGAAATAAAGGCGGACAGCCCCATTAAAATCACAATTTCTGACGGTGTAAACAATGTAAGTGTCACAGGCACTTCTCCCGAAAAGGCCATAAAGGTGCCAATAAGTAAGGAGTCAGTTATCTCCTGCCTTTCAAAGCTTGGCTCTACCCCCTATTTTGTACGCGAAATTTCGGTTATTCTTGACAACAATTTAAGCGTAAGGGCTTCGGTTTTAAATGAACTCAGACGAAATGCCTGTGAGGAGCTTGACAAAAAGCGCTGTTATATTAACAGAAACTCAAAAAAAGTAGAATACAGCCATAAAAGCGGTGAAAACAAGTCAATAAAACCTGTTTACTGGCTATCTTTACCCGATTTATCACTTCTGCCCGACTCTCTGTCGCAGGTAGCGGCGGTTATACTGCCCATTGAGAAAAAGCACGATTTATCTAAACTTAAAGGCGATATTTTACCTATTGCCGATATATCCCGCGCAGGCCTCTTCGGTGAGCAGTTAAAATCATATTTAGAAAAGGCAAAGGTGCAGGGCTTTAAAGCCGTTATGGTAAATAACATAGGGCATTTACCTGCCGTTTTAGAAAGCGGACTTACTGCCTTTGCGGGAATGGGTATGAATATTTATTCCTCAGCCTCTTTATCACAAACAGAAGATTTATCCTTTATAGGTGCTGTTATTTCCCCCGAGTTATCGGTAAAGCATTTAAACAGTATTTCTTCAAAGGGTACTAAAATTTGCTTTGCCTACGGCAGACTGCCCCTTATGCTGACCAAGAACTGCCCCGCCTCATTAAACGGCTGCCAGGGCTGTAAGAGGGACAGATTTTTAACCGACAGAAAGGGTGTTAAATTTCCCGTTGCCTGCCGTATGGGTTACAGTGAGCTGTTTGCCGACAGACCTATTTGGTTAGCCGACAGAAAAAATGAATTTAATACTGATGTGTTCCTGCTTTCCTTTACCTTTGAAACAAAGCAGGAAATAAACGACATATTAAACTCTTATATAAATGGTGACACCTGTAAAACCTCTTTTACAAGAGGGCTTTACTATAGAGGTGTTGAATAAAAGTACAGCCCCTTGCATAAAGTATATGTAAGGGGTTGATTTTATGAAAATATATCTTAAAAAACTGGCAGTTTGTATTGCCATACCGCTTATTGTGGGCGGACTTTCCGCGCTGTTTACAATGTCAAGTATGGAGCAGTTTGAGGCACTGAATAAACCTCCCTTATCTCCGCCCTCCTGGCTTTTCCCTGTTGTATGGACAATTCTTTTTATATTAATGGGAATCGCCTCTTACCTTGTAAAGATAAACGGCGAACCCGGGGAAACCAAAACAGCGCTGACGGTATACGGTGTTCAACTTGCCTTTAACTTTTTATGGTCGCTTATCTTCTTTAATATGGGCGCATATCTTTTCGCTTTTATATGGCTTGTAGCGCTGTGGTTTCTCATAATTATAAACATCGTTTTGTTTTACAGAATTTCAAAACCTGCAGGGCTTCTTCTTATCCCCTATCTTTTGTGGGTAACCTTTGCAGGCTATTTAAACCTTGCAATTTATCTTTTGAATTAAAAAACTCGGCTTTCGCCGAGTTTTTTATTCTTTCTTTTCAAGCAAAAGCCAGTGGGCAAGACCTGCAGAAATTACGGTGAGCGCAAAGAAAATAAGAACGATAACCGAATAACTGATATCCGAATATCTTATAACTGCGCTGCCTAAAAAGTGTAAAAGAATACCTGCAAAAAGCCATTTTTTGTCTTTGCCGCGCAGTATAACACAGTAAAACACCACCGATATTGCCGCTTCGAAAACAAATATAAGCAGCATCTGGGCTATTTCGAGGAAAAGGTTATAAAGGTTTGTGTTTTGAACCTGATTAATATTAGAAGTAAATATTGTGGAAATTTCAGCATTCTCATTCACATAAGTAATTACGCTTATTACGGAATTGGCAATGGCGGTAACAACATAGGAAAGCACCATATAAGCCGACGAATAGCCTGCACCAAACAGCAGTGCGTCCCCGTTGCTATCTTCTTGTTTTGCAATAATTTTAAGCCATATTATTCTGCCAAGTGTTGCAGAGAGTGTAAGTATTGCCGCATTTATAACCGCAGAAGACAGGGCGGTTTTTTCTATTTTTTCGGATAGAGAAAATCCTACGGCAAGTACGGTATACAGCACCGCATTAAGAACTGACGAGAAAATAAGGTAAACAGCTATACCGTCCCTTACCCTTTTAAGACTGCCGCCGAATTTTCTTTTAATATAAATTATGGGTGCCACCGTTGCAAAAACCCCTAAAAGTGCATAAAGAACATACAAAACTACTTTAATCAAATTTATTCGCCTCCAAATAAAGTATAACTTTATAAAATAAATAAGTCAATATCAGTTTTTTCTTGACAAAAAGGCTTTGTGACTGTATAATAGTTAGGCTATTGGTGGCAGTATGCCCTTAAATAGCTCCTTGCCGAATCGAAGTATTCGGACGAATGTCCATAAGGAGGTGCAACACGATGACTAATAAGTATGAGGCAGCTATAATTTATTCTGTAGCAGGCGGCGATGACGCCGTAAAGGCACTTACTGAAAAATTCAGTGCCCTTATTGCCGAAAACGGTACCATCGAAAACGTTGACGATTGGGGTAAGCGCAGACTTGCTTATCTTATCAACGACGAGGCAGAAGGTTACTATGTTTTCACTACCTTTACTGCAGGTCCCGAATTCCCTGCTGAACTCGAACGTGTAGCCGGTATTACCGACGGCGTTCTTCGTGCAATGGTAATTAAAAAATAAGAGAGGATGCGTTTAAATGTTTAATCTTGTTGTTCTTACCGGTAGACTTACTGCCGACCCTGAACTCAAAACAACACCCAGCGGTGTCTCTGTGACCACCTTCTCTATCGCGGTATCCCGTCGCTATAAGGCAGGAGAAGAAACTCAGGCTGATTTTATCAATATCGTTGCCTGGAGACAAACCGCCGAATTTATTACTAAGTATTTTAACAAAGGCAGTATGATTGGTATCGAGGGCTCTATTCAGACCCGTCGTTACGTTGACAAAGACGGCAAAAACCGTACAGTATTTGAGGTAATTGCAAATAATGTTCAGTTTGTTGAGTCTAAGCGTGATTCTTCTGCCGGTGCAGGTGAAGCTCCTGCATCATTCAGCAATACTTCAGCAAATGAGTTTACTGAAGTAACCGGCGAATCTGATGATGATTTACCGTTCTAATTTGTAATTCACTTTAAATTTCAGGAGGTCTTGAAAATGGAAAAGATGGAAAGACCTGCACATAGAAAAGCTCGTAAGAAAATTTGTCATTTCTGTGCAGACCGCGTAGAAGAAATTGATTACAAGGACATTGCTCGTCTTCGTAAGTTCATTTCAGAACGCGCTAAGATTCTTCCCCGCCGTGCTACAGGCACCTGCGCTGCTCATCAGCGTAAACTGACCATCGCTATCAAACGCGCTCGTCAGGTAGCAATTCTTCCTTACGTTAACGACTAAGGCTTAGAAAACACATAAAATAATTGATTTTCAGTAAAAGAGTTCGGTATTTAACCGAACTCTTTTTTTGCGCAAAAGCAAGTATTTCATTGACATTACATATCATGTAAAGTATAATTTACTTAAAGAAAAACGTTTATGAGCGGAGGAAAATTATGAATCCAAAGGGAATTGTTTCAAAAATGACACTTGAAGAAAAAATTCAACTGTTAACCTATGAAAATTTGCTTGACACAAAAGGCTTTGAGGAGCTTGGTATTCCGTCGATTGAAATGGCAGACGGCCCTAGCGGAATACACAGTCTTCACGGAAGAGACAAGGAGATTGAGGGCGGCGGTGTTATGTTTCCCACTTCTGCCGTTGTTGCGGCAAGCTGGGATAGAAAGCTTGCCTGGCGCGAGGGCGAAGCTTTGGCTCGAGAATGTAATGTCCAGGGAGTTGACCTTGCTTTAGCCCCCGGTGTAAATATAAAGCGTTCTCCTTTATGCGGCAGAAATTTTGAATATTATTCTGAAGACCCTGTGCTTTCGGGTGAAATGGGCGCTGCAGTTATCAACGGTATTCAAAGCAAGGGTGTAGGTACCTGTCTTAAACATTTTGTAGCAAACAATCAGGAAACCGACCGAACTGTTATAAGTTCAGAAATTGATGAAAGAACCTTGCGCGAAATATATCTTAAGCCCTTTGAAATAGCCGTTGCAAAATCCAATCCCATGAGTATTATGGCTGCATATAACAGACTTAACGGTATTTATTGCTCTCAAAACAAGTGGCTTTTACAGAATGTTCTCAGAGACGATTGGGGCTATGAGGGTGCAGTTATATCCGACTGGGGTGCCGTGCATGATGAGGCAGCCAGTTTTGCTGCAGGACTTGATATGAAAATGCCGAAGGATGCCGATTTGTTCGAAAAACTCAAAAAAGGCATTGAAGACGGTTCTTTGACCGAAGCTCAAATTGATAGAGCGGCTGAGAATATGATTAAATTAGCATATAAAGTCAGCGGTCGTGAAAAAGAGAATTATAGCAGAGCCAAGCAGCACAAGATCGCGCAAGAGATAGCAGCGGAATCTATAATTCTTATGAAAAATGAAGAAAATATTCTGCCCATAAACAAAGAAAAGGTAAAAAAACTTGTGGTTTTAGGCTACCTTGCCGAAACACCTACCGTTATGGGTGGCGGAAGCTCCGGTATGTATAACACTTCACGTAGTGTTATTGAGGCTCCTGTTAATCACATAAAGGAACTTGCTGGAGAGGATATGGAGGTAATTTATCATCCCGTATATGGTTCTGCCTGGACCTCAAGCTATAACGACAGAGCCAAAAAGACCTGTGACGGCGCTGATATGGCTGTCATTTTCATAGGTGACGAGCATTTTGGTGTTGAAACAGAATGCTTTGACCGTTACGGTATCTACTATAATCCGGCTATTGACTGGATGATAAAGGGTGCCTGCCGCACCTGCGACAATATAGTTCTTGTTACACAAAATTCCTGCGTAACCGTACCAAGAAACCTACCCGATAAAGTTAAAG
>JAZNQX010000051.1:0-9407 GCA_045590395.1 Acutalibacteraceae bacterium
CTATTACCAAAGCCCAGAACGCTACAAAAGACCAGTACAACATAACCTTTGTTGCAGGGGATAAGAAATATATCCTTGAGGGAAAGGATATTGTTTTTACTGTTGATAGCGAAGCAGCTTTAAAGGAAGCAAAAGAGTACTGTATTTCGGTTATGGAGGGAAAAGCTTCTAAGCATAATAAAAGCTTTACCGCCGATATACTTGTTAATAAAGAGGCTATGTCGGTAACCCTTGAGGGTATGCGCCAACAACTTCACTGTGACCCCGTAGATGCAACCTTTGAAGGTCTCGGTGCAGAGGGTCTTATCTTTGTTGACCATATTGATGGTATTGATGTAGACGATAATACTTTAGCTAAAGATATAGAAGCCTTTATAAAAAGCGGTCAGACCGTTGGTGAGGTTACCGCTACTCCTGCAAAGATTACACCTGCTAAAATCAGCGTAGAAAGCCTTAAGGAGAAAATTCAGCTTATAGGCACTCATTCTACCACAGCAGGTAATGTTGCTAATTCTAATTTCAATATGAAAAAGGCTATGGAAATGTGCAACGGCTCTATCATAAAGCCCGGTGAAACTTGGTCCTTTAATGCCTGTACCGGTAACAGCAACCTTGCTTCAGGCGGTTGGCTTTCCTCTACCGTTATTATGGCAGGTGAGTATGTTCAGGGCTATGGCGGCGGTATCTGCCAGGCAAGTACCACTATTTATAATGCGGCTCTTTATGCTAATATGAAGATAGTTTCCCGTTATAACCATGCATATCCTTCTACCTACGCTAAATGGGGCCTTGATGCTACTATTGACTATCCCGGTAAAGATTTAAAGCTTCAGAATACAAGCGAGTATCCTATGTATATGCAGTGTACTATGGTGGGAAGAAAACTTACCGTAAACATTTACGGCTGTCCGGATGATTCCTTTGATAAAATAACCCTTACCTCTTACACTACCGAAAGGGTAGAGGGCAGTCACTACATAGTTGCCGCACAGCGCCATTACTGGAAGGACGGCAAAATATTCAAAACTCAGGCACTTCACAGCTCACGCTATAAAATAAAGGTTGATAAGGAGGAAGAGGAAACACCGACAACACCTTCCACACCCTCAACCCCGTCAATTCCTTCAACACCATCGACTCCTTCTACACCATCAACATCCGAACCCTCACAGCCTGAAAACAGCAACCCTGACGGCAGTGGCGGAAGCGAGAGTGGTAATGAAAGCGGTAACGATAGTGGCTCACAAGGTCTGTTTTAACGCTATATAATAATTTAAAAGCCGAGGATTTCCTCGGCTTTTTTTGTGTCGGTGAATGTCGCAGTTAAAAAGAGTAATATGTATTTACCAATTATTAAGGAGGCGTGAAAATGGAAAGCGAAATAGTAATTGCAATTATTTCTTTTTTCGGCACCATGGTAGGTACTCTTGGTGGAATAGTGACCTCATCAAAGCTGACCAGCTATCGTATAGCACAGCTTGAAAAGAAGGTTGAAGTACATAATAATTTTGCAGGAAGAATGCCTGTTGTTGAAGAAAAACTCAGGGTTATGAATCATAGAATTTCAGACCTTGAAAATGAAATAAGAGCAGAATAAAACCCGAAAGAAAACTTTCGGGTTTTTGCTATTTTATTTCTTCTAAAAATTTGCCTATTCTTGTAAGGGCTGTTTTTATATGCTCGGTGGAGTAGCAGTAGGAAGCTCTGATAAAGCCTTCGCCACTGTCACCAAAGGCAGTGCCGGGAACTACGGCAACCTTCTTTGAGTAAAGCAGTTTTTCGCAGAACTCTTCACTTGTCATACCCGTGCTTTTTATGCAGGGGAAGGCGTAGAATGCACCCTTAGGCTCACGGCAGGTAAGACCTAAATCGTTAAAGCCTTTAACTATGATTTTGCGTCTTGTGTCGTATTCCTCAAGCATTTCATTAACCTCAGCATCACAGCTTTTAAGAGCCTCAATAGCAGCATACTGTGAGGTTGTGGGAGCGCACATAATGGCAAACTGATGAAGCTTTGTTATCTGACTGATAATAGGCTCGGGTCCGCAAACAAAACCAAGACGCCAGCCTGTCATTGAAAATGACTTTGAAAAGCCGTTTATTACAACTGTTCTTTCTTTTAGCGAGTCAATAGAGGCAGGGGAAACGTGATTACATCCGCCGAAGGTAAGCTCTGAGTAAATTTCATCGGAAATAACAAGAATGTTGGTGTCCCGAAGCACTTCACCCAACGCTTCAAGGTCAGCCTTTTCCATAATAGCGCCTGTAGGATTACAGGGGTATGGCAGAATAAGAGCCTTGGTCTTTGGGGTGATTTTTTCTATAAGCTCTTTGGCTGTTACCTTAAAATCATTCTCGGCCTTGGTGTTTATAATAACGGGAACACCGCCGCATACCTGAGTAATAGGCTCGTAACATACATAGCTTGGCTGAGGTATGATTATTTCATCACCCGGGTCGGTTATTACTCTAAGACAAGCATCAATAGCTTCACTGCCGCCTACCGTTACAAGTATTTCATTTTCTGCACTGTATGTAAGCGAGTATTTTCGGCTTAAATATCGCGAAATTTCCTCTCTGAGCGAGGCAAGTCCCCAGTTAGAAGAATAACGGGTCTTTCCTTTCTCAAGGGTTTTAATAGCGCAATTTCGTATTTTCCAAGGGGTAGGGAAATCAGGCTCGCCCACACCAAGAGAAATTACGCCCTCCATTGTATTCGCAATATCAAAAAACTTTCTAATACCTGACCACTTTACACCGCAGATGGTACTGTTAAGTATTTTGTTATAGTCTATCATAATGAAAAGTTTCCTCTCTCATCTACATCTGCTACGCCGAGAGATACATTGAATTCCTTGTATCTGCGCAGTACAAAATGAGTAGCGGTAGAAGTTACCGATTCGATAGTTGAAAGCTCTTTGGCAACAAACTGAGCAACATCGTGGAAGGAGGAACCCTTAACTACAACATTAAGGTCATAAACACCCGACATAAGATAAACAGATTCTACCTGCGGATATTTAGCAATTTTTTCGGCTATTTCCTCAAAACCGTAGCCAACCTTGGGGGTAACTTTAAGTTCAATAATAGCCGAAACAGAGTCGCTGTCAACGTTTTCCCAGTCAATAACGGTTTTATAGCCTCTTATAATACCGCGTTCTTCCATCTCTTTAATCTCTTTTACGGTTTCTTCCTCGCTGATACCTGCAACGGTGGCTATATCTGCCACGCTCATCTTAGCGTCTTTGCTTAAAAGCTTTAAAATCTTCTTATTCATAGTAACCCTCCTAATTTAGTTTATATACGCCGTCGTTTGTTACAGCAAAGCGGCGGTTCTCTACTTCAAGATACTGTTTTACAGGCTCGGTAAACTCCTCGTAAACCTCGAGGGAATATGTATTAAGGTTTACCTTTAAAATCTGAAAAGAACCTGTATTACTGATATAAGCATATTCGTCTTTAATAAAGATATCACAGGGGGATGAGAAGGGAGAGGAAACGCCTCCGCCGATTCTCAGTTCTTCGCGCATGGTATTTATGTTGTACCGAACAAGTACATTATGCTGAGGAAATGTAGCCCATAATTTGTTTTCAAATACTGCAATGGCAGAGGGCGGTGAATTTTTATATAAGAGCTTTCCTGCCCATATAAATGAAGCATCGGTATCAAGCAGTTCTACCGTACCATCGGCCTCGAGTACCATCATTTTTTCACTAGGGAAAATAATATTTTTACAGGTGAAATAGTTTTGCACCTGAATACAGTAAGAACGGTAATTGGCACCAAACTTTGAAAGCTGGTAAATATTTTTAGCTACATTAGTGTTTTTATCGTCATCAAAGGAGAGCATTTTAAAAGCAACCGTCATCTGTGTATCGTTTCTTTCTTCAGCGTAGGCAACTATTATACGGTTGTCCGCAGGGATAATATGAAGCACATCGCCTTCAAATATTTTTGTCACAAAAATCACTCCTTTAATGCAATTATTATAAAATTTTACTACAAATATATTATAAAGTCAATAATCCGTTTTCCAGCATACTCTGTGCCGCAAGCAATACACCGGTCTGTCCGCTGTGGAAGTTAAGACCGCCCTGCATCCACGCGGCATATGGCTCACGCAGGGGAGCGTCGGCGGAAAGCTCTATAGAAGCACCAAGCGTAAAACTGCCTGCCGCCATAATAACCTCATCTGTATAGCCGGGCATAGCCCAAGGCTCAGGAGAAACAAAGGAATCAATAGGCGCACCGCTTTGAATACCCTTGCAGAAAGCAATAAGACCTTCGCGGCTTCCGAGAATAACAGACTGAATAATATCTGCACGGTCTTCTGTCGGCTTTGGAGTTACCTCAAAACCCAGCTTTGAAAACAGTGCGGCGCAGTAAACTGCGGTTTTAAGTGCCTCTCCAACGGTGTGAGGAGCGGCAAAAACACCCATATAAAGCTCTCGGTTGTGACCCAGCGTTGCGCCAACCTCTCTGCCAACCCCCGGGGCAGTAAGACGGTAGGCACATTTTTCTACAAGGGAGTGCTTACCTGCAATATAACCGCCTGTGGGGGCAATGCCGCCGCCTGCATTTTTAATAAGAGAACCAATAATTAAATCGGCACCAACATCGGTAGGCTCATATTTTTCAACAAACTCGCCGTAGCAGTTATCTACCATAATAATAGTTTCGGGGGAAATTTCCTTTACTATTTTGCACAGCCTTTCAATATTATGGATAGAAAGGCTGGGACGAAGACTGTAACCGCGGGAACGCTGAATATAAGCAACTTTGTATGTATCTTTTTTAAGCGCTGAAATAATAGCTTCTTCGTCGGGGTGGCCGTCATTTTTTAAATCAACCTGACTGTACTCTACGCCAAAATCGGCAAGAGAACCGTCAGAGTGGCCGTCTATACCAAGAACACCGATAAGGGTGTCGTATGGTCTGCCTGTCAGACACAGCATTTTATCCTTAGGACGAAGTATTCCGAAAAGCGCAACACAAAGGGTGTGTGTGCCTGAAACAAAGTTGTGGCGAATTAAAGAATCCTCTGCGCCCATACAGTCAGCCCACAGCTTTTCAAGGGTTTCTCTGCCTATATCGTCATAGCCGTAGCCTGTGGATATACCAAGATGGGTCTCACTTACTCTGTTTTTTATGAAAGCAGATAAAACCTTTTGCTGATTATACTGAACAATACTGTCAATTTTTTCAAACTGTTCTTTTGTTTCATTTATAATTTCACTGTCAATGGACAGTAATTTTTGGTCAAAATTAAAAAAAGTTTGTTCCATTATTTTTCCTCACAGTAAGCGGCGTTACCTATAAGGGTAAAGCCGTTTTTTAAATAGAAGTTTTTATTATTTTCTGTACAACAGGCGTAAACGGTTCTGTTTTCTGCAAAGGGAATCAAAAGGGATAAAAGGGTGCTTCCAAGCCCTTTACCGCGGCTGCTGTCAGGTACGGCAATGCCGTTTAAAATGGCGCTGTTATCACTCATAAATAAAAGGGCGCCGCCACCGTCTTTTATAACATATTCGGCACAGCCGTGGTATTTTCTAAAGGACACATCTGCCACGAAGCCGTCACCGTCGGGTATACTTAGCCCTTTTCTAAGGACTTCCAGCAAATCTCTGGGCTCACCTTGAGTTTTTTCCGTGAAACTTTCAAAGGGCGGTTTCTTTATAAAGCATAAACAGCGCTCATTTACCGTCAGATTAAGCATTTTGGCTGTGTCTGAGTCGGTAAAAATACCCGTAGGAGATATAAAACTTAAAAAAGAGGAAAGCTCGTCCGTATTTTCGTTATTACTCCACAAATTTACATAGCCGTTTATACAGCCGATTAAGGAAATGATATTATCACTCTTATCTGTCTGATACCAAAACTGCGCAACTGAAGGGTGGTTTTTGTAGGCTTTATAGGCGCAGAGAATTTTAGTGACAGCAGGGCTTATAATTTCGGGAATTTTACTTGGCAAACCGTCTAAAATCATTTGATTTCACCCGAGCATATTTTGTTTATCATATATTTGGTCAGCAAAAGTGCATTTTCAGCGTCTTTTAAATTGGTAATACAAGATGGAGAATGAATATATCTGCAGGGGGCTGATATTGCCAGTGTTCTGACACCGCTTTTGCTTAAGTGAATGGCGCCTGAGTTATTACCGCCCGTAACGGCAGACTTTGGCTGACAGGTAATACCGCTGCTTAGTGCGTAACTGTAAAGCTCTTTATCATAAAGGGTTGAACGGTCCATAAAGGAAACAGCAGGACCGTTTCCTAATTTGCAAACGGTGTTTTCCTCGCTTACTCCGTCAATATCTGCGGCAGTGGTAGCTTCAAGACAAATGCAGAAATCAGGCTCAACGGTAAAGGCGGCGGTTTTTGCGCCCCGAAGTCCTAATTCCTCCTGAACGGTAAAGGTTGCATAAAAATCGTACTCAGCCTCTTGCTTTAAAAGAGAAATAAGAATTGCACAGCCTATTCTGTCGTCTATTGCTTTGGCTTTAACAATGTCTGTACTAAGCTCTGTAAAGTCACTTATAAAGGTAGCAAAATCGCCTACGCTGACATATTTTTCGGCTTCCTCTTTACTGTCGGCGCCGATATCAATATAAAGGTTTTCTACCTTTGGTAAAGTCGTTTTTTCTTCACCTTTGCAAAGGTGAACGGGTTTAATGCCGATAACACCTGCGGTTTTTCCTTCAATTAGCACCCTCTGACAAAGGAGAGAGGATACTTGTATACCGCCAAGAGTTTCAAAACGCAAGAAGCCGTCATCGGTTATAGAGGTTATTATCATACCAACCTCATCGGTATGGGCATCGCACATAAGTTTATTTACAGCCCGTTTTTTGCCCTTTTTAAAGACAATAAGGTTACCCATACCGTCTTTTTTAACCTCGCCAAAGCCTTTGATTTCATTTTCTATGAAATCAGAAACAGAATTTTCGCATCCCGACGGGCCATTTAGCAGGCAAAGCTTTTTAATTAGTTCACGCATTATCAAAAGCCTCCCGATAAAACATATTTAAAGAGAAGATTCGCAATATTTTCAATATCTTTTAAATCCACTATTTCACAGTCGGTATGCATATTGCGAAGGGGAATTGACACAAGACCTGTTTTAATTCCCGATTTCAAAACAGAAATAACATCGGCGTTTGTACCGGTAGAACTGCCCATAACTTCTTGTTTAAAGGGGATATTATTTTCTTTAGAAATATTTATTAAGGCTTTTGTAATATTGCGGTCGAGTACAGGAGAAACACCTATCATAACACCACCGCCAAGTCTTCCACATTTTGTACTGTCTATACCTGGGGCGTTGCCGAAGGAGACATCAATAACTATAGCTTGGTCAGCCTCTATTTTGTAAGCAGCTGTTCTGGCACCTCTAAGCCCTAATTCTTCACTGTCACTGAAAAGGAAAACAACATTACAGTCGGTGTTCTTTTCTTTAAGCAGGTGTGCAAGTAATATAAGAGCAGCACAGCCTGCACGATTATCAAGAGATTTTGCACTTATTTTCTTTTCGCCTAAAGCTAAAAAGGCGTTTTTATAGGTAACGAAATCGCCCTTGCTTATAATCTCATTTGCTTTTTCGCCAAGACCTGTGTCTATCTTAATAGAACCTATATCCTCAGCGCATTTAGAGTCGTCTTTTGAAAGATGAGGCGGTGTGCTGACAAAAACACCCGTAACAGCCTCTTTGCCGTGAATAATAACCTCTTTTGCAGGTAAATGACGAAGGTCTATACCGCCTGCATTACTGACGGTAACAAAGCCTTTATCACTTATATCGGTAACTACCATACCAACCTCGTCAATATGTGCGTCAAAAAGAAGGGTTTTATCAGAACCGTTATTTATAGAAGCAATAAGGCCGTTTGTACCGCATTTCTCAAGGTGACAAAAATCAAGATAACGCCCGATTATTTCACGGGCGCTGTCAAGATGTCCTATAGAATAAGAGTCGGTCAGTTCTTTCAGTATAGTTTTAAGTTCCATTATAAACTGTTTACCAAGTCCTTAAAGTATTTTCCTCTTGCCTCAAAATTCGGGAAGGCGTCAAAGGAGGCACAGGCAGGAGAAAGGGTTACAATATCGCCGCTTTCTGCACGAGAGTGTATAACCTCAACAGCCTCTTTGATATCCTTAACCTTTACTATTTCGGGGCTACCATTATAATCGGGATGGGTGATTACCGCCTTTTCAATAGCGTCGGCAGTAGGGCCGGATAATGCCATAAATTTTACCTTTTCGATTATATATGGTGCTAAAGGCTCAAAGGGTATGTGCTTGTCATAACCACCTGCAATAAGCATAACCTTGCTGTCAAAGGACTTAAGACCTGCTATTGTACGGGTAGGACTGCTGGCGATAGAGTCGTTAAAGTAACGAACACCATCGACTTCTCTTATAAATTCGTTTCTGTGCTCTACGCCTGTAAATTCTTTTGCAACCTTACGGATATTATCTGCGCTTACATATCCCCATACAGCAGAAATTGCGGCAAGGTAGTTTGCAACATTGTGGTCACCGATAATAGAAATATTATCTCTGTGAAGAACGGGAACATCCATGCCTCTGTAGGTCATATGCAGCGTACCGTCGGTATCAAGCCACGCGCCGTTTTTAACGGGAAGCTCCATACTGAAGCGAAGCATCTGTCCTCTTGCGTAACGTGAAAAACCGTTGGTTATTTCGTTATCACTGTTAAGAACGGTTCTTGAAAAAGCGTTCTGGTGCATAAGTATGTTCTTTTTAGCCTCAACATACTCGTCCATATCCTTGTGAATGTCAAGATGATTCGGGGCAACATTTGTAACTACTGCAACATCAGGGCTTTTTCTCATAGAAATAAGCTGGAAGGAGGAAAGCTCTGCCACGACAAAATCATCAGGAGAAATTTCACTTATTCTGGGAAGTAAGGGCTTTCCTATATTACCGCCAATGTGTACCTTTTTGCCCTCAGCCTCAAGCATTTTTGCAATAAGGGTTGTTGTGGTGGTTTTTCCGTCACTGCCCGTTACGGCAAAAATGGTAGCAGGGCATAAATCAAAGAAAACCTCCATTTCACTTGTAACGGCAATACCTCTTTTTCTTGCCTGCTCAAGCTCGGGAAGATAAAAATTCATACCGGGGGTACGGAAAATAATATCAACCTCAAGGTCGTCAAGATATCTCTCGCCCAGTCGAAGTTCAACACCTGCCGCCTCTAGCTCGTCAGCAAGAGGGCCAATAAGCTGTCTGCTTCTTCTGTCACAGGCAATAACCCTTGCGCCCTTTTCTACAAAATCGTGTATTAAAGGGGTGTTGCTGATTCCTATTCCGCAAATAGCGATTTTCTTAGATGAAATATGTTGCCAGAACTGTTTGCAATCCATAATACAGTTTCCTTCCGTTTTTTT
>JAZNQX010000052.1:0-12264 GCA_045590395.1 Acutalibacteraceae bacterium
GGTAAACCTGTCAGGGTAACGCCCCTTAGATACGGCGATGCTATAAAGTGGCTTAACAATCAGAAGCAGGGTATACCTGCATATATAACTGTGGATATGACCACACAGGAGACCACCCTTGTGCGCCTTGATAAAGGCATAAAGTATTCAGAGAGCGAGTATTTTATGCGTGACCTTGCAAGAAAGCTTCGTATTAGTTATCCCACTAAAATTTTCGGCGATATTTCCTTTGAAATAGATGATGAGGGTACACCCTACTGGGTTGCCTCTACTATAGAATATAAAATAGGTATTTTCAGTGGTGAGGATATTGGCGGCGCCGTGCTCTTTAACGCTCAGACAGGCGAGAGCAAGTACTACGAGGTAGGGGAAATTCCCACCTGGGTTGACCAGGTTTATGACTCTGATATGGTGCTGACACAACTTGTTTATAACGGTAAATACCGTTCGGGCTGGTTTAACTCTGTTTTCGGACAGCGTGGTGTTCTTCAGCCGACCGATGGCTATAACTATCTTGCTATTAATGATGACGTGTGGCTTTATACAGGTATAACCTCGGTTACAAGTGATGAATCAAATGTTGGCTTTGTGCTGACTAACCTTCGTACAAAGGAAACAAAATATTACCCCGTGCCCGGCGCTGAGGAGTATTCGGCTATGAGCTCGGCAGAAGGTCAGGTACAGCATTTAGGCTATAATGCTACCTTCCCATTGCTTCTTAATGTGGCAGACCGCCCCAGCTATTTTATGGCGCTTAAGGACTCTGCAGGTCTTGTTAAAATGTACGCCTTTGTAGATGTTCAGCAGTATCAGATAGTTGGAACGGGCAATACAGTTGAGGAAAGTCAGGCAAATTACCTTGCAAAGCTTAAAAATCAGGATTTAGGCGTTACCGATAACAGTAGTGAGAAAATCAGCGGTGCGGTAAGCAATATAAGCAGTGTTGTGGTAGATTCTAACACCTGCTATTATATAAAGCTTGACGGCAGTGACAAGGTATTTGTTGCCAATATTAAAATAAATCATAATCTGCCCTTCCTTAAAGCAGGGGATACGGTGGAAATAGATTATACCGATGGCGAGCCATGTAATGCAACTTCTATAATTATAAAATAAATAATTCCCTGAAAAAGTAACATACTATTTCAGGGTGAATCGGTTGATACTGATAAATTTTGTATCGGCGGCGGTTCCGGCAATAATTTTATTTGCCGTCCGCCGTCTTTTATTTGTAGGTGAAGAAACCAGAAGACGAGTGCTTAACGCCTTTTGTATTCTGCTTCTGGTTTTTAATATAGCGCGTTATACCTTTAATTCTATTGCGCAGGATAGGGTTAAAATACCTGTAGAATTTTCTGCCGTTACCTATTTTGTTCTGCCTATAATAGTGCTTTTAAAGCTTGACAGAGTAAAGCCTTGGGGCGCTTATGCAGGAATTCTGGCAGGAAGCTGTTATTTCTTAAACGGCATATTTTTGGGTAATAGAGTTTATTTTGGCTACCGCCCCATAACCATAGTTACTTCACTTCTTTGCCACGGTATTCTGCTTTTTTGCGGTCTGCTTTTAATAAGCGAAAAAAGGTTCTCAAAATATGCAGGGTGGATAATAACAGGGGGACTTGTTTTCTCAGCACTTAGAACAATACTACTAAAAAACTGGTTTTACGGAGGCAGGGGTATTTTTATATACGAGCTTTTATTTGCATATATCCCTGCACAGCTTTTCGGTAAAAATATAATACCGCTTTATTATCTGCTTCTTTTTATTCTCATAGTGCTGACAATACGGCTTTTTTATCTTCTTAATAACAAAATGGCAAAAAAATAAACTGTTCGAAAGAACAGTTTATTTTAGTTTAAACCTTTACAATTCCAAACGCTTCGAGTACCGAGAAGCCTAAAATAAGAATTATACAGATAGGTGCGATATATCTTATAATAACCGAGAACAGTTTTTTCTGTTTAAATGCGGCTGAAAGCTCTGCCTCTTCTATAAGGGCTTTCGGCTTAATTACATATCCTACGAAAATGCAGGTAAGCAGGGCAACGATAGGCATAAGAACGCTATTGCTGATGAAATCAAAGAAATCAAGGAAGGCAAAGCCTAAAATCTTAATATCAGCCCATACTCTGTTTCCAAGGGATGAGGGAAGACCTAAAAGCACACAGCCGATAAACACAATAAGGCAGGTTGTTTTGCGGTTAAGCTTTGTTTTATCGCAAACTACCGAAACAACGGTTTCCATAAGGGAAATTGATGAGGTAAGGGCGGCAAATAAAACCATAAGGAAGAATATGATACCGATAATAGTACCGCCGGGCATACTCTCAAATACCTTAGGCAGAGTAATAAACATAAGGGAAGGGCCCTTGCTAAGAGCTTCTTCGCTTCCGCCAGAGAAGGAGAATACGGCAGGAACTATCATAAGACCTGCAAGGAAAGCAACGCCTGTATCAAAAATTTCAACCTGATGAACAGAGGAAGCAACATTTACATCCTTTTTCATATAAGAACCGTAGGTTATCATAATACCCATCGCAAGACTCATAGAGTAGAAAAGCTGTCCGAGAGCCGCAAGTACGGTAGTAACAGAAAAATGGCTGAAATTAGGGGTTATGTAGTAAAGAACACCCTCAAAGGCACCCGGCATACAGGCTGAATAAATAGCAATGAACAGGGTTAGCACAACTAATATGGGCATCATTATTTTACTTGCTTTTTCAATGCCCTTTTCAACACCGAAAAGAACAATAAGGGCTGTTATGCCTATAAAAAGCAGGAACCAACCGATAGGCTCATAAACCTCACCGATAAAGCCGGTGAAATAGCCGTCGTTTGCTGCAGCCTTTGCATCACCTGTTATGAAAGCAAAAAAATACTTAAATATCCATCCGCCTATTACAGAGTAGTAGGGGAGAATAATAATAGGCACAAGAGAGGCAAGCCAACCGATAAAAGACCACTTTTTACTTAGTGCGCCAAAAGCGTTAATGGCACTCTGACCTGTTTTTCTGCCTATGAGGATTTCAGCACAGGAAAGGGCAAAGCCAAAGGTGATAACAAGCACAAGGTATGTAAGTAAAAACATACCACCGCCGTGCTTTGCGGCAAGATAGGGGAAGCGCCAGATGTTACCAAGGCCTACTGCTGAACCTGCTGTAGCAAGAACAAAGCCAAGCTTACCCGAAAAACTACTGCGTTTTGATTCCATAAACTCAAACCTTTCTTATAAAAATTTTTTCTCTATTTCTAAACTGTTGTTTTTTAATTCCTCTGCAAAATCATTTATGCAGGTAAATTTTTTCTTAGATTTTACTGCACCCAGAGGATTTTTGTTTATATTGTGGATATCACTACCTGCAACTGTTGGCAGTGAGAGCATTTGTGCATAGCAAAGTGCTCTGCGGTTTGCCTCGTCCGGCTGACTGGCATTAAATACCTCTACCGCGTCAATATGGTCGGGGAAAAGACGAACAAGGTCAATTTTATCTCTGAAGGGATGGGCGTGGACTATGGTAGCACCGTCTTTTCGTGCAATATTTAAAAATTCTACAGGTGACCATTTCATTATTTCGGGATGGCTTATCAGCCACTCTTTATCAAGCCCATAGGTCAGCAGATGACACCAGCCATAGCTGTACTCAAAACCGAAAAATACATCAAGACCCACCTTGTCACCTTCAGCCTTTGCAATTTCATATCCCTTGCAAAAGTCGTTTATCTGCTGCTCCCAACTAAGCGTGGTATCAACGGTTGTGTTACCGTTTAAAAAGTGGTCGGTAATAAAAAGTCCCTGATATCCAAGGTCTTTAAATAATTTAACATATTCTGCGGCTGTGCTGGTGCCGCATTTACTGCCTTCTGATGTGTGGCAGTGGATTTCGTATAGGTACATTATTTTTCCTTCTTTATATTTTTAAGGATTTCTTTTTTGTCACTTTCAATAGCATCTTTAAGCTCAGTAAGTGAAGAAAAGCTTTTTTCCTCTCTTATAAACTTTAAAAGCTTTACAGTAATATATTTACCGTAAAGGTCGCCACTGAAACCTAAAATATTAGTTTCGCATATAGGTTTTTTTACGGGAAAGGTGGGGCGAATGCCAATGTTTGTCATACCGTAAAAGGTTTTGTCCTTTATAGTAACACTTGACATATAAACGCCGAATTTCACCATTGCCGCATTATCGGGGAAATACTGATTTATGGTGGGGAAATCCATTTCACTGCCTCTTTTATCCCCGTGTATAACCTTTGCCCTTATAGAAAAACCGTCGGGCAAAAGGGAAGCGGCCTTTTCGGTTTCACCGTTTTTAAGTAAATTCCTGATAGAAGTGCTGGAAACCGTTTCGCCGTTTACCTTAACCTTGTCAATTACTTTTAAGGCAATACCGCTTTCCTCACATAGCTTTTTTAAAAGAACTGTATCACCCGTACCGCCCTTGCCAAAGGAGTAATTATAACCACACACAATAAGGGCTGGGGAATATTTAAGCTTTATTTCCTCAAAAAAAGCCTGAGGGGAAAGGTCTTTTACTTTTTCAAAATCAATATAATCAATTTGCTTAATACCTGCTTCTTTAATAAGGTGGGTTTTTGTTTTTTCATCGGTTAAAACAATGTTTTTATCTGAAAAAAAGCATTTTGGCGGCACCCTGAAGGCAACAACTACAGGTTTTAAACCACTGTTTACCGCCGCCTTTAGAACTGCCATATGACCGGCATGGACACCGTCAAAGGTACCAAGGGCAACAGCCGTTTTGTTCATGTCGGTCACTCCTTATCATTTTAAAATAGGGTTTATAAGGCATTTAATTTGTATTTCTTTGTTAATATCGTCTGCATACCCAATGCCTATAAAGGTATCATCATATTTTACGCGGTAAAAACTGTCGGCAATAATGTCACCGTTAAGTCGTTCAAAGGACAGCTTTCCGCCGTTTGAAAAGCGGACAGCCTGTTTTTTTGTAACATAAATGCAGGGCAGATGCGCCACCGCCAGTTCTTCACTTAAAAGATAATTTTCTATATTTTCTCCGTTTACAGCCTCAATATCCACACACTCGCTGAGATTAAAGGGGCCGGTAGCGGTACGGACAAGACCGCTCATAGCGGCACCGCAAGAGAGAAATTCACCTATATCTCTGCAAAGAGAGCGTATATATGTGCCCTTAGAGCAGTGAACCTCAATTTTAAAGCTTAAATCGTCATTAAATTCTAAAAGCTTTATTGAGTAAATAGTTATTTCTCTTGCCTGCACCTCTACCTCTTTGCCTGCGCGGGCAAGCTTATAAAGGGGAACACCGTCCTTCTTTATAGCCGAAAAGACAGGCGGAATTTGTAGCTGTTTGCCTGTAAATTTATCTATGGCGCAAAGCAAATCTTCTTTGCTGAAAGAGGGGGTGCACTCGCTTAAAACATTACCTGTGGTATCAAGAGTATCGGTGGTAATACCTGTTTTAACCGTAGCGATATACCGCTTGTCCGCATTTAAAAGATATGGGGTAAGTGAGGTGGCTCTGCCGATTAAAACGGGAAGCACACCTGTAGCTATAGGGTCAAGTGTTCCGGTATGGCCCACTTTTTTTGTGTTTGCGGCACGTCTTACCATTGCCACAGCCTTAAAAGAGGTTATATCTTTTGGCTTATTTATCAGAAGAAGTCCCTGCATAGCTTTCCTCCAAGGCTTTTTCTATTACCTGTAAGATTTGCTTTTTGACCGTTTTTATGTCACCGTTTAGTATACAGCCTGCCGCATTCTGATGACCGCCGCCACCAAGACATTTGCAAATTTCAGAGGCATTAAGGGGAGGATAGGTGCGAAGTGATATTTTAAAGCTTCCGTCCTCTTTTTCCTTTACCGAAACACCTGCAAGTACGCCCTCCACAGAGCGTGAAATTACTGCAACGCCCTCAAGGTCGTTATCAGTACAGCCTGTTTTTTCCTTCATTGCATTGGTGGCTGTAAGCAGCATACATTTGCCGTCAAAATGAAACTCTGCGCTGTCCAGCACCATTCTTTCAAGCTCTATTCTACCTCTGGACTTGGTGTCAAACATAATACGGCTGATTTCGGCAGGGTTTATATCAAAGCAGTAAAGCTCTGCCGCAATTTTATGTGTTTTTGCCGTAACATTTGAGTATTTAAAGGAGCCTGTATCGGTGGAAATACCTGTATAAAGCGCCGCCGCAGAAATATTGTCAAGCTTTATCTGCATAGTGCAAAGTATATCGTAAATACACTCGCAACAAGCCGCCGCAGTGCTGTCCAGATAAAGATTTTTTGAGTAATGCGTATTCGAAATATGGTGGTCAATACAAAGGTCTATTTTACCTGCAAATTCTTCTGACAAAGAGCCAAGTAAAATTAAATCGGCTGTGTCCACCGCAATAACGGTTTTGTAGTCTATTTCTTTGTTTTCAAAGTGTGAGGTGAAATAGCTGTATTTATTTGGTATTTCGTCGGCGCATTTTATCATACACTTTTTGCCTATAGATTTAAGTCCCATAGCCAGCGCATAGCCTGAGCCAAGGGTATCACCGTCGGGGGTGGCGTGACAAAGAATAAGGTAGTCGTCGTGAAGCTTTAAAAATTCACAAACACTGTCAAGGTTTAATTCTTTGCAGGAGTTTTCAGAACAAAATTCAGTTTTATTCATCTGACTCACCGCCCGACTCAAAAGAATCTATTATAGAGGAAATATGGGCGCTGAAAGCAATAGAATCATCAGCCACAAAACGCACCTCAGGCACCTTGCGCATTTTAACTCTGCTGCCAAGCTCACGGCGGATATAACCTGCCGCGCCCTTTAGCGCCTTAACCGACGAATCGGTCATTTCTTTTCCCTCAATAGCGCTTACATAAAAGGTAGCATAGGATAAATCGTTAGTTACCTGCACCTTTATAATGCTTAGCATTTTACTTACTCTGGGGTCTTTGATATCGCGAAGAATATCAGCCATTGCAATACGGACATCAGAGGTTATTCTGTCAATTTTATAACCCGCCATCAGTCTCGGTACTCCTCAATAATAAAGGCTTCAAATATGTCGCCGATCTTAATATCGGCAAATTTTTCAAGGCTGATACCGCATTCGTAACCCTGAGCAACTTCCTTTACGTCATCTTTGAAACGGCGCAGCGAAGCAATGGCATCTTCGGCTACAACTATACCGTCACGAACTACACGGATGGACGCATTTCTGGTTACTCTGCCGTTTGTTACATAAGCACCTGCAATAGTGCCTACATTGGATATCTTATAGGTATCTCTTACCTCAATATCACCAATAACAACCTCTCTGGTTTTGGGTGCCAGCATACCCTTCATAGCCTGTTCAATTTCATCAATACAGTCATAAATTACGCGGTAAAGACGAATATCAACGCCGTCACGCTCGGCAATTTCCTTTGCAATGGGGTCGGGACGAACGTTAAAGCCGACTATAATAGCGCCGCCTGTACCTGCAAGCACAACGTCAGACTCGTTAATAGCGCCAACGCCGCCGTGAAGTACCTTAATGCGAACCTCGTCGTTTGAAAGCTTAACAAGAGAATCCTTAACAGCCTCAACCGAGCCCTGAACGTCAGCCTTAATAATAACGCCAAGCTCTTTAAGGTCGCCCTCTGAAAGTTTACCGAACAGGTTATCAAGGGTAACCTTGGTTGCGGCATTGAATTCTTCTTCCTTAATTTTTGCTTTTCTCTGTTCAACAAGCTCACGGGCAAGTCTTTCGTCGCTTACAGCGTCAAAGGTATCGCCAGCGGCAGGAGTTTCGGTAAGACCTGTAATTTCAACAGGTACCGAAGGACCTGCTTCTTTAAGAGTTCTGCCGTTTTCGTTGGTCATGGTACGAACTCTGCCTACAGAGGTGCCGGCAACTATAATGTCGCCCGAGCGCAGTGTACCTGCCTGAACAAGAAGGGTTGCAACAGGGCCGCGACCTTTGTCAAGACGGGCTTCTATAACAATACCCTTTGCCTTTCTGTCGGGGTTAGCCTTAAGCTCCATAACATCGGCAACAAGTAAAATGTTTTCAAGAAGGGTATCAATACCCTCGCCTGTTTTTGCAGAAACGGGAACACAAATAACATCGCCGCCCCACTTTTCAGGAACAAGCTCGTGCTCGGTAAGCTGCTGTAAAATACGGTCGGGGTTTGCCTCGGGTTTATCCATTTTGTTGATAGCAACAATTATCTGTACATTTGCAGCTTTGGCGTGGTTTATAGCCTCAATGGTCTGGGGCATAATACCGTCGTCGGCAGCAACAACAAGCACAGCAATATCGGTAGCCATGGCACCGCGCAGACGCATAGCGGTAAATGCGGCGTGTCCCGGGGTGTCAAGGAAGGTAATATCGTTGCCTTCGTAATTTACTCTGTAAGCACCGATGTGCTGGGTAATACCGCCGGCCTCACCTGAAGCAACAGAGGATTTACGAATAGCGTCAAGAATAGAGGTTTTACCGTGGTCAACGTGGCCCATAACAACAATAACGGGGTCTCTGGGCTTTAAGGTTTCCTCGGTGTCCTCGGTATCATCTATAATACGGTCTTCAATGGTAACAACTATCTGTCTTTCAATACGGCCGCCCATTTCGGTTACAACGATTTCGGCGGTGTCGTAGTCGATAACCTGGTTAACAGTAGCTATCATACCAAGCTTCATAAGGGTTTTTATAACCTCGGCGGCAGTCTTCTTAAGCTTTTCAGCAAGCTCGCCAACGGTGATTTCGTCCCCTACGGTTACAAGAATAGGAGTCTTCTTGATTTTCTCAAGCTGAAGTCTTCTTAACTTGTCGGCCTCGGTTTCTCTCTTAGCGCTCTGAGGACGCTTATAATCCTGCGATTTCTGACGGATTTTCTGCTTTTTGGCAAAGTTGTCCTTCATAGAGTTTGCAGGAGCAATATTCTCGTACTTTTCGTTGTATTTTTCCATATCAATGGTGTTGGTACGGGTATCAACGCGACGGATTTCAGCAGGGCCTCTGTTAGGTGCAGAACCGGCATTTTCCTTCTTTTCACGCTTTTTAAAGGGATTGGGGTCAGAGGGTTTAAATTCCTTCTGTACCTTTTCTTCAGCAGCAGGTTTTTCCTTCTTAGGCTCTTTTGCAGGTTTCTTTACTTCTTTAGCAGGCTCAGCCTTTTTCTCCTCTTTTACGGGAGCAGGCTTCTTATCTGCCTTTTTGGGAGCAGGTTTTTCTTCAGCCTTTTCTTCTTTTTTAGGAGCAGCCTGAGCGGCCTGAGCAGCCTTTAACTGTTCAAGAATAGCCATCTGGTCGGCAAGCTTCTTGTCTTTTACAGCCTGACGCTGTGCCGCCATTTTCTCCTGAGCCTCTGCGCCTGTAGCAAAATAGGCGTCAAAGCTCTTGACAGCATTTTTTGCTGTCAGTTTATCCATAATTATGTTAAATTCGTTTTCCTCTATACTGCCTGCGGTCTTCTTTTCAGCACCTGTGCATTTTTCTATAAAAGCCACAAGCTCTTTTGCAGACATATTAAGGTCTTTAGCGAGATCGCTGATTTTAATTTTAGCCATTGGCATTTCCTCCTCGTATTGCATTTGCAAAGCCTATTTCATTAACGCTTATTATACCCGCTTTTTTCCCTATTGCGTGGGAAATAGCCTCTATATCGTAGTCTGCCTCCATAACGGGAGCATCTTTGGTAAAAAACTTTATTTCTTTGCGCGATTTATCTGAAATATCCTTTGCTATGATAACAAGCTTCGCCTTATTTCTTTTCAGCGCTTCTTTAACACTGTCAGCGCCGAAAGAAAGGTTGCCCGATTTACTCGCAAAACCAAGCAAGGTTAGAAATTTGTCGTTCAAATTAAATAAGCTCCTTTTCAAGACTGTCAATAATTTCTACGGGAACAACGGTGCCGAAGGCGGTATCAAGACGCTTTTTCTTTACTGCAAGAGCAAGACAGTCCTTGCTTTTACAAATATATGCGCCTCTGCCGTTTTGTTTCCCGGTAAAATCCAGAACGATTTTCTCTTCGGGAGTTTTTACTATGCGGATAAGCTCGTTTTTTGGTTTTCTTTCGCCACAGCCTGTGCATTGGCGGACAGGTATCTTCTTAACCATAGCTTATTCCTCTGAGCTTCCCTCATAGAAACCGCTTTCGGGATGAATGTCGATTTTCCAGCCTGTAAGTCTAGCGGCAAGGCGAACATTCTGTCCCTTGTTGCCGATAGCAAGAGATAACTGAGAATCGGGAACGGTAACTCTGCAGGATTTAAGCTCTTCGCTAACAATTTCAACAGATAAAACTTTAGCAGGGGAGAGAGCCTCGCTGATAAATACGGCAGGGTCGTCGCTGTATTTAACAATATCAATTTTCTCGCCGCCAAGCTCTTCTACTATTTTGTTAACACGAACGCCGTGCTGACCGATACAAGCACCTATAGCATCAATTTCACTGTCAGCGCTGTAAACGGCAATTTTGGTTCTGGAGCCTGCCTGACGGGAAATAGACTTAACCTGAATGGTGCCGTGAAAAATTTCGGGAACCTCAGTTTCAAAAAGACGCTTAACAAGGTCGGCGTGGGTGCGGGAGAGCATTACGCGGGGACCTCTTTCGGTGGTCTTAACATCAACAATGTAAACTTTAATGTGGTCGCCCTCTTTAATTACTTCGTCGGGCACCTGCTCGGTCTTGGGCAGAGTAGCCTCAGCGTGACCGATAAGTATAGATGCATTGCCTGTTTTGGGGTCAATTCTCTGGACAAGAGCAGTTACAATGTCCTTAGCTTTGCTCTGGAACTGAGCTAAAGTCTGTCCGCGCTCAGCATCTCTTACGCCTTGGTGGAAGTTGTTTCTTGAGTTCTGGGCAACAACGCGGCCGAACTTTGCAGGGTCAAGAGGAATGTCAACAAAGCCCTGTTCAGCAGCAGCGGCATCAATTTTAACAGCCTCTTCCTTTAAAATCTGGGTGTAGGGGTTTTCAATTTCGTCTACAACTTCTTTTCTTGCAACAACGCTGAAAATCTTGTTTTCAGGGTCTATGGTGCATCTTACAACATCGTTGCCGTCGTAGTCTTTACGGGAAGCAACAACTATTGCCTCTGAAATTTTCTGAGCAATTTCACTCTGAGGAATACCCTTTTCCTCCTCCATCGCAGCAAGAGCTGCAAAAAATTCAGAATAATCGTTTTCTTTTTTCTTAACAGTTTTTCTAGCCATTTTCCGTTTTACCTCCATATTATTCTTCAAAAAGATAAACCTTGCTGACGGCTTTTTTGTCAAATTCTTTTTTGCCGTCTTCGGTATCAATTACAAGTGTTTCACCGTAGGATAAAAGCTGTCCTACAAATTCCTTTACGCCGTTATCTGCTTTGTAAAGGCGTACCTTAATATTTTTGCCCGTCATTTTAGCAAAATGCTCAGGACGGGTAAGCTCACGGTCAATTCCGGGGGACGAAACCTCCATACAGTAGGAATGGTCAATAGGGTCGGCTTCATCAATAATAGGGTCTATCGCGTGAGAAACATTCACACAGTCGTCAATAGAAATGCCGTCTTCCTTATCTATAAATATACGTAGAAACCAGTCGGCGCCTTCCTTTACAAAGCGTACATCCCAAAGGGAAACACCCTGAGCTTCTACCGTATCCTTTATAAGCGAAGTAACGGTTTCGGCAATGTTTGCCATAGTAACACCTCTTATCTTTTTTGCGAAATAAAAGTGAGCGGTTCTCACCGCTCACTTGTTTTCCTTTCTTACCTTAGGTAGTATACCACTAATCTTTAAAAAAATCAAGTGTTTTTTATTCTTCCATCTGTTTTCCTAAAAATAACGCCGCAACGCGAATAAGATTCAAGTCGCTGTCATTTGGTGTAGCCACCTCGTTATTTACTATGGCTACACAGCCGCAAAGGTCACCACTGCTGATAATAGGCGCGGCAAAAAGAAGCTTCAGGTCGGTTCCCTCTAGGGCTTCACTTACCTTGTCAGAGGGAATAAGCGCTTCCTTGCGTGATTCAATTATTTCTTCAAGAGCAGGGGAAATACGGCGCTCTAAAACCTCTTTTTTAGATAAGCCTGCCGCCGCAACACAAGAGTCCCTGTCGCAAATTATTACGGGTAGGGAAGAACACTTTATAATGGAATCGGCATATACCGCCGCACTCTCGCTCAGTTCCCCAACGGGCGAATATTTTTTAAATACAACCTCACCGCTAGCCCCTGTAAATATTTCCAATGGGTCACCCTCACGAATTCTCATAGTTCTTCTGATTTCTTTCGGAATAACCACACGACC
>JAZNQX010000053.1:0-2283 GCA_045590395.1 Acutalibacteraceae bacterium
AGGAAGCATAGTGGGAATCATACCCTTGTTGATGTACTTTCTGTGTCTTTCGGGGATATTTTCGGTGGTATCAATTTTAGCATGAATATAGCTGATATTTTTGATATCAGGCAAAGGATTAAGTTTACCCATTGATGCCGCAGGCATCACATAAGGCGCTTTATAACACTTTGACATAATTCTCTCCTTTAAAATTTAACAGGATTTTTCTTAAGTTCGCTAAGAAGTTCGCTGAGTTTTCCTTCAGCCAGACCAATGCTCTTGTCAGCAGCACCATAGTAAATACGAATCTTATCTAAATCTTCATCAACAATTGCGCCACAGGAGAAAATGGTATTGGGTGAAGCACCCTCAATTTCATAAGGACGGTTAGGAGTTAAAATGCTCTTATCAATAGCGTGGGTAACCTTTGAGGGGTCCTCAAGGTCAAGAAGAATTGCGCCAAGGGCATAACACCATTCACGGTTTTCTTTATATACACCGTGGATAATTTCAAGCCAACCCTCTTTTGTTTTAATAGGAGGAGTAGGGCCAACCTTATAGTTTGCAAAGGAAAGACAAGGATAGAAAAGCGGACGGTATTTGCCCCAGTAAATCATATCGGGTGAGTAAGAAACCCACATACCTGCTCTCCACACATCGTCAAGCTTGTCGCCGCCCTTGCTTTCGTCAATTCTGCAGGGGTTATAAGGACGGTCAATCTTCATATACATACCGTTTATCTTTTCTGGGAAAAGACAAGGAACACGGTTAGAGGGCAGAGCAATACACTCTACAAATTCAACGGATTTGAAATCCTTTGTTTTTTCAACAATAGCAGCAGGGCCAACGGTACCCATCTGTGCAGGTCTAACAATGTAGTAGGTATCATCAATTTTCGTAATACGGGGGTCAATAACCCAACCGTCAGTAACCTCAAGAACCTTATTGCCGGTCCAATCTCTTGTCTGACATAAAGGCTCGGGGTTTATATCAAAGTTAATACCGTCTTCACTCATAGCAACGTGAATGCCTGAGCCGTTGCCGTATTTATTGGGTTTTTCATAAATAGCGGCAATAAGTAATACGGTTTTGCCTTCGTACATAGTCTGTGCGCAGTTGAAAACCTGCTTTGACGGTACGGGGAAATTATCTATAGTAATGATAGGCCCGTCGCCATAGCGGTGCATTATGTATTCTTCTCCACGAAACTTTGTAATCATAAATTACACTTCCTTTTTAAAGTTTATGCTTTCATTATATTGTAATAAGTTACATATTGCAATGTAGAATGAAACTTAAAATTTGTAAAAAACGATTATTTATTTTTTACTTTAGCTATGGTATAATAGAATAAATCATACTAAAAGGAGAAATAAATGCAGTTTGATATAAGAATCGGCAGTATATACGCCATATACCGTAAAAAAGAAAATATAAGCTTTGAGTTTGACTGTAAAAAGCGCAGTCACGACGGCTTTATTTTTGTTATAAACGGCGAAGGCTATTTTGAAAACAGCAGATGCAAAGAGGTACTTCGCAAAAATTCAATAGTTCTTTTAAGTGAGGCTTCTACCTACTTTGTTAAGGCGCTGACTGATGATTTTGAGTACATTACAACCGCTATGCGCATAACCCCGACAAACTGGCTTTCCACCCTTGGAATAGGCGATGTTATACATCTTGAAAATAAGTCATACACCGCAAATCTTATATACCAGATGTATGATACCTGGGAAAAGCGCGCTTCACTTTTCACCATGCGCACCAGAGTTGTTACCGAGCAGATACTTATAAATCTTTATGAAGAAAACAGCCTTTCGGTATCAAGCAAAAACGAAATACGCCTATCCCCTGCCCTTGACTATATAGGTCAGAATTACGATAAGAATATTTCGGTAAAGCAGTTATCTGCCCTTTGCAATTTAAGTGTATCTCATTTCAGACGGCTCTTTAAAGAGGTGCTTGGTGTATCTCCTATGCAGTACAGAGAAAACATCCGAATTTACTGGGCAAAGCAGTTTTTAAAAAGTGACTTCTTTACCGTTTCGGAAATTGCCGCAAAGCTTGGCTATTACGATATATACCACTTTAGTAAAGAATTTAAAAAGGCTACTAATAAATCTCCGCTTACATATAAAAAAGATAAAGAATAAACCGAGTCATTGAAGTGAACCCCAAAGTTTAGACAAAATTAAATATTAAATTGTTAGCGAATGAGTTCGGTATTGTACCGGACTCATTCCTTTTAGTTTTAAGGAAATACGTTCATTGTTGTAGTAATGAATATATTTCTTTAATTCA
>JAZNQX010000054.1:0-2784 GCA_045590395.1 Acutalibacteraceae bacterium
ATATTAAATACAAGAAAAAGCTTGTTGTTATGCGGAATTTTCAATTTGTGGAAATGACTTCCACAAGTTGAAAACAATAGCCTCCCTCTGACGAGGGAGGTGGCAAAACGGAGTTTTGACGGAGGGAGAGAGAATGAAAGAGTATAATAAAGCTAATATCCCTCTTGCAAAAACACTACGGAAAAATATGACACCTTGGGAACGAAAACTATGGTATGAGTTTTTAAGATATTACCCTATAAGATTTCAAAGACAAAAAGCCATTGGTAATTACATAGCAGATTTCTACTGTGCTAAGGCAAGACTTGTTGTTGAACTTGACGGTGGCGGTCATTATACCCCAGAGCAAATAGAAAAAGACAAAGTTAGAACAAAAGAGTTAGAGGGTATGGATTTAACAATTTTAAGGATTTGTAATTTGGATATTGACCGAAATTTTAGCGGTGTATGTGAATATATAGACTTGACTGTTAAAAATTCTCTCCCTCAGTCAGCTTCGCTGACAGCTCCCTCGTCAGAGGGAGCCAAGGTCTAAATTTGTCCCTGATTTGACACAAGCATATACTACACATAGGCGGTGATGATATGAAAAATTTGATATTTTCTCAAGATAATTCTATTGAGCCGAATGGAGCTATAGGGTTACAAAAATGTGGAATTATTTTTTGGCAAAAAACTGGTTTTTTGAGACATTGTAACCAACTTGGATTTCAGTCGATTATCACATTGATTAATAAAAAGTTTTTGCCTACAAATATTAAAAATAGTGGTGATACGTATTTTATTCAATTTGATAATGATGATAATAAAATCATTTATATTTCTTTGAAGAAAGAACGAAACTTAAATCATTATTTTATTTATGGTGAATCTCATACAGTATATGCCAATGTTGAGTTTCATTTATTTGCTTTGGAGATTGTGAGTTACATTTCAAAGCAAATTGGATGCAAATTCTATGTTGATGATGCCACAAGATTTTTAGAGCATCATTCTTTTGAGCAACTTAAAGAATATATTGAGAATTTTGAGACTCCAAACTTTGAATCACCCAATTTGTTAAGACAAGCGATTATTGATAAGCAAAATCAAAAATAATAAAGAGAATTTGTTTTTTAGACCGATTCCATTTTGAGAGTTTTTTCATTCATTTATTCTTACTTGAATATAGACATCTATTTTGATAAAATAAATTAAATATTTAATATAAGGTGATATTGTGAAATTCTTTAAGCATTTTATGACAATCACAAAACACAGACACTGCGTAATAAAGCACTGCTTTAAGGCAGGGATACTTTGGCGTGGCCTTTTGCATGACCTTTCAAAGTATAACCCTGTTGAGTTTTTATGCGGTGTTCATTATTTTTTAGGCAATAAAAGCCCTAATGAAGCCGAACGCGCCGAAAAAGGTTATTCATCCGCATGGATGCATCATAAGGGCAGAAATAAACATCATTTTGAGTATTGGACAGATTATCAGCCCTCTACACGACGGGTAGAGCCCATTAAAATGCCCCTTGTTTTCGTAATTGAAATGTTTTGTGACAGGGTGGCGGCAAGTAAGATTTATCAAGGTAAAAATTATACCGATTCTCATCCCCTTGAATATTTTTTACGGGGTAAGCCTAATAGATTTATTCATAAAGAAACATCTGATTTTCTCGAAAATCTCCTCATTATGCTAAGCGAAAAAGGTGAAGATGAAACTTTTTCTTATATAAAAAGATATATAAAAAACAATAATAATTACTAATTCTATTCCTCCGTAAATGCGGAGGAATTTTAGTATATTGTTTTATTACACAAAATACTTCTAAAAATAGCCATTAATTTCGTATCTTTGCTTATTGAATGTTATGTTTTATTGTGATATAATTTCAGCGCAATAAAAAAGTATAAGAAGATGAATTTTTATGAGTACACTTTTATCGGTTTCAGTTTCATTGCTTACCGGTCTTATTATGACAAGGCTGTTTAAGAAAATTAAGCTTCCGTCGGTTACGGCTTATCTCATAGCAGGTGTTCTTATCGGACCGTATTGTCTTGGAAAACTACATATTGGTGGTCTTGGCTTTGGCAGTATGAGTGAGGTTGAAGCTCTTAGCCTTGTTTCTGAGGTTGCGCTTGGCTTTATCGCTTTTTCAATTGGTAATGAGTTCAGAATTGATGACCTGAAGAAAACAGGTAAGCAAGCTCTTGTAATTGGTATTATTCAGGCGTTGTTTGCGCTGTTGTTTGTTGATATCGCTTTACTTGCAGTGCATTTTATAATGCCGAATATTATTTCTGTACCGCAGGCTATAACACTTGGAGCTATTGCTACTGCTACTGCACCTGCTGCGACCCTTATGGTTGTAAGACAGTATAAGGCAGAAGGACCGCTTACTAAACTTCTTTTGCCTATAGTTGCTCTGGACGATGCAGTTGGTCTTGTGGCTTTTGCGGTATCATTTGGTGTTGCAAAAACCATTGTAAGCGGCAAGGTAGATATTATTTCTATAATTGTTAATCCACTTGTTGAAATTGTATGCTCTTTACTGCTTGGAACTATAATGGGTTGGGTTTTAACACAGCTTGAAAAACTGTTCAACTCTAACACTAACCGTTTAAATCTTACAATCGGCGCTGTATTTCTGACTGCATCACTTTCTATGCTTCATTTTGATATTGGTCCTGTATCTGTGCATTTTTCGTCACTGCTTACCTGTATGATGCTGGGTACTGTGTTCTGTAATATTTGTCCGCTTTCACACGATTTAATGGCGGCAAGCGATAAATGGA
>JAZNQX010000055.1:0-3085 GCA_045590395.1 Acutalibacteraceae bacterium
TTTTAAAGGAGGAGCAGTATGAAGGTTATTAAAAAATGTGTTGCCGTGTTTTTATGCTTTGTTTTGCTTTTTGCTTCTTCCTTTAATATAAACGCGGATACAGGTATCAGCCTTTCTCTTGATACCGACGAAATAACAGCAGGGGATTATATTACCCTTACCGTTACCTTTACGGCAGAAAGTAATATGAATGCCTTTTATTATGAGCTAATATATGATACTGCAGATTTGCAGTTCGTTTCCTCCTCTGCCGAAACCATTAACAGTTCTGCCGCAGGTACTGTGATATATCTTGCCGATGCCAATTCTGCATCGGTTACTGAAACCTATGTTTTCAGATGTAAAAAACTGACATACACCACCGTCACCGTAACCAATGCTCTTTGTGCCGATACAGCAGAGTATGAGTATAATGATGCAAGTCTTTCCTTTATTGTAGAAAGGGCTACAACGGGAGATGTAAATAATGATACTGTTGTTGATACCTCAGACCTTGCGCTTTTAAAGCTTTATCTTGCAGGAGTAGATGCGCAGATAAATAATGAATACTCCGATATAAACGGCGATAATGAAATAAACACAAGCGATTTGGCGCTTTTAAAACTTTACCTGGCAGGTGCAACGAATTTCAACTAAAAGAAAGGACGGATTAAATGATTAAAAAACTACTTATTTTTGCCCTTTGCTTTTCATTACTCATAGCAGGTATTCCGACAGTATCGGCGGCAGAGCCTACGGTTTTGGCGGTTTTCAGCAAAAAAGATGTTACAGTAGGTGAAACCGTTACTTTAACATTGTCTGCCGACAGCAGTATGACACAGTTTACGGCGTTGGTTTCAAGCAATGCATACATAAGCTTTCTTTCGGGCGTTCAGCTTGACGAGGAGAGAGGCAGTTATTTTATCACCTTTAATCCGTCAGAGGAAAGTGCTGTTATAGAGCTGCAGGCAAGCAGTAAGGGTGAAGGACAGATATATCTTACCGATATTGAATATACATCACCCGGCGGCACCGATACCATGGATGATATGAGCTTTGGTATTAAAGTGCGCCCCGTGTATACACCCATATACACTAAAGCCGACCTTAATAATATAAGAAATAATCTTTCGGGCAATTACATTCTTATGAATGATATAGTCTTCGCCGAGGCTGATTTTGCCGAGGGCGGAGATTTTTATAACGGCGGTAACGGCTGGATTCCTATAGGCGCTATGCCCTCCTGTGCTTTTAAAGGCTCCTTCTACGGCAACGGATATACAATAAAGGGCCTTAAAATAAACAGAGCTTACTATTTTTACAATGGTCTTTTCGGTGTTTCGATGGGAGAAATAGAGGCGGTAAGATTAAAGGATACCGTTATTGATATAACACAGGGTATAAATACAACTGTACTGCTTGACTCTGCCGAAAATCAGAGTTATACCCCCTCTGCCAGAGCGGGAGTGGATTATAACGACCCGAATGTCTGGACCGACCCTAACGCTACCGCCGATGAGGCGGCTCTTAATAAATATGACAGAAGCGGCGATTCCAACGCTGTTGCAGGACTCATTTGCGGCGCTAATTACGGTACTGTTAGAGAATGTTATGCCCAGGGCTGTGCCGTCGGTAACAGATACATAGGCGGTATTGCGGCTACAAATTCGGGCACCGTTAAAAACAGCGCTGTTAAGGTAAATATAGAAATGGCGTCCCTTGCAGGCGGTATTGCGGCTGATGCCACAATTTATTCCAAAATATACGACTGTGTAACCGAGGGCAATATTACCGCAACAAGTAAAGGCGGTATGCTGGGCGCGGCAAAAGGCGTAATAAGCAGAGCATATTCTCTTTGCGGTATTGCGGATATTTATGTAAGCGGCGCGGCAACCCTTACTGAAGTTTATATAGCCGATAAAGAAAATGCAAAGGATATAACCTTTACGGCAGGCGACTGGTGCTATACGGGAAATATACCCTATCCGACTCCCATAGCCGACCTTGTTGTAAGGGTATTTGGTGATATAGACGGTAGCGGTAAAACCGACACCACCGACCTTGCAAAGCTAAAGTTGTTTCTTGTAGGCGCAATAGACGATACGGAAATTTATCCCGATATCGACGAAAGCGGTAAAGCCGATACCACCGACCTTGCAAAATTAAAACTTTATCTTGCAGGAGCGCAGGTTTAAGGTAAATATTTGAAAAAGGGCAATTTTAACAAAAAGTAATTGACATTGACATAAAGAATGTGTATAATAAACTCAAGTAATTGTCCTTAGGGATATTATGCCAAAATTCAAAAAGAAAAAACAGGTGATTAAAGATGAAGAAAAAACTTTTGGCTATTGTTCTTTCTGTTGTTATGCTTGCTTCTTTGCTGGTACCTATGCTTGCTATTAATGCAGCAGCACCTACCGCAAAGCTTAGCATTGGCAATGTAAGAAAGACTACCAGAAACGACATTAACGGCAATCCTGTTAATGTTGTTGCAGTGGATATCAATATTGCCGACAATACAGATTACTTCTTTACTGCTAAATACCTTGTAGTAAGCGAAAATGGAATTGAACCTTTCGTAAGCAAGCAGGGTAGAAATGAAGTAAAGGGTTATGAAGTTGGTACTTTTGCTTCTTCTGATGCAGAACTTAACTACGGTATCACTGCTAATGGTCCTGATGTTACTGCTCTTGGCAAAAAGGGCTTCCAGGTGCTTCTTGACTCTTCTGAAGGTGATATAGGTATTAATACCGCCGGTGGTTATCTTGGAACTTTCTATTTTGTAGAACCTACCGAGGTTGGAACATATACTTTTAAGCTTATTTGGCAGAATGGTACAAATGACGGATATAACGAGGCAACAGGCATGAACGATAATGTTCAGCAGTATGTTATGACTGTTAATCCTGAAATCGCTACCTACACTGTAGAATGCACCAGCCATACCGAAGTTAAGGACGATGTAAACAGCACTCCTGCTAAGTGCGGTGTTCCCGGTGAAGATGTATTCAAGTGCTCTGCTTGTGGCAAAGAACTCAGAAGAGCTGCCGTTCCTGCCCTTGAACATAACTGGGTTAAGGATGTAGCTAATTCTACTCCTGCT
>JAZNQX010000056.1:0-7833 GCA_045590395.1 Acutalibacteraceae bacterium
TTTAACATATAGGCGCATAGAATTCCCGTAATGCCGCCGCCTACAATAAGCACATCGGTTTTAATATCCCCTTTTAATTCCTCAAACTGCGGCTTTTTCGCCGTTTTAACCCAAAGACTGTTCATAAATACCTTCCTTAGACAAAGCATTTTTAATATTATGCGCAAAATTTTCAGCCGATATAAATGCATTTTACAAAAAAATTCCGCCCATCTTTCGATGGACGGTGGTTTAAAAGAAATCATATATACGCTACATCATTTCCTTGGTCATCTACTATCACGCCACAGCGGTTATCAATTCTTTCCTTCATAAACCAAAAACGGTACTTTTGCATATTTGATTTATCAAACTCTTTTATTATTTTTGGTGACCAGGTTTGTGTTTTTGCGCCGTATGCCACAAGAAGAATAAAAAATCTACCCAGATATACCCAAGAATCGCTGTATCCGTCTTCACAAAGTGCAAACCATACCCAATCAAACAAATCCTCAGGTTCGTTGCCTGGGTTCATATTGGGGTCTGCTCCGTATTCCAAAAGCAATTGAGCCATCTGCAACCTTATTTCATCTATTTCCAGTGATTCGCAACTGTTATATTGCAGATTCCAAAGTGCAGACTCCTCATCCCAGTATACCTGATTTGGATTTGCCCCATTTTCCAACAGAAGCTTTAACATCTTTATGTTTGAATTTTCAATTGCCGTGACCTGTAATGTTGTAGGAGCTGTGCTTCCGTACTTTTTGTTACCTTCAAATTCTTGATTAATATCGATATTCTTAATTAAATTGACAGCTTCGTTTGTGTTAAAATTCAAGTCGTAACACATGTCTTCAAGTTTTCTTATCATTTCCTTACATCCTAAAAATTTTATAGTTTTAATTTAAGGGCCTTGAATATTAAACATAAGCCCACTGCAATATGAATGAGTCCTAAACTGCGCATTTGACCATTCAACAAATATATCGTAGAAACTCGCTATCTCATAGCGATGTTCAAAAACAAATTTTGCAGTTTCTGTATTATGCTTCGACTTTTCATAGTCATCAAATACATACAAATCGAATTCCTCTATATATGATTTCAAATCAGGGCTAAAAGTATCGTATAAAATCATCTTTTTAGCTTCCTCAAGTCTATCAATAATCCGCTTCCACATCTGCTCGGAAATGTGATTTTTTTCAAGATAGTATCTCTCATAAAAATAGGGATATATGTCGTTTATGAAAGGAAGTATAAAACTTGCACTGGACTCGTCGATTTTTAACACGGATATTTCATCATCATTTTCATAATAACTGTCAGGAACTACATGGAATAGAATTTCCGAGCCATAATAGCCAATATTGCTATACCTTATATCGAATAATTGTTTTCGCTGCAGCTTTGTTATTTTTACGCTTTCCACAAATCGTTGAGCAGTGTTAGGATATCTGTCTTTCATTTCACGAAAGTGCATTCTTGCCTGAATATCATTTATTTCTGTATCAGTGCAATTTTTTGTCCAGCGGCACGCCTCTACCACACTCATTCGACGGAGTAAAGAAACACAAGGAACACCGTTCTCCACATACCCTATTTTATCAGGATGCTTTTTGTAGCCTTCAAGCACGTAATTAATAGTGTACCATTCGCCTACAATACTGTATTGTTTGTTTTTGCAAAACAACTTTTCTTTATTATGCAGATTTTTCTTCAAACACTCATAAAACTGCACATTTCGTTCAGCGAAAGAAGTGTTAGAATCTTTACGAATTGTGACAACATATGAACAACTTTTCTCCGTTTTCTCTGACAAAAACTCAACACGACGAATATTCCAAACAGGTTTCATATCATTAAGAATAGCATTATTCAGCATTTGCTGTCTATTTCTCATAGTGATATATGTTTTATCAACCAAATCTTTATAAAAGGAGCGTCCGGTTTCAGCATCATACAATACAAGATTGTTTTCTGTCGCAATAGTATATAACCTCGGTAACACATCGGCAGCCATAGCATAAGAAGTAGCAACATAAATAAACCCTATCTGATTATACTTCATCGGGGGATACTTTACCGTAGGGTGACATTTGCAGACACCTGTAACCGAGTCTGTTAATTCCTTTTTGATGCATGAAACAACAGCATCTGTGTTAAACGGTCTCATAGAGTCGGCTGCTAAATTATTATACCATTCGTTATCCGAATTCGTGCTTATAGCACAATTCACAATATCAATCGCAGGTGCAGAGCCAGTTGCCGCAGACGAACAATAAAGATACAGCCTATAAAGCATAAATTCTCACCTCTTAAATTCATTATACCATATTTACTGTCCAATAAAAAGGACTTTATATAGAAAAATCCGCCCGAATTTCTTCGAGCGGATAGTTTTGTTTATTGTAGACTATGATTATTTCATATCCTTAATGCAGCCTGTGTGCAGTACTCAAAAGAGGGAAATCACATATCAAAAAGCAAAAGTTCTATTTCTTTTTCAAAATCTGATGCTTCCGCACTTGCCCAGCTATTAGGAACAGCCCATAACTCTTCCGTTTTACAAATATCCAACACATTCAATGCATACGCTTTTACAAACAGAAGCTGTTCTATATCAAACGACTCTCCAACATAATAGCCTCCCGTTGATGCGGTGTAGCCTTTAAACCCATACTTTTTCAACGCTTCCGTACACCCTCTCGCAACTGCATAACACAAATCGCGACCATCAACAGTATATTCTTTTGGAATTTGTCTTGTGCTTTCTATTTTTACTTGAACAGGGTCAGGTGTGTGCAGGTCGAGAATGGGTTCCTCAGTTTTACAAATTCTAACAAATGTGATTATATAATACGGTCCTTCTCCGTCCCATGATACACTTGTTTTAAAATAATGCTTTTTATCCTCGCGTTCGTGTGGGTATTCATGAGTAATATCTTTGTTATACTTGCAGTGCAGATAGTGTGACTGGTCTTCATCTTCGTAAAGCCCATAAACTGTCGATAAAAACGCAGAAAACTGACTTCCCATTACACCGCTGGCACGAAAATAATGGTTGTCACCATTAATTCTCCAATGAACTCGCAAAAAGTCGCCGCTGCAGGGAGTCAGTCTAATTCGCATATCGTTGTTTCTTTTATTCAGTTTCAAAAAAACACCTGTGCCATAACGGGCACGCACCATATTGATATGATGCATTATAGATTAGATTCAGGGAATCTATGGATATTGTAGCACAATACCAAGCTGTTTGCAAGACAAAAATCCGCCCGAATTTCTTCGGGCGGATAGTTTTGTTTTGGGTTATGAATTACTTCATATCCTTGATAGCAGCCTGTGGTGCAGTATGCAAAAGGGGGAAATTATGATTCATAATCAAGAACATTTCCAATTATATCTTCTATGTGCAAAAACAAATTTTCTAAAAACTCCTTTTGGTTTTCGGAATAAGTATTTTCCACAAATTGAGCATTTGAACTATAAGACAGTACTTTTGTCTCTTCTTGTAGATGATTGCGAATAACGGTATGCTCACCATCTATCATTATAACTCTTTTTAACCATTCAGTCTTTATGGGTAAACAACATATTAATTCTTTTATTATCGCATTGTTTTTAGTAAACCTTTTAATACCACAAATAATCTTTCCAACAGAACCGTTATGATTTTGTGCTTTTACACAATCCTCAAATGTGTACATAGCAATATGAAAACCAAAACGGTCAGCAATGAAGGTTTTTGCATATAGAACAACATATTCATCTTCGTTCTCAAATAATTTAAAGAAAAAAGCCTGATGATTATGCGACGGAATACAATATACATCACAAACCAATTTGTCATCTCGGACAATATTGTTTAGCATTTGCTCTTGCAACTTTTCTTCTGCAATTTTTATTTCTGCAAAATACTCTTTTTGGTCTTGCTCAACTAAACGATTAAACTTATCCCTCATTTTCTCACCTCTTAAACACAGTATAACACACCTTATGTCCGATAAAAAGGACTTTGCAAAAAATCCCCACCGAGCAATCGGTGGGGATTCGTTACTGGGTTAGATATTAGCCCTTAATAGCGGCCTGGGCGGCGGCGAGGCGTGCGATCGGCACACGGAAGGGTGAGCAGGATACGTAGTCGAGGCCAATCTTATGGCAGAACTCAACGGAAACAGGGTCACCGCCGTGTTCACCACAGATACCGCAGTGGATAGAAGGACGTGCCTTTTTACCCATTGTTACAGCCATATCCATAAGCTTACCTACGCCGTTCTGGTCAAGCTTAGCAAAGGGATCGTTTTCATAAATCTTGCTGTCGTAGTATGCAGTAAGGAACTTACCGGCATCATCACGGCTAAAGCCAAATGTCATCTGAGTAAGGTCATTAGTACCGAAGCAGAAGAACTCAGCCTCAGTAGCAACCTCGTCAGCAGTAAGACAAGCTCTGGGGATTTCCATCATAGTACCAACTTCGTACTTAAGTTCAACACCTGCAGCAGCAATTTCAGCGTCAGCAGTAGCAACAACTACGTTCTTAACGAACTTAAGCTCTTTAACTTCGCCGGTAAGAGGAATCATAATCTCGGGAACGATGTTCCAGTCGGGATGAGCCTTCTTAACATTGATAGCTGCACGGATAACAGCAGCAGTCTGCATCTTAGCAATTTCAGGATAGGTAACTGCAAGACGGCAGCCACGGTGACCCATCATGGGGTTGAACTCGTGGAGAGAAGAAATGATATTCTTAATATCTTGAACAGTTTTGCCCTGAGCTTTTGCAAGAGCCTCAATGTCAGCCTCTTCAGTGGGAACGAACTCATGGAGAGGGGGATCGAGGAAACGGATACAAACAGGATTGCCTTCAAGAGCTTCGTAAAGCTTCTCAAAGTCGCCCTGCTGATAGGGAAGAATTTTCTCAAGAGCAGCTTCGCGCTCTTCTACTGTATCAGCACAAATCATTTCACGGAAAGCGGCAATTCTTTCAGCTTCGAAGAACATATGCTCAGTACGGCAAAGACCGATACCTTCAGCGCCAAGCTCTTTTGCCTTCTTAGCATCAGCAGGAGTATCAGCGTTGGTACGAACCTTAAGGGTTCTGTACTTATCAGCCCAAGCCATAATTCTGCCGAACTCGCCAGCGATTTCAGCATCAACAGTGGGGATAATACCGTCGTAAATGTTACCGGTAGAACCGTCAATAGAAATATAGTCACCCTCTTTGTAGGTCTTACCTGCAAGAGTGAACTGTTTATTTTCTTCGTCCATAATGATGTCGCCGCAACCGGATACACAGCAGGTACCCATACCACGAGCAACAGCGGCAGCGTGAGAAGTCATACCGCCCCGAACGGTAAGAATACCCTGAGAAGCCTTCATACCGGTGATATCTTCAGGAGAGGTTTCAAGACGAACAAGAACAACCTTTTCGCCTCTTGCGTTCCAGTTTTCAGCATCTTCAGCAGTGAATACAACCTTACCGCAAGCAGCACCGGGAGAAGCACCGAGACCCTTACCTGCAGGAGTAGCAGCTTTAAGAGCCTTAGCATCGAACTGAGGATGGAGAAGAGTATCAAGGTTTCTGGGATCGATCATAGCAACAGCCTGCTTTTCATCGATCATGCCTTCGTCAACGAGGTCACAAGCGATTTTAAGAGCAGCCTTAGCAGTTCTCTTACCATTTCTGGTCTGAAGCATATAGAGTTTACCGTCTTCTACGGTGAATTCCATATCCTGCATATCTCTGTAGTGGTCTTCAAGAAGAGCACATACTTTATTGAATTCATCAAATGCTGCGGCGAACTTATCAGCCATTTCAGCAATGGGCATAGGAGTACGAACACCTGCAACAACGTCTTCACCCTGAGCGTTGGTGAGGAATTCACCCATAAGGCCCTTTTCACCGGTAGCAGGGTCACGGGTAAAGGCAACGCCTGTACCGCAGTTATCACCCATATTACCGAAAGCCATCATCTGTACGTTAACAGCGGTACCCCAGCTATACGGAATATCGTTGTCACGACGGTAAACGTTTGCACGGGGGTTGTCCCAGCTTCTGAATACAGCTTCAACAGCGCCCATTAACTGCTCCTTAGGATCAGTGGGGAAATCTTTACCGATTTTGCTCTTATATTCAGCCTTGAACTGATTAGCAAGTTCCTTAAGGTCATCAGCAGTAAGCTCAACGTCCTGAGTTACGCCCTTTTCTTCCTTCATTTTGTCGATAAGCTCTTCAAAGTATTTCTTACCAACTTCCATAACTACGTCAGAATACATCTGAATGAATCTTCTGTAGCAGTCATAAGCCCAACGGGCATTACCGCTCTTTGCAGCCATGGTTTCAACAACGTCTTCGTTAAGACCGAGGTTAAGAATAGTATCCATCATACCGGGCATAGAAGCACGGGCACCGGAACGAACCGATACGAGAAGGGGATTTTCCTTATCACCGAACTTTTTGCCGGTAATACCTTCCATTTTATCGATGTATTCCATAATCTGTGCCTGGATATCATCATTGATTTTTCTGCCGTCCTCATAATACTGAGTACATGCTTCGGTAGTAACAGTGAAGCCCTGAGGAACAGGAAGACCGATTTTGGTCATTTCTGCAAGGTTAGCACCTTTACCGCCGAGAAGCTCACGCATAGAAGCGTCGCCTTCACTAAATAGGTAAACAAACTTGTGACTCATTACGAATCAACCTCCTATATTTTATGGATTTCTCCAATTTTTAACAGACTCTTTCGAGTATCCAATTTATTATATCAAATTCTATATAAAAAATAAAGTATTTTTTTTAGTTTTTCCCAATTTTTTGCTTTTGATCAAACCACGTATATAAAAAGCAGTGTTTTTTTGATACTTTACCAAAAAAAACACTGCTGATTTTAATCTTTTTTAGTAAGTGAGATAACTCTCAGAATTACGGGTGCCAGAACAATATTGGTAAGAAGCTCAAACAAAAAGTTTCCGCCTGCAAGGCCCAAGAACATATAACCTACTGCATTTGAAAAGCCTGCCTGAGCGCCCCACTCTGTAATAGTTTTTAAAAAGAAAACAGCACAGCCGAGCAAAAAAACGCCGGTGTTTACAAGGGGACAAACTACAGCCGCAGAAATTACGGCAATATAGCGGTTGCGCTTTTCTAAAAGCTTATAAGTTACACCTGCCAAAAGGCCGCAAAGGGTTCCCTTTAGAAGCACCGTAACAATGGTTCCGAAAACGTTAATTGACAGAAAAGCCGCCGCGTCGCCGCTAAGAAGCACTGCCACACCAAACACAAAGCCCAGCCAGGCACCGATTCCTGCGCCGCACATTGCCGCGCCTATAACGATAGGCACCAGCACAAGTGAAACCGAGAAGGGCCCCAGTTTGATAAACGAGCCCATAAGCTGAAGCACAACAACCAATGCTGTGAGTATTGCACCCAGCACCATTTTTTGCGTATTTTCTTTCCTACTTACATTTGACATAAAAATACCTCCGATACTGTCCGTAGGATGCTTCGCATCAAGTGAAAAGTGAATAATGAATAATGAATAGTTAATAGTTAAGGTGTTTGCCTTTGGCAAACGATATAATTCATCTTTTCACAAGTGAAATATCCTATTTTGGTACAGTTCATAATATTTTAATCCGCATTATGCGGGATTAAACAAATTAAATATTCTTTTTATAAATGGTGAGAAGTCCGTCTAATAGCAGATTTTCATCGTAAGCAATATGACGCTTACAGTGACGGATAATTTCCTTTGAAAGACCGCCTGTTGCCACTACTGACGAAACCTTGCCGTATTCATTTTCCATACGCTCTACTATTCCATCTATCATAGAAGCCGCGCCAAAAACAAG
>JAZNQX010000057.1:0-3853 GCA_045590395.1 Acutalibacteraceae bacterium
CGAAAGCGCGGTACTGAGAGATGGTTTCGGTGTAGTTGCAATGGTTGCTATGGCGCCGCTTATTACCATACAGTTACTCGGCTTTAAAGCAATAATTTCTAACAAAATTAAAGAAAAACGCGCTATGAAGCGAATTCTGCAGGCAGACGACGAGCAGATTATCAATTTTATGTAAGGAGGTATATCTATGAGCAATACAGTCAACGAAGATGCTATTAAAAAGCTGAAGATTATTATAACAGTAGTTGACCGTGCAAAAGCGGAATTTTATCTTGATGTTTTCAGCCAGTTTGAAGTCAATTTCCAAATAGTTACCGGCGGTAAAGGTACCGCATCTTCTGAAATCATAGATATGCTTGGTCTTAATATTCACAAAGCTGTAATTTTAAGTGTGGTACGCGAAGATATGGTAGGCACAATTATGAAATGCCTGGAAGACAAGTTTAAAACTATACGAAACGGTAAAGGAATTGCTATTGCCGTTCCATTATCCAGTGTTATCGGAGTAAATATGTACCAGTTCCTTAGTAATAATAAGCAAGGACGGGAGGACTAATAATGACAACAAAAAATCATGAAGTAATATTTGCAATAGTTAATGCAGGCTATGCTGAAGATGCTATGCATGTTGCCCGAGAACAAGGTGCAAGAGGCGGCACAATTATTAGCGGACGCGGTGTTGCCCGAGAGGACGAAGCAGCTTTTTTCGGCATTACCATTCACGCTGAAAAAGAAATTCTTATGATGGTTGTGGAAAAGAAAATTCATGACAAGGTACTCCGCGAATTATATAAGCAAATGGGTATGCAACAAAAAGCGCAGGGTATTGTGTTTTCTCTGCCAGTTTCAGATGTTGCAGGTCTTGTTAAGCTATCTGACGACGAAGCAAAAACTAAATAGGGCCGTCATCAGACGGTCCTTTTTTGGCATATTTTAAAGGATAAAAAAATAACGGAGGCGCAAAATGAAGACAATATCCGACATATATAAATACGGTCGCGGTCCGTCCAGTTCTCACACAATGGGACCTGAAAAGGCAGCAATTCTTTTCAGGGATAAAAATAAGGGTGCTGATAAATTTACCGTTATTTTATACGGCTCTCTTGCTAAGACGGGTAAAGGACATCTGACCGATTATGTTATATCAGAGGTACTTAAAGACTATGACTTTGAAATAATTTTCGATACAAAAACTAATCTTCTTTTGCACCCGAACACCATAGATTTTTCTGCTTTTAAAGGAGAGAAGCTTATTGACAGTATGCGCGTATTAAGCATAGGCGGCGGTGATATAAGAATTGATGGTGAGGAAAGTCATCCCCTGCCTGATATTTACCCACACACCACCTTTACCGATATTAAAGAATATTGTCGAGAAAATGGTATAACATTACTTGATTATATTAAAAATGTTGAAGATGAAGAAAGCTTTAAATACCTTGCTTTTATATGGGAAAAGATGAAGGAATGTATAAATACCGGTCTTAAGTCCACCGGCACCATTCCCGGTTCGCTGAATCTTCAGCGCAAAGCAGGACATCTATATTCGCAAAAGCATTTCGACGAGACCAGTGAAACCAAGGAAAACCGTATAACCTGCTCTTATGCCTTTGCTGTAGCCGAGCAGAATGCCAGTGCAGGTAATGTTGTCACTGCCCCTACCTGCGGCTCTGCAGGTATACTTCCTGCCGTGCTTCTTTATACTCAGCAGAAGAAAGGCTTTAGTGACAATGATATAGTAGGTGCTCTGGCGGTGGGCGGTCTTATTGGAAACATCATAAAGGAAAACGCTTCACTCAGTGGCGCTGAATGTGGCTGTCAGGCTGAGGTCGGAAGTGCCTGCTCAATGGCGGCAGCGGCGCTTTGTCAGCTTTATGAGATGGATACAGAACAAATAGAATATGCCGCCGAAATTGCTATGGAGCATCATTTAGGACTTACCTGCGACCCAATTTGCGGCCTTGTTCAAATTCCGTGTATAGAACGAAACGCGGTTGCCGCTATGCGAGCTATCAATGCAGTAAATCTTTCGCAGTTTCTGCGTGGTACCCGTCGTATATCATTTGATACAGTTGTAAAGACTATGTATCAGACAGGTCTTGATATGAACAATAAGTATAAAGAAACCGCTGAAGGCGGTTTAGCAGAAACCTATTTTAACTAAGTCATAGTTTGTTAATAATATTACTAATATTTTGAAATAAACATATTGTAATATACTTTTAAAATATGTCATGAAAGGACACCATAATGTTAGAGCTCAAAAACATTAAAAAAGATTATGTGACAGGTGATTTAACTGTCAATGCCCTTAAAGGTATTAGTCTTAATTTCAGAAAAAGTGAATTTGTGTCAATTCTCGGTCCCTCAGGCTGTGGAAAAACCACAATGCTTAATATCATCGGCGGTCTTGATAAATATTCAGACGGTGATTTAATAATCGGCGGCCGTTCGACCAAAGATTATAAAGACAGAGATTGGGATACCTACAGAAACCACTCTATAGGCTTTGTTTTTCAAAGCTATAATCTTATTCCACATCAAAGCGTTTTACAAAACGTTGAACTTGCACTTACTCTCTCGGGCGTTTCAAGAACAAAGCGCCGCGAAAAAGCAATTAAGGCCTTAGAATCGGTGGGTCTTGGTGAACAGCTTAAGAAGAAGCCCAGTGAGCTTTCGGGCGGTCAGATGCAGCGTGTTGCTATAGCAAGAGCCATCGTAAACGACCCCGAAATAATACTTGCCGACGAACCAACAGGTGCTCTTGACAGTGAAACGAGCATTTCGGTAATGGAAATATTAAAGGAAATTTCCAACGACCGCCTTGTTATTATGGTAACCCATAACCCTGAACTCGCAGAACAATACTCAACGCGTATTGTTAAAATGCTCGACGGTAATATAATTTCTGACTCTGACCCTTACGATGCAGAAGAAATTTTGCCCGAAGAGAATAAAACAGTTAAAACAAAAAAAGAGAAAAAGCCCTCAATGTCACTTACAACCTCTTTTGGTCTTTCTCTTAAAAATCTTTTCACCAAAAAAGGCAGAACCTTGCTTACCTCTTTTGCAGGAAGTATAGGTATTATCGGTATCGCGCTGATTTTTGCCGTTTCTAACGGCATGACTTCATTTATAAATACTGTTCAGGAGGATACTTTATCTTCTTACCCTTTAACTCTTGAAGCACAGCATACCGATATCGGCACACTGATGGAAACCTTTATAAATCAGTCAACCTCGCATATTGTTCATAATAATGACGCAGTATATCAAAAACCCGCTCTCTACGATATGGTAAATACAATGAATTCCGTTGAAAACAGAGAAAATGACCTGCGTTCTTTTAAAAAGTATATTGAAGAAAAGCGAAATAGTGGCAGAGATAATAATAAATATAAAGAATCAATAAACGGCATAAAATACACCTATAATCACGATATGCTTATCTACACAAAAAATATTGACGGTAACATTATCGCTTCGGACACTAAAGAGCTTATGTCCGAAATGCTAGTGAAGGTAATGGGCAGTAACTTCAGTGTAGACAGTAGTTCTTCCGGACAAAACGGTATGATGGGCTTTATGGGCGGTGGGGTCGGTATGCCTGGGCTTTGGCAGGAAATGCTGTCAGGCGACAACGGTGACCCGGTTAACGAAATGATTTATAAGCAATATGATTTAGTTTACGGTTCCTGGCCCAACGCTTATAACGAAATAGTGCTTATCTTGGACGAAAATAATGAGCTTGACGATATGACGTTATATGCTCTCGGTCTTGAATCAAAGGAAGAAATTGACAAAATTATCGATGCCGCTGTAAATAAGACAGAAATAACCTATGAGTCTAAAA
>JAZNQX010000058.1:0-28018 GCA_045590395.1 Acutalibacteraceae bacterium
TCAAAATCAAGACAGCTTCTCTGGGCTGTAAAGGGACGAACAAAGGTATCTGCCACAAAAACGTGGTCGGGATGTACAGCGTAAGCCTTTAAGGAAGCCTCATCTTCAAAGGTTGAATCCAGCATTAAATCCGCATTAGAGCTTTCAAGACCCTCTGTATAAACCTTTATGTCAGTCAGTCCTTCAATTTTTCCCTTAAGGCCTTCAAGGTTTTCCTTTATGCCTTTTTTAATTTCCGCCTTTTTGGCAGAATCTTCTTCTTTTAATGTCCACAAAATAATATGTTTAACCATAATTTTCACCTCGTTTTTCAGTATACCATAGTTTTTGCAAGTAGTAAATAAAAAGATAATAATAAAAAATATTAATTTTTATAAAATTTCGGAGAAAAATATTGAAAAAGAGCGTGTGATTTAGTATAATAATTTGTTGTAATGGGCAAGAGTTTTTATTTTTAAAAACTTCTCCCAACCGGAAAGGAAAATTTTTATGGAAAAATATGAACGCAGAGTCGGTACGGTATCAAGGGGCATACGCTGTCCTATAATCCGTCAGGGTGATGACCTTGCTGCTATTGTTAGTAACAGTGTTATTGAAGCAGCAGAAATTGAAGGTTTCCCTTTAAACGACCGTGATGTTATTGCTATGACCGAATCTATCGTAGCAAGAGCGCAGGGTAACTATGCCACAGTTGACGATATTGCAGAGGATGTTAAAAATAAGCTTGGCGGCGGCACTATCGGTGTTATTTTTCCCATACTTTCCCGTAACCGTTTCGCTATTTGTCTTCGTGGTATTGCAAAGGGCGCTAAGAAAATCGTTCTTATGTTAAGCTACCCCTCTGACGAGGTTGGTAACTCTCTTGCAACCTATGATTTAATAGACGCCGCAGGTATTAATCCTTATTCTGATGTTTTGTCCCTTGCTCGTTACCGTGAGGTTTTCGGTGTTCAAAAACTTGCCTTTACAGGTGTTGACTATGTTGAATACTATGAAAATCTTATTAAGGAAATGGGAGCTGAGGTTGAAATTATTTTTGCTAATCAGCCCAAAGCCATACTCGATTATACCGACTGTGTGCTTACCTGTGATATTCATACCCGTGCTCGTACAAAGCGCCTTTTAAAAGAGGCTGGCGCTAAAATAGTTTGCGGACTTGACGATATTATGAACGCGTCAATAAATGGCAGCGGTTATAATGAAAAATACGGACTGCTCGGCTCTAATAAGTCCACCGAAGAAACTATAAAGCTTTTCCCCAAAGAGTGTAAAGACCTTGTTTTAGATGTTCAGAAAAGAGTTTTAGAGAAAACCGGTAAAAAGGTTGAGGTAATGGTTTACGGCGACGGCGCATTTAAAGACCCTCAGGGTAAAATCTGGGAGCTTGCCGACCCCGTTGTATCTCCTGCCTTTACCGACGGTCTTATCGGTACTCCTAACGAGCTTAAGCTTAAATATCTCGCTGATAACGATTTTAAAAATCTTTCGGGTGACGAGCTTAAAAAGGCTATATCTGACAGTATTAAGAAAAAAGACGGTAGCAGCCTTGTTGGTAATATGGCAGCTCAGGGTACTACTCCCCGTCAGCTTACCGACCTTATCGGTTCCCTTTGCGACCTGACTTCCGGTTCGGGTGATAAGGGTACTCCCGTAGTTCTTGTTCAGGGCTATTTCGACAACTATACTAACTAAGCGAGAGGTAACAGTATGAATTCTAATGTTAGACCTGAAATAATGGCTCGTATAACTACAAAGGAACTGGCAGACGCTTTTATTGAAGAACAAATAAAGGCTGTAAGAGAGCAGGTAGGCGACAAAAAAGTTCTTCTTGCCCTTTCAGGCGGTGTTGATTCTTCGGTAGTTGCGGCGCTTCTTATAAAGGCAATAGGCAAACAGCTTGTTTGTGTTCACGTCAACCACGGCCTTATGCGTAAGGATGAATCTGAAAATGTTATTAAAATTTTCAAAGAAGGCCTTGACGCTAACCTTATTTATGTAGACGCAACCGACCGTTTCTTAGACCTTCTTGCAGGTGTTAGTGAGCCTGAGAAAAAGAGAAAAATAATCGGTAAAGAGTTTATTGAGGTTTTTGCCGATGAAGCCAGAAAGCTTGAGGGTGTTTCCTTCTTGGCTCAGGGCACTATATATCCCGATATCCTTGAAAGCATTAAGGCGGCAGAGGGTAAAAAGGCTGTTAAATCCCATCATAATGTTGGCGGTTTGCCTGAGGATTTACAGTTCAGCCTTGTTGAGCCTGTTAAACTGCTTTATAAAGACGAGGTTCGTGTTGTAGGTGAGGCTTTAGGCCTTCCTCACGGTATGGTTTACCGTCAGCCCTTCCCCGGTCCTGGCCTTGGGGTTAGATGCCTTGGCGCAATTACAAGAGACCGTCTTAACGCTCTGCGCGAAGCAGACGCTATCCTCAGAGATGAGTTTGATAAATGCGGACTTGCCGAGAAGGTATGGCAGTATTTTGTGGTTGTTCCGGATATTAAAAGCGTTGGTGTTAAGGATGAAAGCCGTTATGAAGGCTGGCCTGCAATAATCCGCGCCGTTAATACAAAGGACGCTATGACCGCAACAATAGAGGAAATCCCCTATGCTGTGCTTCATAAAATAACCGACCGTATCACCAAAGAGGTAGACGGCATCAACCGCGTGCTTATGGATTTAACACCAAAGCCTGTTGGTACAATCGAATGGGAATAAACTAAGGTTCGTTCTAACAATTAAAAGAGCTATCAGATTTTAAAATCTGATAGCTCTTTTTTAATCTTCTTCTAAAAGTTTAGAGGGTGGTACATTTAATACTTTTGACATTTTAAATAATGTTTCAAGCGAAACACCGCGAACAGTTCCTGTTCCTTCGACTTGTCCTACAAAGCTAACACTTTTTCCAATAAGCTCAGCAAAGTATTCTTGTGTGAAACCTGCTTTTCTTCTGTAATATGCAATTTTTAAACCAAGAGTGATATATTTTAATGGTAAACGCCAATATGTTTGCAGACCCGTTTGGTGACGGCTCAAACCCTCTTGGCGTATCCTACGGCGCAATTTATATTGCAACGGCAATTTCGGCTGTGGTGGGAACAATTCTTGCAGGACTTCTTGCTAATCTTCCTTTAGCGCAGGCAAGCGGTATGGGGCTTAACGCCTTTTTCGTTTACACCGTTTGTATTGGCTTCGGGCTTTCCTATGCAAATGCGCTGGTGCTTATTTTAATTGAGGGCCTTGCCTTTATATTTCTGACAGTTACAGGACTTCGCAAAAAGATATTTGACGCTTTGCCCGTTGCTGTCAGAGTGGCAATTCCGTCGGGTATCGGTTTATTTATTGCCCTTTTAGGTCTTCAGAATGCAGGTATTGTTGTGCCTGATTCCTCTACCTGTGTTGACCTTGCTTCCTTTAATCTGCTTAGTCAAAGCTGGGCAGACATAATGCCGCTTGTTGTTACACTTTGTACCTTCCTTGCCATTGTTATTATGAGCCATAAAAAAATGCGCGGCTCTGTGCTTATAGGAATTATAGGCGGTATGGGGCTTTACTATCTTTTAGGCCTTACGGTTGACGGCTTTTATGCAGGACTTAACATAAACTTTATAAGCCCTGTTGCCGCATTTAAGGAATTCAGCACACAGTCACTCTTTAAGGTGTTTACCGATGGTTTTGATTTTTCAGCCTTTGCCGCAGAGCACGGCACAGCCAACCTTATACTTACCATAGTAACCACCGCTCTTGCATTTTGTATGGTGGATATGTTTGATACTCTGGGCACACTTTATGCGGCTTGTGAAAGAGCCAATTTGCTTGACGATAAGGGTGAACCCCTTAATATGAACGAGGGTATGCTGTCCGACGCTATTGCCACTACTGCAGGCGCAATATGCGGCACTTCTACCGTTACTACCTTCAGCGAGGTAAACGCCGGTGTTGCGGCAGGCGGCAGAACAGGTCTTACCTCTGTTTTTTGCGGCGGGTTCTTCTTTATTGCCATGTTCTTAAGCCCTATTGCTCAGCTTGTGCCCAGTTGTGCAACTGCGGCGGCGCTTATATATGTTGGTCTTCTTATGATGGCTTCTATTAAAAATATTGACTGGGACGACTTTAAAGTGGCTGTACCTGCATTTTTAACACTTGCGGTAATGCCCTTTACATATAACATTTCCTACGGTATTGCTTTCGGTCTTATTTCATATATTATTATAAGCCTTTTCTGCGGCGATGCTAAAAAGATTAAAGGCAGTTCCCATGTAATAGCCCTTTTGTTTATGGCAATGCTTTTACTTACACACTAAATAATAAAAAAAACGAGGTGTTCCGAAACACCTCGTTTTTTATTTAGTCATTTATTAAAAGCACCTTATGCTTTCTGGCATCAAGTGACATAGGCAGTGAAATTTTCTCACCTGTAAGAGCATCGGTAACTGTTTGGGTATCGCTTAACTTAAAGTCGATATTAAGGTTATCCTGATTACTCATATTAGAGATAAATGCAAGGCGTTTACCGTCTTTTTCATAGTAGGTGATTTTTGTCTTTTCAGCACCGCAGTCAACATCAGTCAGCCAGTAGGGTTTAAACTCGCTTCCCTCAATGCCGAAATCATCAATAGCCTTCCATACGGGTGACATAAGCTCTAAGGGCTCACCTATGAAATTGGGGCGGGGGAGAATTCCGTGAACAAGAGCAATAGTCATAGAATCCTCAAAGCTCCAGTTGTCAAAGGTGTAAGCAATAAGCTCGTGCGGCAGACCGAAGTTTCTGCCGATATACTCGGTTCTGATGTAGTCGGGGGTAAGGTAATCAATGCTGTCGTCGCCCTGATTTGCGATAAACCACTGAACGTCCTCGCCGTCCCACTGCAAGTGGCAGAAGGAATAAGTAGGAATGTTACAGCAACTGCTGATATGGGGGTTAAAGCAACCACCGCGCTCTTCAAGGAATGCATAAATGTTTCTGCAGAATTCTCTTACCTTGCTTATGGGGTAGGTGGGCTGAATGTTGCCGAAAACATCGGTGAAGGCGCAACCGTGACCTTCATTATAGCAACCAAAGGGAATACAAAGGGTATCAATGTAAATTCCGTCAAAATCGAAATCTTCAATAACCTTTTTAACACCCTCGCACATCTGTGTGCTGAAGTCGCTTTCGGGGCACATACGGCGAGCGCGCTGATTAGGCTTTCTGTACCAGGAGAAGTCCTGAATAGAGTTTGGCGCGTACATATTTATCCACTCTCTGTTCTTTTCTTCCCAAAGGGGAGAAAGGGTAGAAAGCTCATAACCAAAGTAGGGGATAACCTTAATGCCGCGGCTGTGACACTCGTTAACTATTTCCATAGTTCTTTTCTTTGTGTCGTCGCTTATTATCCACCAGTTCTGAATCGGGTTCCATTTTTCGTGAATAATAAGGGTGGTAACGCCAAGGCGCTTCATACGGTCGTAGCAATTCTCACCACTGCCCTTAATAAATTCAGAAGCCAGATATTCGTTATATTCTTCAAGAATTTTACCGTTAAAGCAGTCAATATGTAAGATTTTCTCTTTATAAGGATTCTCGGGGAAGGGCTTAACGGGGGTAAACTGGAAGTTAAAGCCAAAGGTTAATGGGGGAGCCGCCTGATGTCTTTTGCTGCCATCGGGACGAAGCCAGGATTTCGGCAGACTATCCGTCAGATGAAGTCTTACAATTACCTCTTCCTCACCGTCAATTATTTCCATAGCTCTGTTAATATCGTCGGGTTGCCAGTTCTTATTATGGTCAGAAGCAAAGCAGAAGCCTCTGGTTTCATCACCTACATAGAGAAGCGGCATAAATGCCATAGCCATTGACGAAGGAATTTCGCGGCTGGAGGCAACGCGGTTTGCAGGAATAGATTTACCCTCAAAGGTGGGAGTAGGGAAGCCGTCTCTGTTAGGGAAGTAGTGGAAGTTTTTAGCATACTTCTTCTTTAAAGGAATTTCTACCCACAGTCTGTCAAGTGACCATTCACTCCACGGCTGTTTGCCCTGATGCTTTTCTTCGTAAAGGGTATAGGTACGGGGCATAACGGTAAGAGCAATATGGGTGTAACCATCATACTCTACGGTAGAAACAGCGTCGGCGGTAATATATTCTCCGCGCATACTACCGCAAATAACGGCTTTTTCGTCATCCTTTGAAAGAACGAAATTTACAACCTCACACCACTCAATATCCTTGCCGTTTTCCTTTGCAACTATTCTTATGGGGGATGAGAGGATTTCATCATCAAGAACATTTACAGAGGAGAAAAGAATATTATTTTCTATAGTATAGTGACGTCCCCAGACATCAATATCGACTTTTCCGTTGTCAGCACTGCATTTTAAGGGGTCCCAGGTGTTCAGAATTTTCTTTTCCATAACAATTCTCCTCGACTTTATGTAGTGTCTTTATTATAAAATGACCGCTTTTTATTGTCAATGTATAATACAACCTTAATCAAGGCGTGAAAATGGCTTTTTTTTACATTCTTCAAAAGAAAACCGAAGGAAAAATTCCCTGCGGTTTTAAATTATTTATTTTTAAGACGTTTTTTTGCTTCTTCTACTGTTTCGCCGTCTTTAGTTAAATAAGCGTCAACAAATTTATCTTCTATTTTTGTGTATCCGTCAACTACGCTTTTTTCTATTTTTTTATATCCGCCAACAACACTGTCGGCAATTTTTTTATTTGCTTTTGCAATTTTTGACTTTGCCATATCTGTATACCTCCCTCCTATCATATTTATTCCAAGTAATAGAATACTCAAAAATACTGCTGACCCTGTTAAAATATTAAAAAGTATAATACTTTGCGGCTCCATTCCGGGAAAAGAAACAAGCATTGAGCGCTGTAGCGAATAAACCGAAACAAGAGCATCAGCAAGAGAAATGTTTCTGAGTATTTTTAAATAAACTAAGCTTTGCTTTGCCGATTTAACAAGGTTAGCGATTGCCGTAACTACCTTTGAAAAGGTATAGGTTGCTATGGTAATCATAATTATTTCGTTAATCTGATTTCCTCTTTCCTTTACTGCTGACAAAATAATAATGCCGATAAGGCAAACTGATAGCAGTACAAAGAGAAAACCTGTAAATTGCTTTATAAAACCGCTGTTTTCGGGACTGTTGTTCGGATTTTTATTTACAGCCAATACCGAAAATCTTGCCACCGACAGCACAATATAATAAGCGCCTATGGTGGTAAGCCACCAGGAATGTGTGATAAGACCAACTACGCTGTGAAAAACAGCGTAAGATATGTTGAAAATCAAACTGAAAGCGGTTATTTTTTCCGGTTTAATATAGTTATTCAATACCCTTTACCATAGGCACAAGGGCTATAAACATAATAATTCCCAAAAGACCTACTAAGGTTCCGCCGATAATCTTATCCCAAACAAGACACATACACATACCAGTACCTAGAACAAGGGCGGCAATAACAGCAAAAATAATATAGAAAAGGGTTTTGCCGTTTATTTTGGGAAGCTTTTTGTTTTCCATTTTGCAATAGATAAAGAAGGTTATTACACCTAAAACAAGACCGATGCTTCCTAAAATTACGCCTTCCTTAAAGGCATTCCACTGGGGAAGAAGTGCCATGCACATACCGAGAGAGAATAGAACTCCGCTTATAGTGCCTAAAATAAGTGCTGTAAAACTGCTTTTTTTCATAATTTTTTCTCCTTTCATTAAATCAACACTTGTATGTTTAATACAAATATATTATAATTAAATCGGCGGATTAAAACAACCGTCAATTTAACGACAAGTGTTGGGATAATGAGATGAATACAAAAAATAATAAAAGACGGCGAGAGTCGCAGGAAAAAATAGAGAAAGCATTTATGCAGCTTTTACAAAGCAGACAGATAAAGGAAATAACGGTTTCGGATATATGTAAAATCACGGGACTTAACCGCAGTACATTTTATGCAAATTATGAGGATGTTTATTTTCTTGCAGAAAAAATGAAGGTAAGGCTTGAAACTGAATTTTCAAATTTATTTGCCGATTATGACTATTACCACGAGCATACAGGTGCTCTTAAAATGTTTACCCATATTAAAGAAAACCAGCTTTTTTATAGTACATATTTCAAACTTTGCGATGTAAGCGACCAAAAAGTTTCGGTTTATGATACCAAAAGAGCAGAGATAGAGCTTGGTAACAAAAACATTAAATATCATATCGAGTTTTTCAGAAACGGGCTTAATGCAATTATTAAAATGTGGTTGGCAAACGGTTGCTTGGAAACGCCTGAGGAAATGGCAGAAATTTTAAAGCAGGAATACAGAGGCCGATAAGTAAAATAAGACCGTAACTGTTGTTACGGTCTTATTTTTTAAAGACAAAAACTTTACTTAAAATATAGTTTAAAATTATTATTACTATCTGGGCTATAGCTTTAACGGCAAGAGCGTTAAGGGATAGTAGTGTTATAAAAATAAAAATGATAAGCTCTTCAATAAACAGTGTTATAAGCCTTGCAGAATAAAACTTAATACCCTGAAGCAAAAATGGTTGCTTATCATTATTCTTAAAAACCCAGCGTCTGTTTGTTAAAAAGGCAAAAAGAACGGCAATTATAAAAGAAATTATATTGGCGATAAGCTCGTTCAGAGGAATAACTTCTGTAAATAAAGCAAAGACTAAAATGCTTATTACGGTAGTGAGAAAACCGAAAATAAGATATAAAATTATTTCCCTTTTTTCTTTTAATAATTTATTCATCATATTTTTCATCGTCTGTGGTTTCACTTATTATATATCTGGGACGAGCTTTTGTTTCCAGATAGATTTTGCCTATATATTCGCCGATTACCCCAAGACTTATAAGCTGAACGCCGCCTAAAAAACAAAGTATTGCGGTAAGGGAAGCCCAACCGTCAACAGTATTTCCTGTAATACGGCTTATTACCGACCAGATTATACCTATAAAGCTTATAAGAGCCACCGTAATGCCAAGCCCCGTTATAATTCTTATGGGTTTTATTGAAAGACTTGTAATACCGCCTATGGCAAGGGAAAACATTTTGTAAAGGGAATAATGGCTTTTACCTGCAACACGGCGCTTGCGTTCGTAATATACACAGGTGCTTTTAAAGCCCACAAGGGGTAACATACCGCGAAGATAAAGGTTAACCTCTTTAAAGTTTTCAAGCTCGTCTAAAACACGGGAAGACACAAGTCGGTAGTCGGCGTGGTCGTATATGGTTTCGGCGCCCATAAAGAGCATTATTTTATAAAACATACGGGCACTTGTTCTTTTAAAGAAAGAGTCGCTCTTTCTGCTGTTTCTAACCCCATATACTATTTCGGCGCCCATAAGGTATTCCTCAACCATTTTATCAATGGCGTTTATATCGTCCTGTCCGTCACAGTCAATGCTGACGGTTATGTCACAACGGCTTTTTGCATACATAAGACCGGCAAGAAGGGCGTTCTGATGGCCACGGTTACGGCTTAATGAAATTCCCTTAAAAACGGTATCACTTTTTGCTAACTGCTTTATAATATAATAGGTTTTATCCTTGCTTCCGTCATTTACAAAAAGCACCTTGCTGTCTTTACTTATTTTGCCCATACCGCACAGTTCTTTTATTTTTGCCGAAAACGTAGGCGCCGTTTTATTTAAAACAGCCTCTTCGTTATAGCAGGGAATAACTATATAAAGAACAGGAATTTTGTTTTGTTCCATAATGCACCTTCTTCCTATTTAATAGGATAACAGATTTTTGAAAAAAATCAAGGTATATAAAAATAAGCTTTTGTCAATATTATTTAAAACGGTATTGGAGAAGTAAAATGAGTAAAATAATAAAAGTGTCTGTTATTTTAGGTGCTATAGCCTATGTGATAATACTAAGTTTAATATTGCTTTTGCTTTTATAAAGGGTATATAATAGTAAGGAAATCAGGTGATAAAATGCTTATAGATTTTCATACACATTGCTTCCCCGATAAAATAGCCTCGGCGGCAATAAATAAGCTTTCCTTTGCCTCGGGCGGCTTAAAGCCTCATACTGACGGAACGCTTTTGGGGCTTAAGGCTTCTATGGAAAGAGGAAATGTAGATATTTCGGTGGTGCTGAGCATTGCTACAAATGCCCATCAGCAAAAAAGCGTAAACGACTTCGCCGCGTCTATAAATATAGAAAAGGGTATAATAGCCTTTGGCTCGGTATTTCCTCATAGTGAGGATGTTTTCCTTGAGCTTGAAAGAATAAAGGAATTAGGGCTTAAGGGTGTTAAGCTTCATCCCGATTATCAGGGTTTTTGTGTAGACGATATTAAAATGAAGCCCATTTATAAAAAGATTTCATCTCTTGGTCTTATAACCATATTCCATGCAGGTGTTGACTACGGCTTTGCCCCGCCTTATGGCGCAACACCCGAAAAAATGGCAGTTGCGCTTGACTGGTTTTCTTCTCCCGTTATTGCGGCGCACTGGGGCGGTGTTGACAGCGCAGAGGGCGTTATAAAGCATCTTGTAGGTAAAAATATTTATTTTGATACTTCCTTTGGCTACGGTACAATACCTAAATACTATGCCGAAAAAATTATTGAGCTTCACGGTACCGATAAAATGCTTTTCGGTACAGATACACCGTGGCACACACCTGATATGGAAATGCGCCTTTTAAACTCGCTCTCCCTTGGCAGTGAGCTTGATAAAATAACCCATAAAAACGCGAAAAAATTACTTTCAATATAAAAAAACAGATACGCTGCGGCGTATCTGTTTTTTGTTAGTTAAAATTAAACCAGTTTTCATAACTGTCGGTGCTTGTAAGGGCAGGGGTAAAGGTCATCATTGTTTTTTCGTCGTTAAATTCTATTTTGATTTCCTTATAACCGTTAACTAATATTGTATCCTTTGAAATAATTTCATAATCGTAGTCGGAAATAATGTCGTCTACATAGGTGCCGTCAAAGGAATACTCAATTTCATCTTCGTCAAAATCAAGCACTAAGGTATAGTATGATGAACTGCCTGTTTTTTCAACCCTTGACCAGTCGCGAAGAAGCTGTTTTTCTAAATCACCCTTGCCCAGCCCTTTAATAATAGACGAAGCAACAATACCTATAACTGCAATAATAATTGCCGCCGCAATGCAAATAATAGTGATAATAAGCGGTTTTGAAGGACCGGTCTTAACGGGCGCAGGTGCTGCATATACAGGCTGAGTATATACGGGAGCAACAGGCTCCTGATTTATTTCATCTGTCGGAACATCATTAAGCAGAGTTTCGCTCTGCATAGGAGCATTATTTTCAACAGGTTGTCCGCAAAAAGCACAAAACCTTACGCCTTCAATAATTTCTTTACCGCATTTACTGCAAAACATTTTAAATTCCCCCTTAAATTCATTAATTATATAATATCATTCAAGCAACATTTTGTCAAAAATAAAATTTTTAAAAAAGTGTTGACAAAAAGGAGACTAATGTGTATAATACTTTTGTTGCATTACTTGAGACAGTAGGTTTCCGTTATTGGAAGTAAGCATAGCGCCTACCGAGGTCCTGCAAAACATTATACTGTTATTTTAATGTTTTGGTCTGTTCCTCGTCTCAGGGAACAGACTTTTTTACTTATTATTTACGGAGGTGAAATTATGCCAAACGCAAAAGTTTTAGAGGAAAAGAAAGCCATAGTGGCGTCAATTGCCGAAAAACTTCAGAATTCCGTAGCCGGTGTTATAGTTGACTATACCGGAACAAGCGTTGCAGATGATACTGTTCTTCGTAAAGAGCTTCGTGAGGCAGGCGTTGATTATTTTGTTGTTAAAAATACTCTTTTAAAGCGCGCCGTTGAAGGAACTGACCTTGACAGCATTAAGGACGTTCTTGAGGGTACAACTGCTCTTGCAATCTCTAAGGAAGACCATGTATGCGCTGCTCGTATTCTTTGCAAATTTGCCGAGACTCATGAAGCTTTCAAGGTTAAGGCAGGTTATCTTGACGGCAAGGCAATCGAAGTAGAAATGATTGAAAGCCTTGCAAAACTCCCCAGCAGAGAAGTTCTTCTCGCTACCGTTGTGGGCGCTTTCCAGGCTCCCATGGCAAGCTTTGCTCGTGCCGTACAGGCCATCGTTGATAAAAACGGTGAAGGCGAAGCCGCTGCTGAATAATTCAGCAAAAAATAAAACAAAAACTTAAAAAACTAAAACAAACATATATTGGAGGAAATTAAAATGGCATCTGAAAAAATTACTGCTATTATTGAAGAATTAAAAGTCCTTACCGTTCTCGAGCTTTCTGAGCTTGTTAAAGCTGTAGAAGAAGAGTTCGGCGTATCTGCTGCTGCAGCTGTAGCTGTTGCTGCTCCTGCTGCCGGTGGCGCTGCTGCTGCTGAAGAGAAATCTGAGTTCGATGTAGTTCTCGCATCTGCTGGTGCTAACAAGATTCAGGTTATCAAGGCTGTTCGTGAAATCACCGGTCTTGGTCTTGCTGAAGCTAAGGCTCTCGTTGACGGCGCTCCCAAGACCCTTAAGGAAGCTGTTGCTAAGGACGCAGCTGACGAAATTAAGGCTAAGCTTGAAGAAGCCGGCGCAACTGTTGAACTTAAGTAATTTAAGGTTAAACAAAATTTTAAGGCACTCGTTAAGAGTGCCTTATTTTTTTTATTAAACTATTTACCTTTTTTAAATACCTTTATAATATTAAAATCTTCATCGGCAATAACTATATCTGCCTGTTTGCCTACTTTAAGTGAGCCGATTTTATCATCTTTTCCAAGCATTTTGGCAGGGTTTAAGGATACTGCCTTAATTATTTCGGTAAGGGGTATACTGCTGTTTTGCTTTACATTGGCTACACCTTTATTAAGGTCAAGCATACTGCCTGCAATAGTGCCGTCATCAAGTCTGCACTCGGCACCCTTTTTGGTAACGTGAAGCCCACCCTGAATATACTCGCCGTCAGGCATACCTGCAGGTCGTATTGAATCGGTAATAAAAATCAGTTTATCGCCCTTCAGCTTATAAACAATATCATAAAGAATGGGGCTTATATGAAAATTATCACAGATAAGCTCGGTATAAACGCTGTCATCTGACAGTACAGCGCCCGGGAGCCCTGTATCGCGGTGTGAAAGGGGAGAGGTGGCATTAAAAAGGTGTGTGGTATCACTAGCCCCTGCCTCTATTGCTTTTTTTGTCTGCAGGAAGGTGGCGTTGCTGTGGCCTACGGCTACTTTTACACCATCTTTGGTTACCGCCTTTATAAACTCCTCTGCACCCTCAAGCTCAGGAGCGCATATAGTAATACTTATAATATCCTTATTTTGAGTGACAAGGTTGGAATCGGGAAGTTTTAACCATTCTTCCTTGTGGGCGCCTTTTTTCTCTTTAGCAAGGAATATACCCTCAAGATAAACACCCAGTATTTCGGCAAATTTGCCCTCTTTTTTTGCCTGTCTTACGGTATCAAGCGCTTTGTTTAAGGAAGGCTCATTAACGGTGCAAAGGGTAGGGCACCAGGATGTAACACCGGTACTAAGCAGATGCTCTGAAATCTTTTCTATGCTGCCTATGTCACCGTCTTCTGTGTCGCAGTTCATACAGCCGTGAATGTGCAGACTTAAAAAGCCGGGGCATACATAATTACCCTTAGCATCTATAATCTCCAAAGAAGAGGTATCCACCTGCTTTTCAGGCAAAATATACTCAATATTTTCATCAAAAACAATGGCGTAATCGTTAAGAATGGCATTTTCGGTAATAATTTTACCGCCCATAATACATTTCATAAAATCTGCACCTCATTAAAGTTTATAAAAATTGTATCATAATATAATAAAAAAGTCTATATTTTACTTGAAACTCATAAAAAATATGGTACAATAAATATAGAAAATTACATATAAAGGAAGTTAAGCTATGAAAAAATCAGTTTTAGTTGAAATTTCTGCACATCACGTTCATGTAAGTGAAGCTGACCTTGAAATCCTTTTCGGTAAAGGTCATCAGCTTACCAATAAAAAAGACCTTTCTCAGCCCGGTCAGTTTGCTTGTGAAGAGAGAGTTACCGTTGTTGGCCCTAAGAGAGAAATTAAGGGTGTTTCTATTCTCGGTCCCTGTCGTCCTCAGACTCAGGTTGAAATTTCTCTTACCGAAGCAAGAAGCATTGGAGTTACCGTTCCTATCAGAGAATCAGGTGACCTTAAGGGAAGTGCCGGCTGTAAGCTTGTTGGTCCCTGCGGTGAGGTTGAAATTACCGAGGGTGTTATTGCCGCTAAGCGTCATATTCATATGACTCCTGAGGATGCCGAAAAGTACGGTATTGTTGATAAGCAGATAGTTTCTGTTAAAATACCCACCGAGGGCAGAGCACTTGTTTTTGACGATGTTGTTGCCAGAGTAAGTAAGAGCTACGCTCTTGCTATGCATCTTGATACCGATGAAGCAAATGCTGCCGCTATTCCTGGTTCTACTACGGGTGAAATAATTGGCTAAGCCGATAGGGGTTTATGTCCATATTCCATTTTGTAAAAAGAGATGTGCTTACTGTGATTTTTATTCGGCTATAATCAATGAAAATACGGTAAGCGCCTATATAACTGCACTAAAAAGCGAAATTTATCGGTGGGGCGCAAAGCTTATGCGCCCTGCCGATACTGTATATTTTGGCGGCGGAACACCGTCAGTACTGTCGGCAGAACAGCTCTGCCAATTGCTTTTTGCGGTAAAAGAGGCTTTTTCTGTTACAGATAATGCCGAAATTACTGTTGAAGTTAACCCTGAAAATGCAGATGCCCGTTTTTTTGCCCGTCTTAAAGAGGGCGGATTTAACCGCTTATCTATTGGGGTACAGTCGCTTCATGACGATACCCTTAAAATTCTCGGCAGAGGTCACACCAAAGTAAAGGCAATATCTGCAGTAGAGCTTGCCAGAGGTGCAGGGTTTGATAATATAAGCCTTGACGTTATGCTGGGACTTCCAAATGAGAGCAATGAAAAAACATATGAAACAGTTTTAAAAATTGCCGATTTATCTCCCGAGCATATTTCCTGCTATATGCTGATGCTGGAGGAAAAAACCGCTCTTTTTGCAAAAAAAGACACACTGTCACTGCCTAGTGAAGAACAGGTAAGTGATGAGTATGAAAAGGTTTGCGAGATTTTATCTCAAAAGGGATATTACCATTACGAAATATCTAATTTTTGTAAAGCAGATAAAGAAAGTCAACATAATCTTAAATACTGGAATGAAGAGGAGTATATCGGCATCGGCCCGTCGGCATATTCCTTTGTTGATAAAGAGCGTTTTCATTATGAAAATAATCTTCACGCCTTTATAAAAGCACCAGAGTGTGTTAGCGACGGGGCAGGCGGAGATTTTTATGAATATATAATGCTAAAGCTTCGCCTTAAAAATGGCATTAATGAAAAAGAGATAAAGAGGCTGTTTTCAAAAAAATTCAGCAGCAATTTTTACAGTCAGGCAGAAACTTTAAGGGAAAGCGGTTTTGCTTTCTTTGAAAATGGTAATTTTGCTTTTACCGATAAAGGTATGCTGGTTTCAAATACTCTTATATGCGATATGACACAGGAGGATATGTATGAAGACCTATAAAATACATCTTATAAGACACGGCGCTACCGACGGTAATGCTAGGGGAGAATATATCGGCGTAACCGACCTTGCGCTGTCCCTATCAGGTGTTGCTAATCTTAAAAATTTAAAGGACAAAATAGAATACCCTATGGTAGAAAAGGTATATACAAGCCCTCTGCTTCGTTGTAGACAGACTGCTAATATTCTTTATCCCGATTTTACTGCAGAAAATATTGATAACCTTATAGAATATAATTTCGGCGAGTTTGAGGGCAAAACTGCGGCTCAGCTGGAAAGTAATCCTGACTTTCTTAAATGGACTTCAGGTCAGATTCCTTGCCCACCCGGTGGTGAAGACTCTACCGAATTTGCTAAGCGTATTTGCCTTGGTTTTCGTGAACTTATTGAGGATATGATGGCAGAGGGAATAAGAAAATCTGCCGTAATTATGCACGGCGGCGCTATTATGACTCTGCTTTCCTGCTGTGCAGTACCCAGAAGACGAAGCCTTGAATGGACAAGCGAGAACGGCAGAGGCTTTACCGTTCTTGTTACACCGTCTCTTTATCACAGTAGCGGTATTATAGAGGTAATAGAGGAGATATAAAAAGAAACCCTCGCCTAAAATAAGCGAGGGTGGACAGTAAATGTATCAGTTTTTGAAATTTTTTCCGTAATTTTTTCCCTTTTTAGCAATACCCTGAGAAATAGTTGGATATTTATTATCCGTGTCAGCAGTAGGCTGAATTTCATAGGTCCCGTATTTATTGATAAGCTCTGTAACATTTTTTGGTTCTTCATTAAAATCAAGGGCAGAAAAGTCGGGCTGAAAATTTCTTTTTCTCATATCATTCACCTTCCACTTATATTATGGGTGGAAGGTTTTTTATTATTGATGGTAATTTAAGGTTTTAAAGTGTAGCCGAATAACTGCTGGGCAAACCAAACGCTGTCTACAGTGAAGGTTTTATTATTCAGATAATTTAGTATTCCTGCATCGCTTTCAAAGGTAAAGGTTAATTTGTAGGAGTAAAGCGCCTGTTTATTAAAGCCCAATTTTTTGTCTTCCTTTAATTTGCCGTATTTTCCGTCACCAAGAAGTGGATGACCGATAGAAGACAAATGAGCTCTTATCTGGTGCGTTCTGCCTGTAAGAAGTTCAATTTCCAAAAGGCTTAAACCGTTTTTACAGCACAGTGTTCGGTAATATGTTTTAATAGACAGATTATCGTCATTTTTCTTATTTTGCAAATATACCTTATTTTTAGCCTCATTTTTCTGCAAAAAGCCTTCAAGCAAGGCTTCTTTTTCCTTTGGAATACCGTGAACTACGGTTAAATATCTTTTGTCAATTTCTCTTGATTTTATTTTTTGGCATAAAATTCTAAGCGCCTCGGCATTTTTAGCCGCAATAACTATACCGCCTGTGTTACGGTCTATTCGGTTAGCAAGGGATGGCTTAAAGGAATTTTCTTTATCGGGCTGATATTCGCCTTTCAGATAAAGATATTTTTGAATTCTTGTTATAAGGGTGTCGTTATATTCGTTTTCATCAGGGTGAGAAAGAAGACCTTGCGGTTTATCGGCAAGAAGAATATTCTCGTCCTCGTAAACAATTTTTAGTTTTTCTCCGGCCGAGAGAAAATCATATTTAGGCTGTACGGGTGTAAAAAATTCATCAGAAATATAGGCGGTAACAGTATCGCCTTCGCTTAGCCTTGCGCTTATTTCCGCCCTTTTACCGTTAAGTTTAATATGCTTTGTACGTATAAATTTATACATAAGAGCCTTGGGTAATGATGGCATAGCCTTGCTTATAAATTTGTCCAGACGCTGATTTGCATCATTTGCGGTAATCAAAAATTCCTTCATAAATAAAATCACCTTGAAATTTTAGGTAAAAGATAGTAAAATCTATTTAGCAATATATAATGTTTAGAGGTTTAATAATGGGAGTTCATGACGGACATAGAGAAAGAATGCTTAAAAGGTTTTCAAGAAGCGGTTTTGCAGGTCTTGAAGAACACGAAAAACTTGAAATAATTTTATACTTTTCGGTGCCAAGAAGAAATACTAACGATATAGCACACGAGCTTTTAGAGAAATATAAAAGCATTTCGGGTCTTATGGATGCGCCTGAAAAAGAACTTCTTAAAAATAAGTACATAACAGAGCGCACAATACAGCTTTTTAAAATGATAAGAGAAACTGCTTCTCTTTATAATCTTCAAAAGAAAAATATAAGTTCCTATATGACCACTACCGAAGAATTTGGTACATATCTTCAGCTTTATTACGGCGCCATTGATACGGAAACCTTTACCCTTATATCACTTGACAGCAGAGGTAAGAAAATAGCGCTGGATGTAATAGATGAAGGCGGTTTAGGTTCGGTTATTGCCTCACCCAGACAACTGCTTAAAACGGCTTTAGACAGAAAGGCAATAGAAGTAGTAATTTGCCATAATCACCCCGGCGGTATAGCAGAGCCGTCAGAAGCCGATATCGACGCCACCAAAACTATAAAGTATCTTCTAAATTCAATAGGTGTTCACTTAAAAGACCATATTATTGTAACAAGAGACGATTATTTATCCATGGCATCATCGGTAGAGTGTCATCATATATTCAGTGACAATGAAACAAAAGGCAAAAAATAGTTTTCAATTTCCTTTTTGGTGGCGAGAATGCTTCCCTGAATCATAGGGTTTCTTCCGCCGCCGCGTCCTGAAAGGGCAGTGTTTATATCCCTTGCTTTTGCACTTATATCGATATTTTTACTGTAAATAATGTAGGAGTATCCATCATTATCACAGCCCGAAAAAGCGCAGATTATATTGTCGCACTTATTCTTAGCACAGTTTACAATATTTCTTAGAGTGTCAGCATCAACTTTTTCTGTAAATATAAGCAAGTTTCCCTCTGCTTTTTCTATATTTTTAATTTGGTTTTCATATAACTTACCCTTTAAGAAATTAAGCTCTCTGACAGTCTTTTTAAGGCTGTTATTTATTTTTTCTACAGCAGTATCGCATTCGTCGCTTTTACTGGCTAAAAGGGCGGAAATATTTTTAATTTCGTCGTGCTTTAAAGAATAATCCATAAAGCCGTCCAGTCCGCAACGGATAAAAAGCCGTACCCCTGAACGAAGCTTCATTTGAGAAATTATTTTTATTATACCTACCTCGCCCGTGCTTTTAACGTGGGGCGCACAGCAAGCACAACAGTCAATATCTTCAATTTCAACAATACGCAGGGAACCGTCAATTTCCTTTTTACTGCGGTACTGTATATTAATAAGTTCGTCTTCATTTGGATAATACCCGTTAACTGCAAGGTTTTTGTATATGGCTTTATTTGCGGCAAGTTCTATTTCTTTTATCTGTTCTTTAGAAAGAATAATATCATAGTCGCAGGTAACCTCATCCTCACCTAAATGAAAGCCAACATTCTGGCCACCGTAAAGAGAGAAAACAAGACCAGAAATTATATGTTCGCCCGTGTGGTTTTGCATATTGTGAAAACGGCGGTCGAAATCTATTTCGCCCTTAACTTCACCGCTTAAATACTCACTGCAGTAGTGAACAAGCTCACCGTCTTCTATTTGCACGTCAAAAACCTGAGCGTTACCCAGCCTTCCTCTATCGCTATACTGTCCGCCCTCCTCGGGAAAAAAGGCAGTTTTATCAAGTATTACCTTATAACCGTTATCTGCCTTTTTACAGGAAATAACGGTAGCCTTAAAGCTTTTAAGATAGGCGTCATTATCATATAATTTTGCTGTCAAATCAATCACCTTTAAAAGTATACCATAAATACCCTTTTTAAGCAATAAAAAACCTCCGAAAGTATTTTCGGAGGTTTTAAATATTATTTAGAAAGGTCTTCTACTATAAGGGTACGAACACCGTTTTCGTCAACCTTTGCGGTTGCGGGCTCTTCCTTTTTACCGTACTTAGTTTCAAGGAACTTAGCAGCAACCTGAGGGAAGAGAGCGTAGCTTAATACGTCTTCTTCACACTTAGCAAGCTCGCCAGCTTCCTCTTTATACTTTTCAAGCTCGGGCTCAATAAGGTCGGCAGGACGGCAGGTTATCACCTTATCGTCACCGATGCACTTTTTACGGACATCCTCGTTAACCTCTGCAGGAAGGGTACCGTATTCGCCACGAAGCAGAGCTTTGGACTCCTTGGGTACCATTTTATAGGGCTCACCTGCAATAACGTTCATAACCGCCTGTGTTCCGACGATCTGACTGGTCGGAGTAACAAGGGGAGGATAGCCGAAATCTTTTCTTACCTTTGGAACCTCGGCAAGTACGTCATAGTACTTATCTTCCTTGCCGGCCTGCTTTAACTGGCCAAGCATATTGGAAAGCATACCGCCGGGAACCTGATAAATAAGGGTTTTGGTATCTACGCTTAATACCTTGGGGTCAAGAGTACCGTCGGCCTTCATCTTGTCAGCAACGCCTCTGAAATGGGCAGCAACGTCTGCAAGAGCATCAAGGTCAAGACCGGTATCTCTTTCGGTGCCTTTAAGGGTGGCAACCAGAGCCTCGGTAGCGGGGTTAGCAGTACCGTTACCAAAGGGAGAAAGGGCAGTATCAACAATATCTACGCCTGCCTGAGCAGCCATAAGATATGTCATATCACCTGTACCTGTTGTGTTGTGGGTATGAAGATGAATTGGGCATTTAACTGCAGCTTTCAGCTTTTTAATAAGTGAATAAGCATCATAGGGGAGAAGCAGGTTAGCCATATCTTTAATACAAATTACATCTGCGCCCATCTTCTCTAAAGTCTTAGCAAGCTCTACAAAATAATCTTCATTGTGAACAGGACTTATAGTGTAGCTCATTGCAGCTTCGCATATACCACCGTACTTTTTGCAGGACTTCATAGCCTGCTCCATATTACGAGGGTCGTTAAGGGCGTCAAAAATACGGATAACATCAATACCGTTTTCAATAGACTTCTTAACAAAGGCATCAACAACATCGTCAGCATAGTGTTTGTAGCCTAAAATGTTCTGACCACGAAGCAACATCTGAAGTTTTGTGTTGGGCATAGCCTTTTTAATGGTACGAAGTCTTTCCCAGGGGTCTTCGTTTAAAAAACGCATACAAACATCAAATGTAGCGCCGCCCCAACACTCAACAGACCAGTAACCAAGCTTGTCAAGTTTTTCAAGGGCAGGAAGCATATCCTCAATACGCATACGAGTTGCGGCCTGTGACTGATGGGCGTCACGGAGTATGGTATCTGTAATATTAAGTTTAGTCATATTTTATACCTCCATTAACCAAAGAGCGCTAACAGTACGCCGGCAGCAATAGCCGAGCCGATAACACCTGCAACATTGGGGCCCATAGCGTGCATTAAAAGGAAGTTCTTGGGGTTTTCTTTCTGTCCAACTGTCTGAGAAACTCTGGCGGCCATAGGAACAGCCGAAACACCTGCAGAACCGATAAGGGGATTTATCTTTGTCTTTAAGAAAAGATTCATAAACTTAGCAAGAAGTACTCCGCCTGCAGAACCGAAGCTGAATGCTACAACACCAAGAGCAAGAATGAAAAGAGTATTGATTGAAAGGAAGGCTTTGGCAGTTGCGGTAGCGCCAACTGTAACACCAAGGAAAATTGTAACGATATTCATAAGCTCGTTCTGTGCGGTCTTTGCAAGACGGTCAGCAACTCCACTTTCTTTAAGAAGGTTACCAAGCATAAGACAGCCAACCAGGGGAGCGGCAGAAGGAACAAGCAGAGCAACGAAAACAGTTACAGCAATGGGGAAAATAATCTTTTCCTTCCTTGATACCTCTCTTAAGGGCTTCATAACTATCATGCGCTCTTTTTTGGTGGTAAGAAGCTTCATAATAGGAGGCTGAATTACCGGAACAAGAGCCATATAAGAGTAAGCCGCAACGGCGATAGGTCCTAAAAGGTGAGGAGCAAGTCTGCTTGCTACGAAAATAGCGGTAGGGCCGTCGGCACCGCCGATAATTCCTATAGATCCTGCTTCAAGGGGAGTAAAGCCCAGCCACTGACTTGCGGCAACATAGGTCATAAATATACCAAGCTGCGCGGCAGCGCCGAGAAGAAGGCTTTTTGGATTTGCAATAAGGGGACCAAAGTCGGTCATAGCACCAACGCCGAGGAATATAAGACAGGGATAAATACCAAGTTTTACGCCAAGGTATAAAAAGTCAAGAAGACCGCCGGTGTTAGCAAGTTCTGCCCAGTTAATGTGTCCTTCTGCAAAAATAGCCTCGTGGAACATTTCTGCACCGGGAAGGTTGGTAAGAAGCATACCGAAAGCTATGGGAAGTAAAAGCAGTGGCTCAAAGCCCTTTCCTATAGCAAGGTAAAGTAGAACGAAGGCAATAAGCATCATAATTAGGTAGCCGTAGTTTGAAACTATGTTTTCAAAAATACTACCTTCTCCGGAAATTCCCTTTGTAAAGTTACCGAATACAGATTTGAAGCCTGTATCACCGAGGAAGTTCTTTATAGCTTCTTCGGGAACAATGTCTACTTCTTCGGTAACCTGATTTTCATTAGTCTGACCAGTGGCTGTGTCGGCAAATACGCTAAAGCCGGTTAAAGCGCAGGTAAGTACCAACAAAACAGCGAGGAAAGACATTAATATCTTTTTATTCATCAGTTTTTCCTCCGAAATACTATCAGCCGATTACACAGAGTAATTCTCCGGTTTCAACAGTAGAGCCTTTCTGAACATTAAGGGAAACGATTTTACCGTCAACGCCTGCCATAATTTCGTTTTCCATTTTCATGGCCTCAAGAATCATAAGAACCTGTCCAGCCTTAACAGTATCGCCAACACTTACATTAACGGCAAGGATATTGCCGGGCATAGGGCTGTTAACCTGTTCACCTTCAGCAGCGGCAGCAGGAGCAGCGGCAGGAGCCTCTACGGGTGCAGCAGCAGGTGCAGGAGCAGCAGCGGGTGCGGCAGGAGCGGTAACCTCAGCGCCGTCAACAACTTCTAAAGTGATTTCGTACATAGTACCGTTTACATTAACATTATACTTTTTCATTTTAATTCAACCTTTCGTATGTGGTAAATTTAGTTCAAAGTTTTTTGAATGATAAAATTCTGATGGCACTGACATCAGTTCCAAGTTCCTCAGCAATTGCGGCTGAAACAGCGGCAATAATACGCTGTCTGTCGGGAATTGTTGTTTCTTGTGCGGCGGGTGAAGGCGAAACTTCTGCAACTGGTTCTGCAGATTTCTTTTCAGAAAGCCGTATTATACCGCTGACTATCTTACATACAATTATGATGCAAATCAGACCTACAAATACGGTGCCTATGCCCATTAAGCACACAAATACTGTATCGCTCATACCTTGTAACCTCCTAATATATATTTAAGTTAAGTTATACTTATAAAAAAGTAGATACAAATTAACCCATATTATTATACTAAAAATAACCAGAAGAAACAATAGTTATTTTTATTATAAATGTAAATTTATAAAAGATACTCAAAAATACCACATTTAATCTGTTAATTTATTAACATTTTAACCATTTAATTGTATTTTTTCACCGATACTTATTCATATACATAAAACCGACTGATTTCAGCCGGTTATGATTAGTTTTATTAAATTTAAAATAAGACAAAGTACAGTACCGAAAAACAGAGGAATAAGCACTGAAAGAACAGTGTATTTAAGGCTTTTTGTTTCCTTTTTTATGGTCAGAAGGGTTGTGGCACAGGGCCAGTGGAAAAGGGTGAATAAACTGATACTCAGTGCGGTAAAAAAGTCCCAACCTGCAAGGGTGAAAACCTCTATAAGTGAAGATGCAGACAAGTTGTAAAGTGAGGCCGCAATAGGTAAAACTATTTCATTTGCAGGAGAGCCTAAAATAAAGCTTAAAAGTATCACACCGTCCATACAGAGTAGATTTCCTATCGGGTTTAAAAAATTAGCGCAGACAGTAAGCAGTGAAGCGCCGTTTACGGTTATATTCTGCATAAACCAAAGTACTACACCTGCAGGTGCCGAAACCAGCATAGCTCTGCCTAAAATACGAAGTGTTTTATTAAAAAAAGAGTCGGTAAGTATTTTTAACACGGGTGGCTTTTTGTAGTGGGGAAGTTCAATTTCACAGTAAACATTTTCGCCCTTTAAAAACTTATTTAAAATATAGGTAGCAATTAAAGTAAGACCTACCGAAAGTACAATAAAGGCAGTCAGAAGCAGTGAAACCGTAATGGAATTACTGTACCTTCCGAGCATTATGGTAATAAGCAAAATAAGGGTGGGAAACCTGCCGTTGCAGGGTATAAAGCTGTTTGTTACGGTGGCAATTATCGAAAGCTTTTTTGTAGGCATTATGCGACAGCCTGTTACTCCCACCGCGTTACAGCCAAGCCCCATGCACATAGTCAGCATCTGTTTGCCGTTACTGCCTGCATTTTTAAATGGTGGGTTGCAGTTTATTGCAATTCTGGGCAAAAAGCCGCTTTCCTCCAGCAAACTGAAAAGAGGGAAAAATAGAGCCATAGGAACAAACATAACCGAAACTACCTGAGAAAGTACATTGTAGGCACCGTCCATTAGTATGCTGTATAAAAAGTCGGGAATTTTAAGCCAAAGTAATAGGGCAGACAGTTTTTTGCCTAAGAATGATAAAAATGTTGCCAGATATTGTGATGGTATGTTGGCACCACTTACGGTAAGCCACATTAAAAGGGTTAAAAAGAGTAGCATTATGGGAAAAGCAGTGTATTTTCCGCAGACAATTTTGTCAATTTTTTTATCACTCTCATTTATGTCCTTTGTTTTATATGTTACAAAGGATAGCAGTTGGTCTTTTGTTTTAAATAAGCTATCCTTAAAGGTGTAATTTTCAATACCCGAAATCTGCTCTTTAACGGCGGTAATGTCTTTTCTTGCACAGCAGGAAATAACGGGGATATTTAAAGCAGTGCTTAGTCCGTTTATATCAATTTCTACACCCTTTCGTTTTGCTTCGTCCTCCATATTGATACATAGAATACTGTTTTTGCAAATTTCTATCACCTGAAGTGCAAGGTGTAGACTTCTGGACATATCGGTGGCATCACAGACAATAAGCACAGCGTCGAAATCTTTTGATAAAAGAAAATCCTTAGCAATTTTTTCTTCGGGAGATTTAAAATTCAGCGAATATATCCCCGGAAGGTCAATTATATCAAAGTAAGAATTTTTATATTTAAAGGTACCCTTGGCGACCTCAACGGTTTTACCTGCCCAGTTGCCAGTGTGCTGACGCTTTCCTGTTAGCTTATTAAAAAGGGTGCTTTTACCAACGTTGGGGTTGCCCATTAGAGCTATTGTATAGTGCTTCATTTTTTCACTCTTTTCTTTGAATTTATATGTACTGCTTCTTTATATACTATTCTTTTAAAAGAGTGAGGGTTACAAAAAGAAAACTGCGAACTCAAAAGAGTTCGCAGTTTTAGACTTATTTCTTTTTGTTGCTTATATTGTTTACTATTTTGTTAAGACCGCCTGTAACAAGAATTATAATTCCTATTACTATAAGAATTCCCAGCATACCTTTGCCCATATAGGGAAGATAGTTTATAAATTCCGAAGGCTCAAATTTTTCAATTAATTTAGCAAGTAACATATATCAGTACCTCCCTTAAGAACCCATAAAGAAGTTGAGAATGAGAGAGCCTGCTATAACAGAGGCTATCTGTCCCGAAACGTTAACGCCTATTGAATGCATAAGCAGGAAGTTCTGTGGGTCTTCCTCAAGTCCCATTTTATGAACAATACGTCCTGACATGGGGAAGGCCGAAATACCTGCCGCACCAATCATGGGGTTGATTTTTTCCTTCATAAACAGGTTAAGTACCTTTGCGAAAAGTACACCGCCTGCAGTGTCAACAATAAATGCTACAAGACCCAGACCTAAAATAAGCAGGGTGTCAACCTTTAAGAACTTTTCAGCAACCATCTGAGAAGCAACGCTTATGCCCAGGAAAATGGTAATAAGGTTTGCAAGTACATTCTGAGCTGTGTCGGAAAGTGAATCAAGCACACCGCATTCTCTTATAAGGTTACCAAACATAAGGGAGCCGATAAGAGAAGCCGCAGAGGGAGCGATGATGCAGGAAATAAGGGTAACAACAATGGGGAAAAGGATTTTTGTTGCCTTAGAAACATTAGCAGGCTTATAAGGCATACGAATCATACGCTCTTTCTTGGTAGTAAGAGCTCTTATTACAGGTGGCTGAATAATAGGCACAAGAGCCATATACGAATAGGCCGCAACCATTATAGCGCCTTGATAATTAGAATTCAGCTTCTGTGAAACAACTATTGATGTAGGACCGTCGGCAGCACCGATTATTGCTATGGAAGCGGCATCATTCTCGCCGAAGAAAATACTTGCAAGGCAGAGAGTGAAGAAGATACCGAACTGAGCGGCGGCACCGAATACCATAAGCTTAGGGTTTGAAAGCACGGGGCCGAAGTCTATCATAGCGCCGATACCGATAAATAGCAGTAGGGGGAATAATTCATTAGAAATACCGGCATTAAAAAGTGTGGTTAAAAAGCCCGGCTCTGCCACATCACCTACAGCAGCAGAGTGGGGGAAGTTAACAAGTATGGTACCAAAGCCCATAGGAAGCAGTAAGGTAGGTTCCATTTCCTTTTTTATGGCAAGGAAAACAAGAACTCCGCCGATTAACCACATAACCATTTGCTGCCAAGTAATCTGAGAAGCAAATTCCCATAAAAAGCCAAAAGTGTTTTGTATAAATTCCATCAGTAATTTCTCCTCTAATTATACGCCACTGTAAGCGGAAAAACCGCCGTCAACGGGAAGAACGACACCGGTAATAAAGCCTGCGGCTTCTTCGTTTACAAGGAAAAGAAGACCGCCCTCAAGCTCATTTGTCTGTCCAAAACGGCCCATAGGCGTAGCGGCAAGAATTTTACCTGTTCTGGCTGTGGGGGTTCCGTCATCGTTCCATAAAAGCTTTGCGTTCTGCTTTGTAGAGAAAAATCCGGGTGCTATTGCATTAACACGAATACCCTCTCTTGAAAAGTGAACGGCAAGCCACTGTGTAAAGTTAGAAATAGCGGCTTTAGCGCCTGAATAAGCAGGGATTTTGGTAAGAGGGGTGTAAGCATTCATAGAAGAAATATTTAAAATGCTGCATCCCTTTCTGCCCAGCATTTGAGAAGCAAAGCACTGAGTAGGAATAAGAGTACCTAAGAAGTTAAGGTTAAACACAAAGGAAACACCTTCACTGTCAAGGTCAAAAAAGCTTTTTGTGTCGGCGTCAATATCGCCTGCCTCGTAATATTCCTTGTCGGTTGTGGCTCTGGGGTTGTTACCGCCTGCACCGTTAATAAGGATATCGCAGGGGCCAAGGTCAGCTTCAACCTTCTTTGCAGCCTCACTGCATACAGCCTTGTCAAGCACATTGCAGGCATAAGCCTTAGCAACGCCGCCCTCTGCTACTATTTCGTCGGCAAAGGTCTTTGCGGCTTCTTCATTAAGGTCAAGAAGAGCAACCTTTGCACCTGCACGGGCAAGTACCTTTGCAAAGTGACTGCAAAGTACACCGCCTGCGCCCGTTACAACGCAGACCTTACCGCTTAAATCGGTATTAATTACATTTTTAATCATAATTATTTACCTTCCTTTTCAAAAGCTTCGAAAAGACCGTTGATATAGGCGGCACCGAGAGCTCTGTCGAAAAGACCGTAGCCGGGCTTTCCTGTTTCGCCCCAAATCATTCTTCCGTGGTCGGGACGAACATAGCCATCATAACCGTTTTCAGCAAGGATTTTTACAATTTCTCTAATATTAAGTGAGCCGCAGGAGGACAGATGAGCAGTTTCTTCAAAGGAACCGTCCTCAAAATTCTTTACATTTCTTATATGCATAAATGCAATGCGGTCTTTCTTCACATATTTTTCAACAAGGCGTGGAATATCGTTAAAGGAAGCACAACCAAGACTGCCTGTGCAAAGACAAAGTGAGTTTGCAGGGCTGTCCACAATGCTAAGCATTCTGTCAAGGTTCTTTTCGCAGGTAATAATTCTCGGTATAGAGAAAATAGGATATGGTGGGTCATCAGGATGAATAGCCATTCTAACCCCGCATTCCTCTGCTACGGGAATAACCTTCTTTAAGAACTTTTCAAGATTCTTCCAAAGACCTTCTTCACCAAGAGCAGAATATTCGGAAATTAAATCGCGTATTTGTGCCTTTGTGTAGCTTGCATCCCAGCCGGGCAGGTCTATATCGTCTTTAAGGGGGTCAAGACCGCGAAGCTGGTCCATATACATTACAAGACTTGTAGAGCCGTCCTTTGCTGCTTTATCAAGCTGAGTTCTTGTCCAGTCAAAAACGGGCATAAAGTTATAGGTAACGCATTTTACACCGTATTTCGCGCAACGGCGGAT
>JAZNQX010000059.1:0-1912 GCA_045590395.1 Acutalibacteraceae bacterium
TTATTTAGGAGGAAATATGGCAACAAGGATAATAACCGAGTACGGTAAAGACCCTATTCTTAAAAAGGTATGCCGTTCTCAACTTGATTTTAATGACCGTCTTGGAGAAATTCTTGACGATATGGCAGAAACTATGTACGCAGCCGACGGTGTTGGTCTTGCCGCGCCGCAGGTTGGAATACTCAGACGTTACTGTGTTATTGATATCGGTGACGGAATAATTGAACTTGTAAATCCCGTTATAGTAGAAAAAGACGGCGAGCAGTGCGGACAGGAGGGCTGTCTTTCTGTACCCGGTGTGTATGAAGATGTTACCCGTCCCATGTATGTAAGGGTAAGGGCCCAAAACCGTAAGGGTGAAAATATTGTGGTTGAAGGCGAGGGTCTTTTAGCAAGGGCTTTGTGCCACGAAATAGACCATCTTGACGGTATTGTGTTTTTAGACCGAGTAAATGAACAGAAACAGGTATAATATATGAATATTGTTTTTATGGGAACGCCTGATTATGCCGTTCCTACCCTAAAGCAACTAATTGAAGATGGGCATAATATTTCGGCTGTTTTTTGTCAGCCGGATAAACCCGTAGGCAGAAAGCAGATTTTAACTTTTCCTGCCGTAAAGGTTTGCGCAATAGAGCATAATATCCCCGTATATCAGCCCGACAGTGTTCGTACTGATGAGGTTTACGATACACTTACTAATATAAATCCCGATGTTATTGTAGTTGTGGCATACGGCAAAATTCTGCCCGAAAGAATACTGAGCTTAGCAAAATACGGCTGTATTAACGGTCACGCTTCGCTTCTGCCAAAATACAGAGGCGCTTCTCCTATTCAGTGGGCCATTGTAAACGGTGAAAAAGAAACCGGTGTTACAATACAGTATATGGATAAGGGAATAGATACCGGTGATATTTTAGAGGCAGCTAAAACCGAGATTAAAGAGGGCGAAACGGCTGATGAGCTTTTTGACAGACTATCTTTAATTACAGCTTCTCTTTTATCAAGCACCCTTAAAAAAGCAGAAAACGGTGAACTTAAACCTGTAAAACAGAATGATAATGAGGCTACCTATGCGCCTATTATTAAAAAAGAAATGGCGCTTATTGATTTTAGTAAACCTGCAGAGCAAATTTACAATGCTGTCAGGGGATATAATTCCTGGCCTGTTGCTTACTGCTTTTTAGACGGCAAACGCTTTAAGATTTTTTCCTGCACAATAAGTGATAATATTAAAGGCAAAATCGGTGAAATAATTTGTAAGAACGGTGAAATGTTCGTTGTATGCGGTGAAAAAAGCATAAAGCTTTGTGAAATCCAACTTGAAGGCGGAAAACGAATGTCTGTCAGTGATTTTCTTAAAGGCAAACAGTTGCCTGAGGGCACTGTTTTAGGGCGGGAATAGAGTATGATAAATTCTCGAAAAATTGCAGCCGAGGCTTTAATCAGAGTTGAAGATGATAATGCTTATTCAAATATAGTTTTAGGAAATTATATTCAGAATAATAAACTTTCAAAAGAGGATAAAGCACTAATTTCAGCTTTATTTTACGGCGTTTTAGATAGAAAAATTACTCTTGATTTTTATATAGGAAAGCTTAGTAAAATAAAGGTTAAAAAGTTAGACCCCCTTACAAGACAGGCACTGCGCATTGGTATATATCAGCTTGCATTTATGGAGAAAATACCTGTAAGTGCCGCTGTGAATGAGTCGGTAAATATAGTAAAAAACACAGATGAACAGAAAAACAGTGGGTTTATAAACGCACTACTTAGAAGCGCGGCTGAACATTTGCCGTCACTTCCCACATCAAAGGATTTATTTTCACTGTCGGTAAGATATTCTTGCCCTGTATGGATAATAAACGAGCTTCTTGCCGATTACGGCGCAGAAGTTACCGAGGAAATATTA
>JAZNQX010000060.1:0-3657 GCA_045590395.1 Acutalibacteraceae bacterium
CGTGCAGGTCGTCAGGGAGACCCTGGTTCTACTAAGTTCTATATTTCTCTTGAGGACGACCTTATGCGGCTTTTCGGCGGAGATAGAATTTCCGGAGTTATGGAAGCCTTAAAGGTTGAAGAGGATATGCCCCTGCAGTACGGTATGCTGACAAAAAGCATTGAAAGTGCACAAAAGAAAAAAGAGGGCATTAACTTTGCTTCTCGTAAAAGTGTTCTTAACTTTGACGATGTTATGAATAAACAGCGTGAGCTTATTTATGAGCAGCGTAACAAGGTGCTTGACGGCGAAAACCTTAAGGACACCATAATTAAAATGATAAACGACACCATTGACGCTAATGTAGGCTCCTTTATAGGTGATACACCTGCAGATGACTGGGATTTTGAGGGACTGAGAAAATATTTCGGCGGCTGGATATGTGAGGATAGAGATTTTCGTTATACCACCGCACAGCTTAATGATATTGATAAAGCCGATATTGTAGCCTCCCTTAAAGAAAAAGCCTTAAAGCGTTATGAAATGCGCGAAAAAGATTTCGGCAGTGACACTATGCGAGAAATTGAAAGAGTAGTGTTGCTCAGAAGTGTTGATACAAACTGGATGGACCATATTGACGCTATGGACCAGCTTAAACAGGGTATAGGTCTTCGCGCCTACGGTCAGCACGACCCCGTTGTTGCTTACAGAAATGAAAGCTACGATATGTTCGAGGCTATGACTAACGCTATTCGTGAACAAACTGCAAAACTTTGCCTTTGTGTTCAGGTAAGACGTGATGAGGAAGTAAAGCGTGAAAAGGTTGCCGAGGAAAGCGGTACGGGAGAAAACAGCCGTACTGTAAGGGGTAAGGGTGTTGTTCCGCTTAATGCGCCCTGTCCATGCGGAAGCGGACTTAAGTACAAACGCTGTTGCGGTAAGGACTCTAAATAATTTGTAAATTTCAATTATTTTATCAGCAGGTAAAGTCGTATTTTACATTGACTTTACCTGCTGATTTTCTTATAATAATTCTATGAAAAATAGGAAAGGAACTCTAATATTATGTTTTGTAATATTTTGCATAGAGGCGGAATTAAATCTCTTGATTCCCTTAAATTTCAGCAAGATGAGGCGCACAGATTAGGCTTTAAAACTACTTTGCATATACCTCTTAGCGCTATGGACAGCCCTGAGGTTGTTGAGTATTATAAAGAACAAATTGAAAAATTCGGCGATGAAGTAGGTATACATTTTCACGGTATAGAATCAGAATCATACAAAAAAGAGTTCAACAGTAATGAAGAAATGGTTATGTTGTTTCTAAAGACACTGGAGGAACGTAAAAAGATTATTGATTTTATGTTCGAAAGATTTTATAATCTTTTCGGCTTTTATCCGGTATCTATTGCAGGTTACTATTTCGATGCCGATTCACTTGCCTACATCAGTGAAAAATATCCTTCGGTAAAAATAGCTATTACAAGCTGTTTTGAAGAAGGCATAAAAATGTTTGCAGGTTGCAGCTATACCTGGTATCTGTTTAGCGAGGGAGGACCCTGGACAGCATACTATCCTTCCAGAGCCAACAGCCTTTGCCCTGCTAAAAGTGAGGAAGAAGCAATAGATATAATATGCGTACCCCACTTAAACAGAGATATGCTTATGTCTTATCTTAGCCGTGATGATTACTTTTCTGCCCACACTGCAAATATGCAGCGCGGAAAACTGAATAAGGGCAAAAAGTGTCAATATATATTTGATTTCCTTGATGAATGGCTGGCACAGGATAAGTATAACGATACTGTATATTTTAATAACTATACCGGCTCAGGCTGGCTTAATGAGGGCAGAAATTTCGAGGAAACCTCTGAAGATTCCAAGGATTTGTACAGACAGTGCCTTGAGTATTATAAGAAAAAATCAGATGAGGGCAAGCTTCAGGTTGTGACTATGGAGGAATATGCCGCCATACATAAAGAAAAGGTGCGTGTGGGCAGAGGAGATGTAAATTTATTCCACGATTTAGTCAGCAATTCAGGCCGTGAGCTTCTTTGGTATGTAGACTCTAACTGGAGATTGGCTATTGACCCCATTTGCGGCGGAAATATAGTTGACCTTCGTCCTTATGCAGGTAGAATTGAGCAGGATTTAGGACCTAATTCTTCACAAATGTGGAGTGGTAGTTACCCATTCGCTCTTAATTTCCTGCATAGACAGGCATATCATTCAAGTGTTGTGGGCAGTGCACCCCTTATAAATCTCAGATGTCATGTAAATAAAATTGAAAGACCAAATGAACATCAGGTATATGTTGAGTTTGAGCCTATGACCGTAGGTAAAGGTGAGAACGAAATAGAATTTGCGTCCGCCTATCTTTTCTGTGATGACGGCAGACTTTATTTAAAGAAAAAGATACTGAAAACAGCAACACCTGACGCTAAGGTTAAGGTTATAGAAAATATGAACGGCACCTGGGGCAGAACCGAATATCCCGAGGATATTGCAGGAATAAATCTTTGCCTTGAAACCCAAAACGGTGACAAGATAGATTTTGACTGTGCATATAATAACCGTATTGAAACCCATGAAAATGCCACCAAACTCAGCGCAAAGGTTCCTATGATAAATACAGAATTTTCATTTGAAAGCGATATAGACGGCACTGTGGGTGAAATACGCGAGGGCGCTATGTTTAAACCTTATTATTCACTTTGTATGACACAGTATGTAAAAGCAGGAGAGGAGTCAAGTGTATGTTTAAGAATAAAAAGCCTCAAGTAAGCGTCAGATGTCCGTGGTGTTTTGTTAAGGACATAGATGCTACCTTGCGTTACTCTTCTAAAGAAGATTTGTATTATTGCCTTAAGTGCTGTTACACTGCAAAAAAGCACAAAACAGCAATGAAAGAACTAAATAACGTTAAAAAAGAAAGATATAAAAGTTACTATTAACGCAAAGCAGGATGGAACTCCATCCTGCTTTTTTCATATACTGATAGTGGGTATTTTGCCCGAAAGGAGATTATGAAAATGTTTGATTTAAATAATATGAATATGGGTGGAAATACAGATAATACCTGCAGACAGGCGCTTACACTCGTATTCATAGAAAATCAGGAAATCGAGCAGGTTTACGAGCCGGAAACCGCTTTCATCAGAGGCACCGCTTTTCCCGAGCTTGACAAACCTTTTTGTCCGGGAGGTAAAAATATATGAACGATAAATACAGATTAAAAAGAAGAATTTACGAGTTTGATTTTTCCATTAAGGAAATGGAACTGTATCTTGATGTTCACCCAAATAACCGACGAGCACTGGCTCTGCTTTCAGAACTTAGAAACAAAAGAACAGAGCTTGTAAAGACGTATGAAAAACGCTTTGGCCCATTTATAGTTACAACACACGATGCGCCGACAAACGAGCGTTGGAGCTGGATAGATTCTCCGTGGCCTTGGGAAGCAAAGGAGGGTGAATTTTAATGTGGCAATATGAGAAAAAACTTCAGTATCCCGTTAATATTAAAAACCCTAACCCAAAATATGCGCAAATCATAATTTCGCAGTATGGTGGTCCAGATGGTGAGCTTGGTGCTTCAATGCGCTATTTAACCCAGCGTTACAGTATGCCCTATAACGAGGTCAAGGGTATCCTTACCGATGTAGGTATATCGGTTTGT
>JAZNQX010000061.1:0-13416 GCA_045590395.1 Acutalibacteraceae bacterium
TCAGAGTTTATTGAGCAATAGTCCTTGCCGTTTTCCTCTCTCAGCACATTCATAAGGAACTCGTCAACCTCGTCGGTAAGGCAGAGCATATCATAGCCCTTTTCTCTAACCAGCTCGGCTTGGGGAAGGGCATTTATTTTCTGCACAGTTTCGCCGCAGGCATAGTAGATATGCTTTTGGTCCTCGGGCATATTGTTAACATAGTCCTCTATTGTTATAAACTTATTTTCATTTGCCGACCAGAAAAGCAGTAAATCCTTTAAAGCGTCTTTATAAACACCGTACTGAGCAACACAGCCGTATTTAAGCTGAATACCAAAGGCTTTCCAGAAGGTTTCGTATTTTTCGCGGTCGTTGTTCAGTGCCTTTTTAAGCTCAGAATGAATTTTCTTATCAATATTTTTGGCTATGGTTTTAAGGGCGGCATCCTGCTGAAGCATCTCGCGGGAAATATTAAGGGATAAATCGTCTGAGTCAACAACACCCTTTACAAAACGAAAATGCTCGGGCACAAGGTCACTGCATTTTTCCATTATCATAACGCCTGAGGAGTAGAGTTTAAGACCCTTTTCGTATTCCTTAGTGTAGTAATCGTAGGGAGTTTTTGCAGGAATATAGAGAAGCGCATTATAGGAAACCACGCCTTCTGCCGAAACGCTTACGGTAAACAGAGGGTCTTCAAAATCAAAGAAGCTGTCCTTATAAAAACGGTCGGTTTCTTCCTTTGTCTGTTCACTTTTGCTCTTTTTCCAAACCGGTACCATACTGTTTATTGTTTCGGTTTCAATATAGGTAACGGTAGTTTTATTCTCACCCTCGCCATCTTCCTTGGTTTTTTCTATATCCATCTTAATGGGGTAGCGGATATAGTCGGAATAGGTCTTTATAAGGCGGCGGAGAGTGTATATTTCAAGATACTCGCTGTATTTTACCTCGTCGGTATCTTCCTTTATATGAAGAATAACATCGGTACCAACAGTCTGTTTTTCTGTTTCTTTAACGGTGTAGCCGTCAGCGCCGTTGCTCTCCCATACATTAGCGGTGGCTTCTTTATAAGAGCGTGAAACAACGGTTAATTTATCACACACCATAAAGGCGGAATAAAAGCCAACACCGAACTGACCGATGATATTTACGGCATCCTTTTCTTCTTCCTCGCTCATATTTTCTTTAAACTGTAAAGAGCCGCTTTTACAAATTGTACCAAGGTTATTTTCAAGCTCTTCCTTGGTCATACCGATACCACTGTCACTCACCGTCAGGGTACGCGCGGCTTTATCGGGTGTAATTTTAATGGAAAATTCACCGGCACAGCTTCTCGCAACCTCATCGGTAAGGGATAAATAGTGAAGCTTATCGTTTGCATCGCTTGCGTTTGAAATAAGCTCACGAAGGAAAATTTCCTTGTTCGTGTAAATAGAGTTAATCATAAGGTCGAGAAGTCTTTTAGATTCTGCCTTAAACTGTTTTTTTGCCATAGCTTTTACCTTCTTTTTATATGATAAATCTATTTTAGCATATTATTTTAAAAATTAAAGACCTAAATGCTACATTTTTATTGACAAAATGTTAACAATATGATATTATAATGAAAAAGTGTTCCAAATGGCACAGTTAAGAGGTGAGTTATGGAAGAAATAGAAAAGGTACTTTACAGTGCATTTCTTTTTAAAAATGCCGAAAAAGCGGTAGAAGAAACGAACTTTTCTGCACCCGAGAAATTCTCAAAGGGTCAGGCTATATACGGGCAGGAATCATATCCTAACGGTATAGGCATATTGCTTAGCGGAAAAGCTAAAGCTGTCAGCCTTTCGGGAGAGGGACTGCTTACCCGTTTTGAAAAGGGAAGTGTTTTCGGCGCCGCCGCACTTTTTGGCGATAATAAGAAATATATAAGCAAAATTGTTGCCGAAAGCGACTGTACGGTACAGTTTATTGAGCAAAATCTTTTAGAAGAGCTTTTTAAAAAGTACCCCGAAGTATCTTTTAACTATATTTCTTTTCTTTCCTCAAAAATTCGTTATTTAAACGAAAAACTTGCCATAATGATGGAGGACGGTGTTGAGGGACGTCTATACGCGTTTTTGCTTAAAAACGACGGCTATAGCGGTAAAATGACCGCCCTTGCGGATATGCTTTGTATCGGCAGAACCTCACTTTACAGAAGTATAAGAGCACTTGAAGAAAAAAATTTAATTGTCAGAAATGACGAAAGGATTAAGGTGATATTATGAAAAAGTTATTAGCCGTATTGTTAGTTTTAGTTATGATTTTCTCCTTTGCCGGCTGTAAAGCAAAGACAGGAGAAGTAAATATTTATGTGCTGTCGGGCCCCACAGGTATCGGCGCAGTGAACCTCAGAGCTGATGCCGAGGCAGGTACCACACAGAACAACTATAACTTTAAGATGGTTGATGCAAATGATGAAATTGTTGCCGCAATTTCTAAGGGCGAGGCAGATATTGCCGCCGTTGCAACAAACCTTGCCGCAACCCTTTACAATAGGACCGAGGGCGGCGTAACCGTTATCGCGGTAAACACAAGCAGTGTTCTGTCTATCCTTACAAACGGTACTGAGCTTACCAAAATAACCGACCTTAAGGGTAAAACAATTTACACCCCCGGTCAAGGCGCAAACCCTGAGTATATTCTTCGTTATGTGCTCAGCAGTAACGGTCTTGACCCCGATAATGATGTGACCATTAACTTCGTTTCGGATGGAAGTCAGCTACCTGCCATTTGGGAAAAGGAAGAAAATAAGGACGCTGTTATTATGGCGCCCCAGCCCGTTGCAACTAATATTTTAAACAAATACAAAACTGCAAAAACTGCATTTGATATGGGCGCAGAATGGGATAAAATTTCCGAAGAAAGCTCTCTTATGATGGGCTGTGTTATAGTAAGAAACGAATTTTTAGAGAAAAACGAGGGCGTTGTAGAAACCTTCCTTAAGGAGTACGAGGCTTCTATTAAAAAGGCTACAGAGGATATTGAAACCACCGCAACTCTTTGCGAAACCTATAAAATTATTCCCAAGGCCGCTATTGCTAAAAAGGCTATACCAAGCTGTGGACTTACCTTTAAAACAGGCGAGGAAATGAAGGCAGGACTTAAGGGCTATCTTACCGTTATGTATAACGCTAATCCTAAATCTATAGGCGGCGCACTTCCTGCAGACGATTTCTACTATGCAGAAAAATAAGTTTTTAAAAAGGCTTTTAATAGCGGTTTTCTGGATAGTCCTCTGGCAAGTTGCCTTCAGTATAGCAAATAACAGCCTTTTAATTGATATTCCAACCCCCGTAATGACGGTAAAGGCATTTGTCCGTCTGTGCGGACAAAGCACCTTTCATATAGCCGCCCTTTATACTCTGCTCAGGGTACTTCTTGGGTTTTTTCTGTCGGTTTTGTTTGGCGTACTTATGGGCTATATTTCCTTTAAAATAAAGGCAGTAAAGGACTTTTTCTCTCCAATTTTGCGGCTTATAAGGGCGGTGCCCGTGGCGGCATTTATCATACTTGTGTTTTTATGGGTTGATACCGCCTTTATACCCCAGCTTATCGCCTTTTTAACGGTTCTGCCGATTATTTGGGAAAGCACTGAAAAAGCGCTCTCGGCGGTAGACATAAATCTTACCGAAATGGCTAAGGTTATGGGTATGAAAACGGAGGATACCCTAAAGTATATCATATATCCCGAAATAAAGCCCCACCTTACCGCATCGCTTATAACAGGCCTTGGCTTTGCCTTTAAATCGGGCGTTGCGGCAGAGGTTATCTGCAAAAGCGCAAAATCGCTGGGTGAGCTTTTATGGGTGGGCAAAACATCTATTTCTTATGACGAGGTATTTGCTGTCACCGCCATGATAATAATACTCAGCATATTCCTTGAATGGATAATTAAAAAGCTGTTAAGGGAAGGTGCAAAAAATGATTGAATTCAGTAATGTAACCTTTGCTTATAAGGGCAAAAAAGAGAATGTGCTGGAGAATTTTTCGCTAAGTGTTAAAAAGGGAGAAAGACTGCATTTATCGGCGCCGTCAGGCAAGGGTAAAACCACCGTTTTGCGCCTTATAACAGGGCTTGAAAGGGCAAAAAAGGGCGAAGTTTCTATTATCGAAAACGCAAGAATTTCGGTAGTTTTTCAGGAGGACAGACTAATCCCCACACAAACTGTAGAGAAAAATGTTTCTCTGTTTGGGGGTAACGAAAAAGCCGAAGAACTCCTTAATAAATTAGGGCTTTTAGATGTAAAAAATTCTTATCCCAATGAGCTTTCGGGAGGAATGAAAAGACGCCTTGCCCTTGCACGTGCGCTGTCAAAGGATTTTGACATTTTGCTTCTTGACGAAGCCTTTAACGGTCTTGACGAGGAAAACCTTATAAATGCCGTAAAGGTAGTAGAGGAATATCTTAAAGACAAAACCCTTATACTTATTTCGCATAGTGATAAAGAAGCACAGCTTTTAAAGGCAAAAACGGTATATTTATAAAACAAAAAGCGATTCTGACGAATCGCTTTTTTTATTGTTTATTACGGTAATAAAGGAGAGCCTTCAGCATAAATTCTTCGGTAACCTCAAAATGCTCGGCAAGTGCCCCCACATCGCCGTAGCCGTCCTTTATGGCGGCCTCCAGCTTCTCAAGGGGGATAAGTGTTTCCACTGTCCATTTTTCTGCCTTTGCTTCCTTTTTTATTCGTTCTGTATTATTAGCGTCTACCGAGTAAAGACTGCCTGTTTCAATATGCCCCAGCTCGTGAGCGATAACCACCTTTTCTCTTCTTTTTGAAAAGAAAACCTCAGGGTCTACACCAACAAAGCAGCCGTCGCCAAGCGCTACCGTAACGGCGGTATTCTGAGGCAGGGAAAAGTCCATAACCTTTACATTTTTCTCCTTTGCGAGCTCATATAGCTCATTTAACTCCATTTTCTCTCTCCTTAACATATTGCGCGTAGCGGATAACCTCGTCCCACATAGCGTCGGTAACATTTGTACCGCCGCCAAACAAAGCAACCTTTAGTTCCTCTTTGCCTGCTTTAAAGGACTCGCCTTTAATAAGGTATTCAACACTTATTTCAAAAAATTCCGCAATTTTTGACAGGGCAGACGCCGAAAGGGTTTTGCTTCTGCCTTGTTTAAAATCCGACATAGTAGCCCTTGGAATAGAACATTCTCTGCAAAGCTCGGTAACGGTTATTCCCTTGCCCTTGCATAATGACTCTATTCTGTCGTAAATACCATCCATTTCTATCCCCACCTAAAAAATTTTCCCCTAAAATTTCCCGTTGGCTCTTGACAATTACGGAATTCCGTATTATAATAAGAACGAATGTTCGGGATTTCGTAATCATTATATTACGGTTTCCCGTAAAAGTCAAGAAAAATTTTTAGGAGGTTAAAAAATTGTATTATTGCCCCGACTGTAGAAAAGAATTTGAGTTTGTGAAAATCAGTTTTGAGCATCACGAAGGGGGTAGCGAAAAGGTGCATCTTTGTCCTTTTTGCGATGGGACAAGCTTTGTGGAAAAGCGCGGTGTATATTGCAGATATTGCGGAATGAAAATAGGCGCTAATGAAAAATACTGCAGTTATACCTGTAAAAGAGCAGGGGAAAAGCTTTTTAAGAAACAGGAGGAGAGAGAAAAAGCGCAGAAAGAAAATCCACTTTATAGGGCTATAAACGAGGTTGATACATATAATAAAAGTCACAACTGCAGTTTAAGCTACGGACAATACTTTGCACTGAAGGGGGCAAATATGTTATAATGGAAGCAGAGCTTGAAAAAAAGAAGGAATATTTAAGTCTTTATCCGCTTCAGCAGGCGCGAATCAGGCGTTATGATATACTGACTCTTCGAAACCGAGATAAAAAGAAAAAGTATAAAGCCAAAGCGCAGGAGGCACGGCTGATAAGGGACTGTATAGAAAAGGATATAGAAAGCATTGAGGATAAAAGGGAAAGCGAGGTTTTAGCCCAGAAATATCTGTGCGGGCTGTCCCTTGAGGAAACGGCAGAAATACTAAACTACAGTAAGCGACAGGTAGAGAGAATTCATCTTAAGGCACTTTTTAGTTTGTCGCCTACTATGGAGGATAAAAATGGAACGGGTAATTTTACACTGCGATCTTAATAATTTTTTTGCGTCTGTCAGTCTGCTTTACAACCAGACCTTACTTTTAGAGCCTGTTGCCGTGGCAGGAAGTGTTGAGGAGCGGCACGGAATAATACTTGCAAAAAACGAAATAGCAAAAAAATACGGTGTAAAAACGGCAGAGCCTATATGGCAGGCAAAAAATAAATGCCCCGACCTTTATATTTTACCGCCCATGTATGATAAGTACGAGGAATTTTCTCTTAGAGCGCGGGAAATTTACCACCGCTATACCGATATGGTAGAGCCCTTTGGTATGGACGAATGTTGGCTTGATGTTACGGGCAGTACCTTACTTTTCGGAAACGGCGAGGAAATTGCCGAAAAAATAAAAAGTGACATAAAAAACGAGCTTGGCATTACTGCTTCGGTGGGGGTAAGCTTTAATAAGGTTTTTGCAAAGCTTGGCTCTGATATGAAAAAGCCTGACGGACTAACCGTTATAACAAAGGAAAATTTTAAAGAAAAAATTTACGGTCTGCCTGTCGAGGACCTGCTTTATGTAGGCAAAAGCACCAAGGAAAGCCTTAATTCAAAAGGGATTTTCACTATAGGAGATTTATCCCTTTGCGACGAAAATCTTTTAAAGCGGTTTCTGGGCAAAAACGGTGCAGACCTTAAAAGGTGCGCTATGGGGCTGGACAACACCCCTGTTTGCGCCCCTAAGGAAGACGACATACCTAAAAGCATAAGCCGTTCAAGAACCCGAAAAGACGACCTTAAAGATATGAACGAGGTATGGAGTGAGCTTATTTTATATGCCGAGGAAATTGCTGAAAAAATAAGAAGTTATAATGTTTATGCTTTTACGGTGACACTCAGCGTTCGGGATACCGACCTTAAATCCAAGGAATACAGCACAAAAATTTTAGGCGGAACTCAGACGGGAATTACCCTTGCAAGAGAGGCGCTGAAACTCTTTATTGAAAATGCGCCTTTGCCCTGCAGAAGCGTGGGGCTTAGGGCAGGTAATTTAAAGCAGAGCACAGGTGCGGTGCAAACCGATATTTTTTCCCTCGCCGAGGATGAGGAAAAGCAGCGGCGCATTGAGGAGGAAATAAGTAATATCTGCGCCAGATTCGGTGAAAACAAACTGACCAGAGGGGTACTGCTTAACAAGGTAAAGGGCTATTCTCCGGGGCACAGCCTGCCGGTGTATGTAACAAGAAAAGATACAAATAAAAAATAACTCCGTCAGGAGTTATTTTTTTGATGCTTTCTGAAAGATAGATAGTCTTCTAAAATCATTGTAGCGGCAACGGCGTCTATTACAGCTTTACGCTTTTTGCCCCGTGTGTTTGTTTCGTTAAGAGCGGCGTGGGCGGATACGGTGGTGAAGCGCTCGTCGTACATAATTACTTCTATGTCGCTTTGCTCCTTTATTTTTTCGGCAAGAGCCATACATTCCTCGGCGCTGTCCCCAAGACTGCCGTCGGTTCGTCGGGGCAGTCCCACCACAATAAGCTCTGCCTTTATTTCTTTTGCTTTTTCGCAAATTTTTTCAGCAAGACGCTCTGCATTGTATTCGGTTATTACCTCAAGAGGAAAGGCAAAGCCCTCATTTTTATCGCTGTAAGCAAGGCCTGTTCTGGCTTTTCCTCTGTCTACGCTCATTATTATCATATTTTTTATCCTTTGAAGTGTTGTTTTTTATTATTCTACTAAATTCCCATAAAATATGCAAGAGGCACCACTAAATTTAATGTTTCTTTTTTGAAAAACATATATATATAGTGGTGCTGAAAAAAGTTGCTTTTTGACAAGAACTTTTTATTGCACAGAAGGGGCAGATGTTGTATAATACAACTAAGAAGATTTGTTGATTTTTTAACGAGCAGAACAAAGGGAGGAAAATACTATGAAAAAATTGTCTGTTCTGAGATATAAAAAGTGGCTTGCAGTATTTCTGTCAGTTATTATGCTTTTTAGTATGCTGCCCACTTTTATTTTTAATGCCAGTGCGGCGACAGGTAACTTTACTAAGAAAAGCGACCCGTCTACCGTTAATGACTGGAAAATATTTTTCGGTCCGGACGTTAAGGATACCGCCTGGGCAGGCGGTGTATGGAGTGATAAGTCTGTATTCAAAACCGTTAAAGATTATACAGACGCCACCGATGAAGATGATGATTCTATAAATCTTTCCATAGGGGCTAACAACTTTCTTGTATCTCTTTCTACAATTGCTTCCTCCAAAAGTATAGAGGGTTATTCTACCTTGCCTACAGATACCGTACTTGTGCTTGACCTTTCGGGCAGTATGGATGTGACACAGGGAACCGACCCTTATGTAACTATGGTAAATTCGGCAAACAGCGCTATTGATAAGCTGCTTAGCCTTAATCCCAATAACCGCGTAGGCGTTGTTGCATATAGCGGTAATACAAGCACAAGCAGTGCGGCTACTGCTGCTACCGCAACGGTTATTTTGCCCCTTGGCAGATACGAAAAGGGTATTGATAACAGCAATAACCGCGTTTACCTTGTATCAAGCTGGACTGAAAGAAGCGGTAGAAATACCGTTACCAGAAACGGCGTTAAGGTGGCAAGCGGTGTTACAGGCACCAAAGCCTCCGGTGTAACAAGCACCTTTAGTGAGAGTAACAGTAAGACTGTTACGGGCGGTACATATACACAAAACGGTATATATAAGGCTCAGCAGATGTTTGGCGAAGTAACCGAAATTACCGTTACCGATGGTGTTCAGGCAGGAACAAAGCGTAAGCCTGTTCTTGTGCTTATGACCGACGGTTCGCCTACTATTGCCTCTACCGATTATACAAACATTGGCACTTCAAACAGCGGTAACGGCAGTGAATCCGAATACGGAAGTGTGGGCATTTCCTTTATGACCCAGCTTACCGCTGCTTATGCAAGAGATAAAATTGAAGAGAAGTACGGCAGTGCCCCTCTTGTTTATACCTTAGGTCTTAACGTGGGTACTAAGCAGGCGGCACTTAGCCTTCTTGACCCCTCTAATAACACAGGCACCGATTCTTACTGGACTACCTTTAAAGGTCTTGCAAATCAGCAAAACAAGACTATGAATGTTCAGATAAGAGTTAACGGCACAGAAAATAAATCAATAACCTACACTTCCCCCGTTAATGCACAGCGCGGCTGGAGTGAGGATTATGTAACAAAATATTTTGGTGCAAGTAATGCTTCAGACCTTACAAAAGCCTTTGAGGATATTGTTGAGCAGATAGTTATTCAGTCGCTTTACTATCCTACTATGGTTGAGTCTAATATAGGTGTTAACCACGACGGCTTCCTTGAATTTGACGATTATATCGGCAAAAATATGGAGGTAAAGGCTATAAAGGGTATACAGTTAGGCAGTACCCTTTATGACGGCTCTACCCTTGCTAAAATGATATATTCTGGCGGTATGGGTACCGAAGGTAATCCTACCGAGGCAGGTAATAATCTTGTATGGGCTGTAAAAGAGCGTATGGGTATAACCGATACTGCAGTTGCAAGAGAGCTTATCGGCAAGGCATATTCTGCAGGTCAGCTTTATTATAACCCCACAACCCAGCAGTACAGCAACTATATTGGCTGGTATGCCGACGGTAAGGGTAAATATGTAGGCTTCTGGGACGGTAAGGATGCTTCTCCCGAGGCTGTGCCCGATTCTCTTAAATCTACTGCCGTTTTCGCTATTAAATCCTACGGATATTACGATGCAGTAGGCGAGGGACACAGAAAAACCGATATGATGTACGCTACCATTCAGGTGCGTACCACCCTGAAAGACACTGCAAGTGATAAATATGACGCTAGCCAAGTAGGAGATATCCGCGTTATAGGTAAAATTCCAGCTTCCCTTATTCCTCTTGTTGAATATAACATCAAGCTTAACGGTACCGACCCTATGAATCCCAGCGAAATGATTATAAGTGGTGCTACTGCGCCCAGCCGTCTGCTTTACGAGGTAGGACTTAGCAGTAAAATTGATGTTTTGAATATTGAAGAAACTGCGCCTGATACTCTTGTTAAAAACAGTGACGGTGATTATGTCTTCTACACTAACCAGTGGCACGATATAGGGGAATATTCCTATCTTTCAAACAAGAATACCATATCCTATTTTGAACCTTCGGTAGAAAATGAGCACTATTACTACAATGTTGACAGCGATATCTTTACCGATAAAAACGGTACATACTATAGGAGTGCTAATGCTCCTGTTTATAACGAGAATTCACCGCTTTATCACAGAAACCTTGTATACAGTGCAACCGGCGGTACTCTTACTGCAAAGTGGAGCTATGAGGAAATTTCTGAGCATGTTCTCACACACGTGGGCGATATTGCAAAGAGAAGTGATAACACTTGGTATGTAACGGCAGGCACAATACACCATTATTACGGTGATTATGAGCTGGAAAAGGAAGATAATCTTACAAATACAGTAAATTACTCTGACAAGCCCTTTGTTCACGACCCAGAAAAGGGCAAAGAGGAGCAGGGCGATTACCATGTTGACTCTTATCTTGGCAACAACGGTATGCTCACCTTTAATTCCTATGAGGGTGTTAAGATAGAAAAGACTGCCGACGCTACAATTACAGACAGAGAGCAAGAATATGAATTCATACTTTCAGCAGACGTAAATGCTAACCTTACCCTTATAAAAGAGGATGCAAACGGAGAAAGAACCGAGTCCACCGTAGCCTTTAACAATACATATTCTGTAAACCTAAAGCACGGCGAAACAGCATATCTGCTGGGCGAAGCCCTTATAGGCAAGGAAGTAATAATTAAAGAAAATATCCCCTCCTCTGCCGATTACAGAGTATACAGCGTTAACGGTGACAAGGATAAGGATACGGCAACAATAACCGTTGCAAAGTCGGTTATAAATACCGCCGCCTTTGTTAATACTATCCCGCAAGAGGGCGATGTGGTAATTACCAAAAATGTTGTAAGTGATTTTTCTGGTCACACTTCTGCCGATTTTACCTTTACCGTAAATATTTCGGCAAACGGTACCTTTACTGCTGTAAAGACCGATAGCGGTGCTATGCAGATAAAATCGGGAGATACCGTTACCTTAAAGCACGGTCAGTCACTTGATATTGAGGGACTTCCCGAGGGAACTACTGTAACCGTTACCGAAACAAACATTCCTGTAGGTTTTAGTGTAAATGATGCTGAGCAGGATATTATGGTAGTATCGGGTGAAACCAAATATATTGATTTCGTAAATACATATTCTGCGGGTCAGACCGACAAAGCAAATATCGAAATTACGGTTAATAAGAATGTTGCCGATAATCTTGGCGCGGCTGCCGATATAACTGCCAACTTTAAATTCCAGCTTCAAAAGTGGAACGGCACAGAGTATGAAAATGTAGGCGACCCCGTTACAGTAAGCTATACCAAAAACGGTAGCAATTCTGTTAAAATAGACGCACTTAAAGATGTGGTATATACCACAGCAGGAGAAAATTACTACAGGATAGTAGAGATTGAAGAAGCGGCAAATGTTCAAAACGGCATTATTTACGACACTTCCTATGCAAGATTTGTTGTTAAGGTTGTTGACGACGGAAGCGGCAAATTAAAGGTAGATGCCGTAGAGGGTATTGTAGATACTTCTGTCAGCGGCACAAATGTTTCGGCTGTATTTGACAATACCTATACCGTAAGCGGCGCGGCTGAGGTTATTATTGATGTAAATAAGGTTATTCAGAATGCTTATAATCAGACTGCTAATATTCTCCCCGCTGGCTTTAGCTTCTCACTTTATGAGGCTGATGAGAATTATGTTATAACAAATAACACCGCAGTTGCCACTTCTCCCGTAACTGCCGCCGCAGGTACTACAAGACTTTCACTTGTTTATGACGGTGAGGGCACACACTATTATGTGCTTAAGGAAGACAGCGGAAATATAGATAATGTTACCTATACCGATAAGACATATAGCATTAAGGTGGTTGTAGGCGATGACGGAAGCGGTCACTTTACCGTTTCTGCTCAGGTTTATGACGGAACTACCCTTAAGGATTTCGATACTGCTACTGCTACCGATTCTTCCCGTATTGCCGCAGTTGAGGTTGACGGTATAACCTTTACAAATACCTATACCCCCGACAGCGTTACGGCTGTTGCCAACCTTCGCGGTATTAAGCACTTAATGGGCAGAAGCATAACAAATGAGGATAACTTTACATTTGCTCTTTATAAGACAGGCGCAGACTACGCAACCTCAGGAATTACCCCTGAAACCAAGGTTGCAAATGTGCAGGACGGAATATTCAATTTCGGTTCATTAGTTTATGAAAAAGAGGGCACACACTACTATGTAATTAAAGAGGTTGTTCCAGAGGGCGCTGTAAACAATGTGCTTAACGGTGTTGCTTTTGATACCAGAGAATACCATATAAAGATAGTAGTTTCGGGCGATGCCGTAACAGGCAAGCTTACCGCAACACCTACTATGACGGTGCTTGATGGAAGCGGCGAAACTGCATCTACTGCCATTATCTTTAACAACACCTACACAGTAAGCGGTACAGACGCCGTAATTACAGGTAATAAAACCTTGACGGGTGGAATAAGAAAGCTTCAGGCAGGTGCGTTCAGCTTTGTTCTTTATGAAAATGCAAATCCCGTTCAGACCGTTTCCAACCTTATTCCAAGCAGTGATACAAACGCGCCCTTTGAGTTTAAGCTTCACTATGATACCGCAGGTGTTCATAACTACACCGTAAAGGAAGTAATACCAAGCGGTGTTGACGCCGATAACAAGCTTGACGGTGTTAAGTATGACGGCAGTGAATATGATGTTACCGTAACCGTAACCGATAACGGCAAGGGAAGTCTTGTTGCAGTGGTAGATTATGTTGATGGAAATGTAGAGTTTGAAAACTCCTACACCGTATCCGCTACAAAGGCAACCCTTTACGGTAAAAAAGAGCTTAAGGGCGACGATATTGCCAAGTACACAGGCGAAAAGGCATTTGCTTTTGAACTGTATAATGCAAGACTTGTTGACGACTGCATAGAGCAGGGCTCTCTTATTGAAACCGCTAAGAATAATGCAGACGGAAGCGTTACCTTTAAAGAACTTTCCTTCAGCGCAATAGGCGGTTACCGTTATGTTATCCGCGAGGTAGTGCCCAGTGATGCTGACGCTCTTATGGAATATGACACATCGGTTTATCTTGTGGAAATAGATGTAACCGACAATCTTAAGGGCGGTCTGGAATCAAAGGTTTCTTATACAAGATATATTGATAACGAAAG
>JAZNQX010000062.1:0-20263 GCA_045590395.1 Acutalibacteraceae bacterium
TGGAGCTGCTAACCAGATTCGAACTGGTGACCTCATCCTTACCAAGGATGTGCTCTACCACCTGAGCCATAGCAGCATACCGAACGATATATATTATAACTAAAACAGCCTCAAAAGTCAAGTATTTTTTATAATTTGCGCAAACAAAAAACTCCGTTCACTTGGAACGGAGTTTTTAATGTTTTAATTAGCCATTGATAGCGGTAACAACACCGGAACCAACAGTACGACCACCTTCACGGATAGCAAAACGAAGACCTTCTTCGATAGCGATAGGAGTGATGAGTTCAACATCCATCTCTACGTTATCGCCAGGCATACACATCTCGGTACCTGCAGGAAGAGATACAACGCCGGTAACGTCAGTAGTTCTGAGATAGAACTGAGGACGATAGTTATTGAAGAAAGGAGTATGACGTCCGCCTTCTTCTTTGGTAAGGATATAAACCTGACCATGGAACTTGGTGTGGGGGTTGATAGAACCGGTCTTACAAAGAACCTGGCCACGCTCAACGCCTTCACGGTCTACACCACGAAGAAGTGCACCGATGTTATCACCAGCCTCACAGTAGTCAAGAGTCTTACGGAACATTTCCATAGAGGTAACAACAGTCTTCTTTCTCTCTTCGGTAAGACCGATGATTTCAACTTCGTCACCAGCATGGAGCTGACCACGCTCAACACGGCCTGTAACAACAGTACCACGACCGGAGATGGTCATAACGTCCTCGATAGGCATAAGGAAAGGCATATCAGCCTTACGGTCAGGAGTAGGAATGTAGGAGTCTACAGCATCCATAAGCTCAGCGATAGGAGCATAAGCGGCGTCAGAAGCATCATCGGGAGCTTCGAGAGCCTTAAGAGCAGAACCCTTGATGATAGGAGTATCATCGCCGGGGAACTCATACTTATCAAGAGTCTCACGGATTTCCATTTCAACGAGCTCGAGAAGTTCGGGATCGTCAACCTGGTCAACCTTGTTCATGAATACAACGATGTAAGGAACGCCAACCTGACGAGCAAGAAGGAGATGTTCCTTGGTCTGAGCCATAGGACCGTCAGTAGAAGCGATAACGAGGATAGCACCGTCCATCTGAGCAGCACCGGTAATCATGTTCTTAACATAGTCAGCGTGTCCGGGGCAGTCAACGTGTGCATAATGACGTGCATCGGTTTCATACTCAACGTGTGCGGTATTGATTGTAATACCACGCTCTCTCTCTTCGGGAGCTTTATCGATATTTGCATAATCTTCGAAAGCAGCCTGGCCCTTTAAAGAAAGATACTTAGTAATAGCAGCGGTAAGAGTGGTCTTACCATGGTCAACGTGACCGATAGTACCAATGTTTACGTGGGGTTTGGTACGTTCAAAATGTGCTTTTGCCATTTTTGAATTCCTCCTAAAATTAAATTGATAGCTTAGCTAATCATAGTTTAACAAATTTATTCACAAATTTCAAGACTTTTATTTATAAATTAGTCTTTCTTTGTTCTTGCAGAAATAATTTTCTCTGCAACGCTCTTAGGAACGGGCTTATAACCGTCGGGTTCCATTACATACTGACCACGGCCCTGAGTCTTAGAACGAAGGTCGGTAGCATAGCCGAACATATCAGCCAGCGGAACGTGAGCGTTGATCTGCTTAATGCCGCCACGGTCTTCAAATCCGAGGATTTCGCCACGACGAGCAATAAGGTCACCCTGTACAGAACCGAAGTATTCTTCGGGAACGTTAACAGCAACCTTCATAATGGGTTCAAGAAGAACAGGGTCAGCTTTTCTTGCGGCCTCTTTGAATGCCATAGAACCGGCAATCTTAAATGCCATTTCAGAAGAGTCAACTTCGTGGTAAGAACCATCATAAAGAGTAACCTTAACGTCAACAACAGGATAGCTGGCAAGTACACCTGCGTTAAGAGCGCCCTTAATACCGGTATCAACAGCAGGGATATATTCCTTAGGAATAGCACCGCCGGTTACAGAGTTAATAAACTCATAACCCTTACCGGACTCATTAGGCTCAAGAATAATCTTAACGTGACCGTACTGACCGGAACCACCGGACTGACGTTTGTACTTGGTTTCGTGGTCAACTTTCTGACGAACGGTTTCTTTATAAGCAACCTGAGGAGCACCGATATTAGCTTCAACCTTAAACTCACGAAGGAGACGGTCAACGATAATTTCAAGATGGAGCTCACCCATACCGGCGATAATAGTCTGACCGGTTTCTTCATCAGTGTAAGCCTTGAAGGTCGGGTCTTCCTCTGCAAGTTTTGCAAGAGCAATACCCATTTTTTCCTGACCTGCCTTAGTCTTAGGCTCAACAGCCACACGGATAACAGGCTCAGGGAAGTTCATTGATTCAAGAATAACAGGATGCTTTTCATCACAAAGAGTATCACCAGTAGTGGTATTCTTAAGACCTACTGCAGCGGCAATATCACCGGAATAGCAGGTTTCGAGGTCTTCTCTGTGGTTAGCGTGCATCTGAAGAATACGTCCCATTCTTTCTCTGTTATCTTTAACAGAGTTATAAACGGTAGCGCCTGAATCAACAGAACCCGAATATACACGGAAGTAGCAAATCTTACCTACAAAGGGGTCGGTTGCAACCTTGAAAGCAAGAGCTGCAAAAGGCTCATTATCGGTAGAATGACGAACTTCTTCCTCATCGGTATCGGGGTTAACGCCCTTGATAGCTTCAATGTCGGTAGGAGCCGGCATATAGTCTACAATAGCGTCGAGCAAGGGCTGAACACCCTTATTACGATAAGAAGTACCACAACATACAGGAACCATCTTATTATCAATGGTAGCCTTACGGATAATCTTCTTCATCTGTTCAACGGTGGGCACTTCTCCCTCGAAGTATTTTTCCATAAGCTCATCGTCCATTTCAACAACAGACTCAATAAGAGCGGTACGGTACTTCTCGGCAAGCTCTTTCATATCCTCGGGAATTGCTTCCTCGCGAACATCCTTACCCATATCGTCGTAATAAATTTCAGCAACATTGTTAACAAGGTCAACAATACCGCGGAAAGTGTCTTCAGAGCCGATAGGCAACTGAATCGGAACCGCATTACACTGTAAACGGTCCTTTACCATGTCAAGAACATGGTAGAAGTCAGCACCCATAATGTCCATCTTATTTACATAAATCATTCTGGGTACTTTGTATTCATCAGCCTGTCTCCAAACGGTTTCAGACTGAGGTTCAACACCACCCTTTGCACACATAACGGTTACAGAACCGTCAAGTACACGCAAAGAACGCTGAACTTCAACAGTAAAGTCAACGTGACCAGGGGTGTCAATAATATTGATACGATGGTCCTTCCAGAAACATGTAGTAGCAGCAGAAGTAATGGTAATACCTCTCTCCTGCTCCTGCTCCATCCAGTCCATTGTGGCACCGCCATCGTGGGTTTCACCCATTTTGTGATTCTTACCAGTGTAGAAAAGAATACGTTCGGTGGTGGTGGTTTTACCGGCGTCGATATGAGCCATAATACCAATATTTCTGGTCATTTCAAGAGATACCTTTCTTGGCATAACTTAAACCTCCATAGTAATATCAGTAGTATAGGACTACCATCTGTAATGTGCAAATGCTCTGTTAGCTTCTGCCATCTTATGAGTGTCTTCACGCTTCTTAGCAGCTCCGCCGAGACCGTTAACGGCATCAAGGATTTCTGCAGCAAGACGCTCTTTCATAGTTCTTTCAGAACGAGCACGGCTGTAAGTTGTCAGCCAACGCAGACCGAGAGTCTGCTTTCTTTCGGGACGAACCTCAAAAGGAACCTGATAGGTTGCACCGCCCTTACGAACGGCCTTAACTTCGAGCTGGGGCATAATATTTTCCATAGCAGCATCGAAAACCTCAAGAGCTTCTTTCCCTGTTTTTTCACTAATAATGTCGAAAGCACCATATACAATCTTCTGTGCTACACCCTTTTTACCATCTAACATTACGTTATTGATAAGACGGGTAACAACCTTGGAATTGTACACCGGATCCGGCAATACATCGCGTTTAGCAATAATACCTCTTCTTGGCACTTTACTTCCCTCCTTCATAATGATGATATCATAGGTACTCGAGTGACAAATTCCCGTACGCACCAAGCATAAGGCGTATAAAATATATATACACCGCTGCTTGTACAATGCAGCAGAGATTCGTCTTTTTACTTACCTGCCTTAGGACGCTTTGCACCGTACTTAGAACGGCTCTGCATTCTGTTTGCAACACCCTGTGTATCAAGTGTACCACGAACAATATGGTAACGAACACCAGGGAGGTCCTTTACACGTCCGCCACGGATCAAAACAACGCTATGCTCCTGGAGATTGTGACCAATTCCGGGAATGTAAGCAGATACTTCGATACCGTTACTAAGTCTTACTCTGGCAATCTTACGAAGCGCTGAGTTAGGCTTTTTCGGAGTAGCAGTCTTTACGGCTGTGCAGACGCCTCTCTTCTGCGGAGAATCATTGTCAGTAAGCTTGCGTTTCATAGAGTTATAACCCTTAAGAAGTGCAGGAGCTTTAGCCTTTTTCTCTACATCTTGACGTCCACTGCGAACCAACTGGTTAAAAGTAGGCATAACACACCTCCTATTAAAAATGTATACGACGCAGACAGGAAAATTCCTGCCTGCGTTATATCTATTTACCGTGCAAAACACATAGTTTCGCAGACTAATAAATTGTAACACCAAAATTATTATTTGTCAATAGAAAAACGATAATTTAGTTAAATAATCATTCGGCTATTGTTACAACTTCGGCTTCGGTAATTACTTCCTCGGTTTCTTCGGGTATTATATCGTTTGATTTAATACCTGTACCTGCAGGAATGAGTTTACCGATAATAACATTTTCTTTAAGACCGAACAAGGGGTCAACCTTACCCTTAATAGCGGCTTCGGTAAGAACACGGGTGGTTTCCTGGAAGGAAGCAGCAGAAAGGAAGGATTCGGTTGCAAGAGATGCCTTGGTAATACCGAGAAGTAAGGGTCTAAACTTAGCTTCGGCAATACCTGCCTCCCCTGCTTCAAGGCGCTCTCTGATAGCTTTATTTGCGGCACGTACTTCTTCAACATCGTAACGAACGTTCTGAAGAAGCTCGGTGGAGCCGGATTCGGTAATAAGGTATTTCTTCATCATCTGACGAATAATTACCTCAATGTGTTTATCGTTGATATCAACACCCTGTGTACGATATGCATTCTGAATTTCAGCAATGATATAGTGCTGAACAGCCTCGGGACCCTGAGCCTCAAGAATATCCTGAGGATACTTGGAACCGGAAATGAGCAGCTGTCCGGGAACAACAAAATCGCCATCGTCAACAAGGGGATTAACACCGTAAGGAATTGTGATTTTTTCTTCGGTTTTGTCGTTGCGGATGTTAATGATTTTGCTCTTCTTTTCATCAACGATAGATACCTGACCGCCGATTTTAGCGATAAGACCGCAATGCTTAGGTCTACGTGCTTCAAAAAGTTCTTCAACACGGGGCAGACCCTGTGTAATATCTTCTGTACTTGCGATACCACCGGTATGGAAGGTTCTCATTGTAAGCTGAGTACCAGGTTCACCGATAGACTGAGCCGCAACGATACCAACGGCTTCGCCGGTAGTAACAGGCTTACCTGTTGCAAGGTTAGCACCGTAACACTTCTTACATACACCGTGGTCGGAAACACAGGTAAGAATTGAGCGGATTTCAATTTCTTCTATGCCCGTGCTACAAATAAGCTTAGCATCTTCAGCAGTAAGAAGCTTTTCACATGATACGAGCACTTCACCTGTTTTACTGTCAACAAAATCGTTAAGCAGATAACGGCCCACAAGACGCTCCTCAAGAGGCTCAATAACGTGATTTCCGTCTTTAATTTCAGTAACGGTAAGACCCTCAGTAGTTCCGCAATCTTCTTCGCGGATGATAACGTCCTGAGCAACGTCAACAAGACGACGTGTAAGATAACCTGAGTCAGCAGTACGAAGAGCTGTATCGGCAAGACCTTTACGTGCACCACGTGAAGAAATGAAGTATTCAAGTACGTTAAGACCTTCTCGGTAGTTAGCACGGATAGGAACTTCAATAACCTTACCTGCAGTATTGGCAATAAGACCACGCATACCTGCAAGCTGACGAATCTGGCTCATAGAACCACGGGCGCCCGAGTCTGCCATCATAAAGATGGGGTTGAACTCATCAAGGTTGCCCTTAAGTTCATCAGCAACATCTTCAGTTGCCTTATTCCATATTTCAATAACATGACGGCTACGCTCGTCATTGCTCATATAACCACGACGGTACTTCTTGGTAACCTTATCGATTTCGGTTTCGGCAGCCTTCATAATATCGCTCTTGGTTTCGGGGATAACCGCGTCGAATACGGCAACGGTGATAGCACCCTGAGTAGAATACTTAAAGCCGGTAGCCTTAATATTGTCAAGAACGATAGAGGAAGCGCTTGTTCCCTTTTCGATAATACATTTATCTATAATCTTACCGAGAGCCTTTTTGCCTACCTTATTCTGAATGATGTCGTCGTTACTGTTAACAACAGTAGCATTTTCATCTTTAAGGCGGAAAGACCATTCAAGGTCAAGCTCGTGACCTTCTACTGTACGGTCAACAAAGCCAAGGTCCTGAGGAATAGATTCATTAAATATAATGAAACCAACAGTACACCATACAAGACGGGAAAGACCGTCTTCGCGGGTGAAACGAACACGTATAGGGGCATGAAGCCCTACAACACCGTTAGAATAAGCCATAATAGCTTCTTCCTTATTTCGGAACACCTTATTTACGCCCTGCTCTTCTGTCTTAACAATGGTAAGATAGTAAGAACCGAGAACCATATCCTGTGTAGGAACTACAACAGGCTTACCGTCAGAAGGCTTAAGCAGGTTGTTAGCCGCAAGCATAAGGAAGCGTGCTTCAGCCTGAGCCTCTGCAGAAAGAGGTACGTGAACAGCCATCTGGTCACCGTCAAAGTCGGCGTTGTATGCGGTACATACAAGAGGATGGAGTTTAAGTGCTTTACCTTCAACAAGTACAGGCTCAAATGCCTGAATACCAAGTCTGTGAAGTGTAGGAGCACGGTTTAAGAGAACGGGATGTTCTTTAATAACGGTTTCAAGTGCATCCCAGATATCACCGCTTGCGCGCTCAACGGCCTTTCTTGCCGCCTTGATATTGGGAACCTTTTTCTCCTCAACAAGACGCTTCATAACGAAGGGCTTGAAGAGCTCAAGAGCCATTTCCTTAGGAAGACCGCACTGGTACATCTTAAGTTCAGGACCTACAACGATAACCGAACGACCTGAATAGTCAACACGCTTACCGAGAAGGTTCTGACGGACACGACCCTGCTTTCCTTTAAGCATATCGGAAAGTGATTTAAGAGCGCGGTTATTTGCGCCTGTTACAGCCTTACCGCGACGACCGTTATCAATAAGTGCGTCAACAGCTTCCTGAAGCATACGCTTCTCGTTACGAACGATTATATCGGGAGCGTGAAGCTCAAGAAGACGCTTTAAGCGGTTGTTACGGTTAATAACACGACGGTAAAGGTCGTTTAAGTCACTTGTAGCAAAACGGCCACCGTCAAGCTGTACCATAGGACGAATATCAGGGGGAATTACGGGCAGAACGTCAAGTATCATCCACTCGGGACGGTTACCTGAAAGACGGAATGCCTCTAAAACCTCAAGACGCTTTAAAACGCGTACGCGCTTCTGACCGCTTGCAGTTTCAAGCTCCTGACGGAGTTCTGCGCAGGTCTGCTCAAGGTCAATTTCGCAAAGAAGCTTTTTAATAGCCTCTGCACCCATTTCGGCAACGAAATCGTCCTCATATTTTTCTCTCATATCACGATACTGCTTTTCGTTTAAAAGCTGTTTCTTCTCAAGAGGAGTATTACCGGGGTCGGTAACAATATACTGAGAAAAATACAGTACCTGTTCGAGAGCTTTGGGAGAAATATCCAAAGCAAGTCCCATACGTGAGGGAATTGTTTTGAAATACCAGATGTGTGAAACAGGTGCAGCAAGCTCTATGGTACCCATACGCTCTCTACGAACCTTTGCGCGTGTTACTTCAACACCGCAGCGTTCACATATCTTACCTTTATAACGAATACGCTTATACTTACCGCAGTGACATTCCCAGTCCTTAGTGGGTCCGAAAATGCGCTCACAGTAAAGACCGTGTTGTTCGGGCTTTAAAGTACGGTAATTTATAGTTTCTGGCTTTGTTACTTCGCCGTAAGACCAGCTTCTGATCTGTTCAGGAGACGCAAGTCCTATTTTAATAGACTCATACTCAATATTGTTATCCATTCGCGTTTCCTCCATTAAATATTATCGTCTAAATCAGAATAATCATCGTTTGCAGCTTCTGTTATTTCCTCGCCGTTTTCGTCCTGAAGGGTGTAACCGTCAAGATTTCCTTCAAGTACGGTTTCTTCATCAAGAGTTTCATCGGGTGCGGGAACAAAAGGCAAGCCTATATCATCATCGTCATCATAGGTCTGCTTAAGGTCGATTTCGTTATTATCGGCATCAAGCACCTTAACATCAAGACCAAGAGACTGAAGTTCTTTAATAAGAACCTTAAAGGACTCAGGAACGCCTGCTTTAGGCACATTCTGACCCTTTACAATAGATTCGTAGGTCTTTACACGGCCAACAACGTCGTCCGACTTAACAGTAAGAATTTCCTGAAGTGTGTAGGCAGCGCCGTATGCTTCAAGAGCCCAAACTTCCATTTCACCGAAACGCTGTCCACCGAACTGTGCCTTACCGCCGAGAGGCTGCTGGGTAACAAGGGAATAAGGACCGGTAGAACGTGCGTGAATCTTATCATCAACAAGGTGATGGAGCTTGAGGTAATACATATAACCTACGGTTACGGGGTTGTCAAAACGCTCACCGGTACGACCGTCGTTTAAGAAGGTCTTACCGTCTACAACCTTAAGTTTGCCGTCATTTGCAAGTGCTTTAAGAGCAGCTTCATCACTGCGAACAGCATCGTCAAGGCGGCGGATATCCCGCTTTCCGCCTTCGGTAACAACCTCTTCTACAAGAAGTTTACCTGCAAGAGGTTCAAGGAAGCACTGTGTATCAACGTTAAACATAATGTCACGGCATACACCTGCTTCAATAAAGGACTGAATAATATCAGATTCGTGAGCACCGTCAAATACAGGTGTACAAATCTTCCAGCCAAGTTTGCTTGCGGCATATCCAAGATGCACCTCAAGCACCTGACCGATATTCATACGGGAAGGAACGCCCAGAGGATTAAGAAGGATATCCAAGGGAGTACCGTCGGGCAGGTAAGGCATATCCTCACTGGGTAAAATACGGGAAACAACACCCTTATTACCGTGACGACCGGCCATCTTATCACCAACAGAAATCTTTCTCTTCTGTGCGATATAGCAACGAACAACAAGATTTACGCCGGGGCTGAGCTCTGAAGAATTAGAACGGTCAAATACCTTAACATCAACGATAGTACCGTATTCACCGTGAGGCACACGAAGAGAGGTATCTCTGACTTCCCTGGCCTTCTCGCCAAATATTGCGCGGAGAAGTCTTTCTTCAGCAGTAAGCTCGGTTTCACCCTTAGGTGTAACCTTACCAACAAGGATATCGCCTGCAGTTACTTCTGCACCGATACGGATAATACCGCGCTCGTCAAGGTCGCGAAGAGCATCTTCACCGACATTGGGTATATCACGGGTGATATCTTCAGGTCCAAGCTTAGTATCTCTTGCTTCAATTTCATATTCTTCTATATGAATAGAAGTGTACATATCCTCGCGGACAAGTTTTTCATTAATAAGAACAGCGTCCTCATAGTTATAACCTTCCCAGGTCATAAAGCCGATAAGAGCATTTCTACCAAGGCTGATTTCACCGTTGCTGGTAGCAGGACCGTCAGCGATAACCTCTTTTGCCTCGATTTTCTGGCCCACACTTACAATAGGCTTCTGGTTGATACAGGTTCCGTGGTTAGAGCGCAGGAACTTAATGAGGTTATACTCATCTATCTCACCGTTTTCAGCCTTAATGCGAATAGTATCGGCAGAAACAGATTCAACAGTACCTGCACGCTCGGCAAGAACAACTACGCCTGAGTCAACAGCTGCCTTATATTCCATACCGGTAGCAACGATAGGACTTTCGGTTTTAAGAAGCGGCACAGCCTGCTTCTGCATGTTTGAACCCATGAGGGCACGGTTGGTATCGTCGTTTTCAAGGAAGGGTATCATTGCGGTAGCAACAGAAACAACCATCTTAGGCGATACATCCATAAAGTCGGCGCGTGAACACTCGATTTCAAGGAAACCGTCACGATAACGAACGTTAACCTTAGAACGAGCAAAGCAACCGTTTTCGTCCAGAGGCTCATTAGCCTGAGCTACATAATAATCGTCCTCTTCGTCGGCAGTCATATAAACAACCTCGTCAAGAACCTTACCTGTAGCTTTGTCTACACGGCGGAAAGGCGCCTCAATAAAGCCGTAATCGTTTATACGGGCATAGGTAGCAAGATAGGAAATAAGACCGATGTTAGGACCTTCAGGAGTTTCAATAGGACACATACGGCCGTAATGGGTATAGTGAACGTCACGAACCTCGAAGGATGCACGGTCACGGGAAAGACCGCCGGGGCCCAGTGCAGACAGACGACGCTTATGAGTAAGCTCAGAAAGCGGGTTGGTCTGGTCCATAAACTGAGAAAGGGGTGAAGAACCAAAGAATTCCTTTATAGCGGCAACAACAGGACGGATATTTATAAGTGACTGAGGAGTAGCATTTTCAACATCCTGAGCCTGAAGTGTCATTTTCTCACGAACAACACGCTCCATACGGGAAAAACCTATACGGAACTGGTTCTGGAGAAGCTCACCTACAGAACGGATACGACGGTTACCAAGATGGTCAATATCATCGGTAGTGCCTACACCGTTGTGAAGGTTTACAAAATAGTTAATAGATGCAAAAATATCATCTACTGTAATGTGTTTTGGGATAAGGTTGTCAACATTTGCAGAAATAGCCTCTTTAATAGCAGCTTCATCTGCATTGTTTTCAAGAATTTCTTTAAGGCAGGCAAAGGAAACCTCTTCATTGATACGCTCATCGACATCAAAGCTAACAAAGTCTTTAATGTTAACCATACCGTTGGAGAGAACCTTAACTTCCCTTTTGTTGCCCTCAACATCGGTAGAGTAAATGTAAACGCCGTTTACACCTCTGCGCTGAATATCAAGAGCAGCTTCCTTAGAAAGCATTGTATCAGGCTCTGCAATAATTTCACCTGTCATAGGGTCAATAACAGGGCGTGAAACAACATGACCTGCAATACGGGCACCGATAGCAAGCTTCTTATTATACTTATAACGGCCTACGCGTGAAATATCATAACGACGGGCGTCAAAGAAAAGCTGAGAAAGATAGTTTTCAGCACCCTCTACCGTTACAGGCTCACTGGGGCGAAGCTTTTTATAAAGCTCAATTAAAGCATCAGCCTTAGTTGAAAGGCCGTCAGCGTCCATAGTAGCCGAGAGACATTCGTCGCTACCGAAAAGCTCGGTAATCTGGTCATTGGTTTCAACGCCCAGAGAACGAATAAGAATGGTTACGGGTATTTTGCGGTTTTTATCTATACGAACATAAAGTACATCATTCATTGATGACTCATACTCAAGCCATGCACCGCGGTTAGGAATAATAGTAGATGTAAAAAGAGGCTTACCGGTTTTAACATCGGCAGTTACATCGTAATATACACCTGGTGAACGAACAAGCTGAGAAACCACAGTACGCTCGGCACCGTTAATAACAAAAGTACCCGACTCAGTCATTAACGGGAAATCGCCCATAAATACTTCGCTTTCTTTAATCTCGCCTGTTTCGTTATTAAGAAGACGGGCAGTAACACGAAGAGGCGCAGCATAAGTTGTATCTCTTGCCTTACATTCCGTTACATCATACTTTGGCTTTTCGTCGATTCTGTAATCGATGAAATTAAGAACCAGATTACCGGTATAATCGGTAATGGTCGTATCCTCAAGAACTTCCTTCAGTCCTTTCTCGATAAACCAATTGTATGAATTCTTCTGAATCTCAATAAGGTTGGGCATATCCACAACTTCATTGATCTTTGAAAATGTCATACGAGTGTTTTTTCCCAGTTGAACAGGTTTTACCTTAACTGTTGTCTCCATAGGTTTTCAATCACTCCTCTAATATTTTACGGCCTAAAAACCGCTAAGAAAAACCCTAATAATGCGGTTTACAGCCTGTCATATAATGACGCTTACACACATATTTATGTATAAGAGAGCCATAATACCCCATCATTCAGTGAATACTTATTATATTACACATTTTGGCAATAGTCAAGACCTTTTTTACATAATTTAGAAAAAATTAACCGCCCGAGAAAATCGGGCGGTTTACTGTTAAGATTTTTCAGTTATTTTTGCGGTTTCTGCAAGCTTATCAATAATGGCATTGTTTACATATACAAACTCTACAAAATTTTCTCCGTAGCTTTCCTTTATCTTATCTGCAGTAGTGCTATTTAGCTTAGCCAGTTCCTCAAGTTTAGCGTTAACCGCCTCTTTTGTCACTTTAAGGCCTAACTTATCAAAAATTCCGTAGCTTATAATCTCCTCGGTCAGCATTTCCTTTTTAAAGTCTGCCTCGGTAAGCTGATAGTTAGTAAGCAAATCCTCAAAGGACATACCGTAAGAGGTAGCCATTTCGGTATAGTATGACTTGTGATAATCATAGCAGTTGCCATCCTCATCGGGAGGAAGCTCATTAACTTTAGAGTTATTTATAATGTAAGTATATATAAAGTTCTTAATTGCTCTGTCCCTTAAATCCTTATTGTAAGCCTCGGCATTTTCAAAGCCTGCCTTTTTAGCAAACTCATCGTTTACTTCGCTATAAGGACGGGCAATTTTATTTATAGTTACGGTAAATACCGCCTTGGCGCCCGAAAGGGTTATTTTTTCCTTTCCTGTTGCAAGGTCTGTGGAATCACCGTAATCAGACGGGAAGGTTACGGTTATATCAACTGTTTTTCCTACAGCAACACCTATAAGCTGGTCCTCAAAGCCCTCAATAAAGGAGCCTGAACCAATAGTCAGGTCATAGCCCTCTGCTGTACCGCCGGTAAAAGCAACGCCGTTTACCTTACCTGCATAGTCAATATTAGCTATATCCCCTTTTGCCACTTTACCGTCTTTAACCTCATAGGTATACGCGCTATAGTCAGATGAGAGCAAACTTTGTTCAATTTCTTTATACTCGTCTGAGTTAAAGTCAACTGCTATGTTTTCAACATCACACAGTTCTACATATTTCTCAACACCCTTAACATAGTTTAATCTGTCAAGTTTTTTTGCTCCGCAGCCTGCAAGGCAAAGAACAATCAGCAACGCCGCAATTGCTACCGATAAAATCTTTTTCATTTTAATATCCCTCTCTTTTAATTATTTGAAAGCTGACCCAGTGACGCAGCTTTAAGATAAGCGTTTATAAAACCATCGATATCGCCGTCCATAACGGCATTAATGTTGGCGTACTCAAAGCCTGTGCGATGGTCTTTAGCAAGGGTGTAAGGCATAAATACGTAGGAGCGTATCTGAGAGCCCCAGGCTATTTCCTTTTGCACACCCTTAATATCTTCTATTTTATCAAGGTGTTCCCTTTCCTTTATTTCAACAAGCTTTGATTTAAGCATACGAAGACAGGTGTCTTTATTCTGAAACTGGCTTCTTTCGGTCTGACAGGCAACAACTATTCCCGTTGGGATATGTGTAATTCGTACAGCAGATGAGGTTTTATTTATATGCTGACCACCTGCACCGCTTGAACGGTAGGTATCAATTTTTAAATCTTCCTCACGGATATTTATTTCCACATCATCACTAATTTCGGGCATAACCTCAAGAGAAGCAAAGGAGGTGTGTCTTCTTCCCGATGAATCAAAGGGCGAAACTCGGACTAAGCGGTGAACACCGTGTTCACTTTTCAAATATCCGTAAGCGTTAAGACCCTCAATAGTAAGGGTTGCGCTTTTAAGACCTGCTTCATCACCGTCAAGAAAATCCACCATTGAGGTTTTAAAACCGTGACGCTCTGCCCATCTTGTAAAAAGGCGTACAAGCATCTGATTCCAGTCCTGAGCCTCAGTACCGCCGGCACCTGCGTGGAAGGTAAGAATCGCATTATTCTTGTCATACTCACCAATAAGCAGGGTTTCAAGCTTCTGGGCTTCAAGATTTTTTTCATAAGCTTCTATATCCGAAACGATATCCGAAAGCATTGATTCGTCTTCTTCCTCGTCTGCCATTTCAATAAGCAGAAGGATATCCTCATAGCTTAAAACTAATTTATCATAGGCTTCTACCTTATTTTTAAGGGAGCCCAGCTTTTGCAGAACCTCCTGAGATTTTTCAGGGTCATCCCAAAAGGAATTTTCTGCGGTCTTATATTCAAGCTTATCAATTTCCATTTTCAGCGAATCGTAGGAAATGGCATCTTTAAGGTCTACCATTTCGTCATAATACGCTGTTATGCGCTGTTTTAGTTCTTCAAAAACTAACATAATTACTCCTTAATTCTTATTGTAAAAGCATACCAGTTATCCCGTCTTAACTCGTCAATTATCACAAAGCCAAAGTCATTAAAAGCCTTTTTAACGTCATTAGCTCTGGTATCTATAATTCCCGAAGCAATAAGTATGCTGTCATTATTCATATAATGCGAAACATTACTTAAAAGTCTGATAATTACATCTGCAACTATATTGGCACAGATAATATTAAATTTACCGCTAACCTTTTCGGCAAGGTCGCCGTGGATATATTCGGTTTTTAAAGAAACACCGTTCATAGCCGCGTTTTCTTTTGCAACCCTTACCGCCGCCTCGTCGATATCTACACCTACTGCACTATTTGCACCAAGCAGTACACCTGCAATACTGAGTATACCGCTTCCGCAACCTATATCCAGAACAGTGCTGTTATCAAAGGCGTACTTTTCAAGAAGCTGAAGACAAAGCGATGTGGTAGCGTGTGTACCTGTGCCGAAGGCCGCGCCTGGATTTATTTTAAGCACACTTCGGTTTTCTTTATTTTCGTATTCCTCCCACTGAGGAACAACGGCAAGACGACTGCCTATTTGAAAAGAATGAAAAAACTTTTTCCAATATTCGTTCCAGTCAATATCCTTTACAGAGGAAAAAGAAATTTCATAATCTATACTCTCGGCGCTAAGGCGCTCTTTAAGATATTCTATATGCCCTGTGAAGTCCTCATTCTTATCGGCATAAATGTGAATAAGAGAAAAGTCTCTATCCTTTGCAATAAGTGCCTCGTCAATAAGGTCAATATGAGCAATTTCCAAAGCCTCGGTTTCAAGGTCAGAATAATCTTCTATATAAATGCCGTAAGGTACCGTCATATTAGCAATAGCGGACGCAGTTTCACAGTACACAGTGGGCACCTTTATTATAATTTCAAGCCAATCCATAATATTCTCCTAAACATATATGTCTTATTGTAACATATATTAAGGATTTTGCAAAGCATTTTTATATATTGATTTATTTTTTTTATTATAGTATAATTAGTTAAATGACTCGTGGGGGTATTTTATGATTTATCACAGCAGCAAAGCCGAAGATGTTGTAAGCTTCCTTCAGGTAGACAAAAACAAAGGTCTGCCCACAGGTGTTGCCGACCAACGTATTGAAGAATACGGCAAAAACATTATAAGCAGTAACAAAAAGGTTTCTTTAAAGGAAATTGTTGTATCTCAGCTTAAAAACCATATAAACATATTTCTTTTTATATGCGCTGTTCTGTCGCTTGTTATCAATCTTACATATCACCGTCATAATTGGTACTCCCCTATTCTGATTTTTCTTATTTTGTGTATTAACATAGGTGTAACCGTTCTGTACAAAAAGAGGAACTCTGACATAGGTGATTCTCTTAAAACCATGAACTCGCCCAAGGTAAAGGTACTAAGAGATTCAATAATTAAAACCATTGACGCTTCCCTTATAGTACCTGGTGATATTCTTGTACTTGAAACCGGAGACTATATAGTTGCCGACGCAAGACTTATTTCTACCTCTGATTTCAGATGTAACGAAGCCTTCGTTACAGGTGAGGACATTACCACCGAGAAAAATGCTGCTCTTGTTTTTGATGACATAACCCCCATACAGCAGCGTGCAAATATGGTATATTCAGGCAGTAGTGTTATTACGGGACACGCCCGTGCCGTTGTTACCGAAACAGGTATGGACACCGAGGTGGGCAAAACCGTTACTCTGTTTGAAGCCCACAACACCACCGATACCGCTTTAATGGATAAACTTACCGCCTTCGGCAAAATACTCAGCGGCGTTATAAGTGTGCTCTGCTTTATTGTTTTCTTAATAAGTATTCTGTTAAACCTTAAAAGTGATGAACAGTTTGCTGTGGTATTAATGGACAGCCTTATTAATTCTGTTGTACTGCTGGTTTCGGTACTTCCCGACGGTCTTCCCGTTATGACCTCTGCGGCTATGGGCTACGCCATAGACCGCCTCGTTAAAAAAGGTCTTATTATTAAGGATATGAGCGTATTTGATGTTCTGCCTGAGGTTTCGGTAATCTGTTCTGATAAAACAGGCACATTGACTCAAGACAATATGAAGGCAGAAAGCATATTTAACGGCAAAGAAATTATTGACGCTGACACCGCTTACAATGACAATGCCGCCGTTATGATTTTACGACTTGCCGCCCTTTGCACCAGCCAGTCTAAAGATGATACTGACTCCCCTATGTATAACGATGCCACAGAACTCGCTATCATAGATTCATATAAGAAAAATTCACCCTCTGACCAAAAGGATATTTATAACCATTACCCCTGTCTTAGTAAAATACCCTTTGATGCCGAGCGAAAAATCACCCTAACGGTTAATATGATAGACGGTGTTCCCTATGCTATTGCAAAGGGAGCCCCTGATTATTTGCTTTCTATATGCAGTGCAAACAGTGTAGTAAAAACAGTTAGTGAGTTTGCCGAAAAAGGTATGCGCGTTATTGCTGTTGCCTTCCGTCAGTTAAGCGAAATACCCACTAACCTTGATTACAACATTATAGATAGCGGTATGAATTTTGCTGGTCTTATTGCGCTGAGCGATGCTCCTCAGAAGGAAAGTATTTCACTTGTTGAAGAATGTGACAAGGGTGGTATACGCACTGTCATGATTACAGGTGACCACGCCGCAACCGCAAGTGCTGTTGCAAGACGTCTTGGAATTTTAAAAGACGGCACCGAAATTCTTACCGGTGACGAGCTTGCAAATATGACCGACGAACAGCTTGAGGCTTCAATAAACAGTTATTCTGTCTTTGCAAGACTTCTGCCTGACCAGAAGCTTAGAATTGTGCAGGCTCTTAAAAACAAGGGTCACACCGTTTCCATTACAGGAGACAGTGTAAATGACGCTAAAGCACTAAGCTTCGCCGATGTAGGTATTGCTATGGGAACAAAGGGTACCGATGTTGCCAGAGGCGCCGCCGATATTATTATGAACGATAACCGCTTTGCCTCTATAATCGGCGCTATAAATACTGCGCGGGGTATGTTTTGCAGTGTACGAAAAGCACTTACATATATTCTCAGCAGTAATCTCGGCGAACTGCTTGCCGTCTTACTTTGTCTTTTAATTCACGGTAGCTTCCCTATTGCCGCCGCACCTCTTCTTCTTGTAAATCTTATAACCGATATATTCCCTGTTATGTCGATTTTATCTGACGGCATTAGTGAGCATAAGCCTATGCACACCTTCTGCTTTGAAGATAAGGCAACCTTTACCACACGCTCAAAAATCACTCTTGCCATACAGGCGCTTATTGTTGCGGCAGTATCGGTTATTTCTTACAGCATAGGAAAACCCTTAGGCGAAGGTTATGCTTCTACTATGATGTTTACGGTGCTTATTTTCGCCCAACTTCTTAGTATGATTACAACCAAATTTGAAAATTTCTTCTATAAATACAAGCATTTTACAAACCTTTTTGTTTCGGCAGTAATTGGTTTCTTCGCTGTATTTACTCTTGTTACTGTTCTTACTCCTTTGGCTAATGCTTTCTCTCTTACGGCAATTTCTTTTGGCAGTTTTATTACCGCACTGCTTTTATCTTCGGTAGCATTTGTTTCAGGTGAGCTTATAAAATTCGGTTACGCCCTATACGAAAGGCTTGATAAAAAAGCTTAATAATATAAAAAGCATCCAACGGAAATTGGATGCTTTTTTGTTTATTTAATTTCTATTTTAATGTTTCCCGTATCGGTGGTAATTTTACATTTGCCGCCGCTTGCTGTTTTGGGAACATCAATACTTCCCGTGTCGGTTTCTGCAATAAACACCTTGTCTGAGAGCAAACTGCCTGTAACATTACCTGTATCGGTTTCAATAGAAAGTTCAGCAGCATCACAGCCGTCAAGCTTTACATCACCCGTGTTTCTCTCAATAGCAAAATTTTCGGTGGCAACAACATCATTCAAAAGGATATCTCCTGTGCTTCCATCTGATATAACGCTTTTGCATCGGGTATTGATAAGCTTTGTCTTTCCCGTGGTAACATTTATTTTCACGTCACCGTCACAGGTAACATTTGAAACGTTTATATCACCTGTCGTAACAGAAAACTCAAGGGTTTCTGCTGATAGGTTTTCGGCGCAAATATCACCTGTACTTGCCTTTACAGAAAGCGTGCCGTACTTAGCTTCAGGAATATACACCGTTATTTTTGTTGTGCCAAAATTTATACCTATGTGTTCATACCATTTTCTTGTGTCAATCAGCTCTATTACAAGGGTATCATCCTTAACAGTAACCGTGTGTTTCATATTACTCTGCTCATGGCATAAAACCTTGGTTTTCAGGCTTTCAGACGGTAAAAATACAACATCGGCAGTATCGGTAACAATAAAAACATTACTGTAATTTTCATTTATTTCATAATTGCTTGTTTCGTAATTGTCAGTAGATAATTTTGTGAAATCCCATTTTAATTTCATCATTACACCTCCAAAAATCATACAACCCACTACTAAAAGCAAGGTAGCTATAATAAGCCATACTTTTGTTCTTGTTCTCATTATGCTTCCTCCTTCCCTCTAAAGCAATTTTTTGTCCATATTGCTATTTTCTTCGTAAGTATCAAAATACCCTTTGTTGCCGCTTTGCAACCGTAAAACATAAATATTGAAAGTCCTGCACAAACAAGCCCTGCGCCAACTATAGCAGTTCCGATAAGAGCATTATTGCCTATAGCAAAAACAGCTCCTGCCAACACACCACCGATTGCACAAGCAATAAGTGAAGCAAAAACAGCCCACAAGGAAAAAATCACCGACCATAGTACAACATAAAGTGATAAAATTACGGCAAGAAAAGCAATAAGCAGAGAAAACCATATGGGAGAGCCCAAAACTAATAATACAATTTCCCACGCTTTTGCACTTTTCTTTGGAGTTATTTTCTCCTTTACCAGTTTAGTAAGCGGAGTTTCTGCTATAGTCTGCGAAACTATTTTCTCAACTGTGCCAATTTCTCTTACCGCCTCTTCCTCAGAAAGTCCATCTTCTATTCGGTCGTCTATCATTTCACCGTAAAATGTAAGACGTTCTTCTATGTCGGCATTAGGTAAGCCTGCAAGTCCTTTACGAAGACTTAAAAGAAATTCAAGTTTACTCATTTATCCCATCCCCCTTGGTTACGAATTGATATATAGACAATATTTCCTTCCATTCATCCTTGAAATCCTCAATACGTTTTAATCCATCATTAGTTATATGATAATATTTTCGAAGTCTGCCACCGTGCTCTGCAGTACGAACGGTCAGCATATTGGCTGTTTCCAAGCGTTTAAGAATGGTATATAAGGTTGATTCAGACAGTTCTATATATGGCTTCATATCTTTGATAATCTTGTAGCCGTATGAATCCTCGCTCTTAATAGCCGCCAACACGCAGACATCCAAGAGTCCTCGCTTTAACTGGATATCCATACTATACCTCCCTTTATGCAATACATCATATCACGAAGTATTATTTTTGTCAATATTCTTTCAAAAAAACTTCCTCTGACGAGGAAGTTTTTTAAGACGCTTCTTTTAAATTTTCTTCTGC
>JAZNQX010000063.1:0-75259 GCA_045590395.1 Acutalibacteraceae bacterium
CTTATTCTTGATATTTCTCAGGCGCTTGTTAATATGCGCGTTGCCTTGCACAGTATTAATGCCCGTCCTATCAAAAACGGTAACAGCATTACGCTTATTACGGTAAGCGCAGAGGGTGTAGAGCATCTTAAAAATATTATAAACCGCCTTGAGAAAATTCACGGCGTATTCCATGTAGAAAGGCTTAATCAGTAATGAAGGCTGTAATTCAGAGAGTAAAAAATGCCGAAGTTTCGGTTGACGGCAAAACTATAGGTGAAATTGGTGAGGGACTTCTTATTCTTCTCGGTGTTTATGAGGATGACCAAGACTTTGATACCGAAATTCTTGCCGCAAAGGTAGCCGCGCTCAGAATTTTCTGTGACGAAAACGATAAGATGAATCTGTCGGTAAAGGATATAGACGGCGAAGTTCTTGTAATATCAAACTTTACCCTTTGCGCTGATACCAAAAAGGGCAATCGCCCTTCCTTTACTCTTGCAAAGGCGCCCGATGAGGCAGAAAAAGAGTATGAGAGATTTTGTGACCTGTTGCTGGAAAACGGCGTAAAGCGAGTAGAAAAGGGAAGCTTTGGCGCCGATATGAAGGTATCACTTTTAAACGACGGCCCCGTAACAATAATTCTTGATACTGCAATTTGGAGAAAATAAAATGAATTTAACCACAGTAAATGTTTCCGATATGGGTGTTAATACATATCTGATATCAAATGAAAAAACAGCCATTATTATTGACCCGGGCGTTATGTGTAACCAAATAAAAGGGTTTATACAGGAAAACATGGGTAAAGAGTTTGCTATTCTTCTTACCCATAACCATTTTGACCATATCGGCGGTGCGGCAGAGGCAAGAAACCTTACGGGCGGTAAAATTTATATTAATGTGTCTGATGAAAAAGGACTTTATAATGCAGAAATAAATCTTTCTGAGCGATTTTGTATTCCCTTAGAACCCTTTAAAGCTGATGTTACTTTTTCTCACGATGAAACTTTGCATTTTGCCGATATAGAAGTAAAGACTATGTGGACACCCGGTCACAGTATGGGAAGCAGTTGCTTTTTTATAAACAACTGGCTTTTCAGCGGTGATACTCTGTTCAGACTAAGTATCGGCAGAACCGACTTTTTGTATGGGGACGCGCAAAGTATGTCCGCTTCCTTAAAGAAACTTGCCGAGTTAAAGGGTGACTGGGATGTATATGCAGGACACGGTGAGGCAACAAGACTTTCTTTTGAAAAAGAATTTAATCCGTACATAAAGGAAGTAATGGGATGAAGCTTTGCTGTATCGGTCATACTTATAAGTACGAAACCGAAAAGATTTGCAGACTTTTTCTGCCTTTTGAAAAAATAGAGGTAGTAGATACTGTGTTAGACGGTGACGATGTTGCCGTTACAAAAATTGACGGTGTTAATATTTATTGCTCACTTATGCTTGGCGGCTCTTTCTTTGAGAAAACAGAAGACCTTGATGGTGATTTTGACGATAGAGAGGCCGAGAGAAGAATAGCTGCACTGTTATTTTTGTGTTTTTCACAGATTACAGGCTATAAGTCACGCTGGGGCATTGTTACGGGAATAAGACCTGCCCGTCTTTATGCCAGTGTTTTAAGAGAAACGGGAAGCGATACCGCTGCTAAAGAGTACTTTAAGAATAAGTTTTATGTTGATGAAGAAAAAATATCCCTTTGCAGTAAAACCTATAAAAGCGAAGAGGATATTATAAATTTATCAAAGGATAATTCCTTCAGCCTTTATATTTCAGTGCCTTTTTGTCCTACCAGATGTTCTTATTGCTCCTTTGTGTCACACGCTGTGGAAAAGGCAGAAAAGCTGATACCTGTTTATGTTGATTATCTCTGTAAAGAAATTGAGGAAACAGCCAAAATAGCCAAAGAGTGTAATCTGCGGCTTGAAACTATATATATGGGCGGCGGTACGCCTACAACCCTTAGTGATAAACAACTGGAGCGTGTACTTACCCTTGTTCGAAAGGTTTTTGATTTATCAGACCTCAGAGAATTTACGGTAGAGGCAGGCAGACCTGACACAATTACAGAGAATAAGCTTTTGGCACTGAAAAATTGCGGTGTTGACAGAATAAGCATAAACCCTCAGACGATGTGTGACAGCGTTCTTCAAAAAATAGGCCGCGCCCATACATCAGAAATGATGGTAGAAGCCTTTAATATGGCAAGGAGAATGGGCTTTGATAATATAAATACCGACCTTATTGCAGGGCTGCCCGGAGATACCTTTGAAACCTTTAAGGACACAGTTCATAAAATATTAGAGCTTGACCCTGAAAGCATAACCGTTCATGCTCTTTCTTTAAAACGTTCTTCAAGAATGAATATAAGCGGAGAGCTTCCTGAAATAGAGGCGGGTAAAACGGCAGATAAAATGGTAACCTTTGCTCACGATATACTGCGGGATAATGAAATTTTACCGTATTATATGTATAGACAGAGCAAAACTGTGGGCAACCTTGAAAATGTGGGCTATGCAAAAAAGGGCAGGGAGTGTCTTTATAATGTTTACATTATGGACGAAACCCATACAATACTTGCCTGCGGTGCTTCTGCTGTAACAAAAATGCGTCAGCCCGGTGGCGATTATATAGAGCGTATTTTTAATTTTAAATACCCTTACGAATATATAAACCGATTTGATGAACTAATGGCGCGCAAAGAGGGAATAAAGGAATTTTACCGAAAATACCCTCACAGCAGGGTGTGAAATGCGGCTTACTTGAAATAAGCGCGTATATATGGTAAAATGAAACTGTTAATTTTTAAGAAGAGGTGACCGTAATGGTTTCTTTTGATGATGTTGTTAAAAAAGTTGGTGAAGCGGCAGGTGTTGTGGCTTCTACCACCGAAAAGGCTGTAAGTATTGGTAAAAGAAAATATAATATTGCCGCTTTGGAAAACAAGATAAACAAATGCTATAATCAGTTAGGTCAGATATATTTTGAAATGGCTAAAAACGATGAAAATGCAGAAAGCAGCGTTAAAGAGCTTATAAAGGAAATAGAAACGGCTATGAGCCAGATAGAAGCAGAACGCGCAGAAATAGAGGAGCTTAAATAAGAGGTACCGTTATGAGAAAAATAGGTATAATAGTGGCTGATGACGGAGAGTTTATGCCGCTTGTTAAAAAGCTTTCTGAATCGGAAAAAACGGAATTTTTCGGCAGAGATTGCTACACCTTTAAAATAGGGGATAATAATGTTATTGCTCTTCATTCGGGCATTGGTAAGGTTAATGCCGCCGCGGCCGCAATGTATCTTTACTCCAAGGGCTGTGATACCATTTTGAACTTTGGCTATTCAGGCGGAATAAGCGGCGTTAAAAAGGGCAGTGTTGTTATTGCCGATAAATTTGTTGAGCACGATTTTGACCTTGTTTGCCTTGGCTATAAGCCTTGCGAAAAACCGGGTCAGGAATATATTTACAGTGCAGATGCTAATATCGTCGGTCTTTTTTCACAGATATATCCTTTTGCTGTAAAGGGACTGGCTGTTTCGGGTGACTGCTTTGTAAGTGATGACACACTAAGAGATAATTTGAAAAATAATTTCGGCGCTGTTTCCTGCGATATGGAAACTGCCGCTATTGCTTCGGTTTGCTATCAGACAGGTATGAAATTCGGCTGTGTCCGTGAGATTTCAGATGATGCAGGTGATGATGCAAATCAGTCCTACAAAGAAGAAGCATACAGTGGTAACATTGTACTGTGTGACGCTATTTTGGAAGTTATTTCTAAACTAAAATAAAGGAGAGTTTATGGGTAAGAATACTAAAACTCAGAACTTTGAGCGCGGTGCCGTAATTTTACTTGCATCGGCTATTATAGTTAAGGTTATAGGCGCAATTTTTAAAATACCCCTTCAGCGTCTTATAGGTGACTTGGGCTTTGGATATTTTTCCTCTGCCTATGATTTGTTTTTACCTATTTATACGCTTTCTATGGCTGGGCTTCCTATTGCAGTTTCCCGTCTTACTGCCGCCTGTGTGGCAGAGGGAAGATTTAAGGATGCCAGAAAGACACTTAAAATGGCAAGAAGGGCGTTTCTGGTAACGGGCCTTACAGGCTTTCTTGTTATGCTTATTGCCATTTTCCCCTATGCAATGCTTACTACAACAAACTCGGTTGACGCAAAATATGTGGGCGTTTGTGTGCTTATGGTTGCACCTACCGTGCTGTTTTGTTGCTTTATGTCTGCATATCGCGGTTATTACGAGGGTATGCGGAATATGTATCCCACCGCAATTTCCGATGTTATAGAGGCGCTTGGTAAACTTATACTTGGCTTTTCCTTTGCATTTATTATTCTTAAAATAACAGGTAATGTGGCTTATGCCGCCGCAGGCGCTCTGGCAGGTATTATGGTAGGTACAATCGCGGCTACGGTATATCTTGCTCTTCGCCATAAAATTGTGGGCGACACAATAACAAACGAGGGGCTTTTGGCGCCTCAAGAGGAAAGAACGGGCAGACAGCTATTAAAGGCGCTTATAGTTATTGCCGTTCCCGTAGCGCTGAGTTCCATTGCCAGTAATGTAACGCTGTTTATTGATACCTTTATGGTAAAATGGCAGCTTAAAAACGTTATGGAATCCTCTTTCGATTTTGTAAGCGGTATGTATTCGGCTTCTGTAAGCGATTATAACGCATCTGCTCAAGGTCTTGGCAGAGAACTGATTTCTGCCTCTAATATGCCTACCTTCCTTTATGGTATAAGAGGTGAGGCCTATGTACTTTATAATCTTATTCCTACCCTTACGGGTACCTTCGGTATAGGCTCGGTGCCTTTCCTTACTACCGTTTGGGTAGCAAAGGACAAGCCTGCCGTTAAAAAGACTATAGAAACAATTATAAGAACAACTGCGGTAATAGCCCTTCCTGCAGGTATAGGTCTGGCTTCCATAGCCCCCGAAATTATGGGACTTCTATACGACGGCGTTGCCCCTGTAGAAATAGGCGGACCGCTTCTTAGAATGCTGGGTATTGCGGCGGTATTTGCAGGGCTTTCTGTTCCTATGACCAATATGCTTCAGGCAATAGGCAAGCCCATACTACCCGTAAGAAATATTGCTATCGGAGCAACCTTAAAAATTATAGTCAACTTCCTGCTTGTAGGCAGACCCGAAATAAATATTATGGGTGCGCCTATCGGTACTGCAGTTTGCTATATATTTATATTCCTTTCCAACACCTACTGTCTTATAAAACATACGGGCGTTAAGATAAACTTTATGTCTGTGCTTATAAAGCCTGCAATTTCAGCTATTGTTTGCGGTGTAGTTGCCTTTATGATGTCATTGCTTTGCGCAAAGCTTAGCCTTTCGAATATTGTTACGGTGGCTGTTTGTGTAGCGGTGGCGGCTGTGGTTTATCTTGTGGTACTTTTTGCCATTAAAACTATGACAAAAGAGGATGTTGAAAGCTTTCCTAAGGGCGAAAAGATAGCCGCAATACTTGAAAAACTGCATTTCATTCGTTAAAATGCACAAAAATTGTTAAAACAGCCTGTTTTTAACAGCAAAAGTGAAAAAATCTATTGATTTTTAGGTGAAAATATGTTAAATTTAGATGTAGAGAATTTTGACGGTAAATATTCTATGGAGCAATTCTTAAGTATTATGAGAATGCTTCGCGCACCCGACGGATGTCCGTGGGACAGAGAGCAAACCCATAGCAGTATCCGCAATAATTTTCTTGAGGAAACCTATGAGGTTATTGATGCTATTGACCGTGACTCTACTGAGGATATGCGGGAAGAGCTTGGCGATGTTCTTATGCAGGTTGTTTTCCACGCTATAATTGCTGAGGAAGAAAACCGCTTTGATTTTTCCGATGTAGTAAATGAGGTTTCTCAGAAGCTTGTTTACCGACACCCTCACGTATTCGGTGATGTTACTGCCGAAACAAGTGAAAAGGTGCTTGATAATTGGGAAAAGCTGAAAAGGGCAGAAAAATCCCAAAGCACCTATACCGATACCCTTAAAAGCGTACCCCTTGCGTTTCCTGCTTTGATGAGAGCGCAGAAACTTCAAAAACGCGCTTCAAAGGCAGGGCTCTGCGGAGAAAATTCTTTAAATGATGTAACAAAGCAGACCGAAAAACTGGCTAAGGCTTTTAAAACTTGTGATAAGGAAAAAGCGACAGAGGTAATCGGTGATTTGCTTTTTAGTGTGGCGGCTGCCGCCCGACTTTTACAGGTTGACTGTGAGGAAGCACTTCAAAGGTCTTCTGATAAATTTGTCAGCACCTTTGCCAAGGCTGAGGATATGATAACGGCAGACGGCAAGGATATGAAAGAGCTTTCAAAAGATGAGCTGAGCTCTTATCTTTTAAAAGCACAAGGATGATTTCATACAGTAGGCGTTTTAACATACTGTTGAAAATAAAAAACGGAGGTTTTTACAATGAAAAAGTCAGAATTAATTTCAGCAATCGCTGAAAAAGCAGGTATCTCCAAGGTAGCTGCTGACAAGGCTCTTGCAGCTTTCATCGATACTGTTGAAGGCGAACTCAAGGCTGGTGGCGAAGTTTCTTTAGTTGGTTTTGGTACTTTCAAGGTTGCTAACCGTGCTGCTAGAACCGGTATCAATCCTAAGACCAAAGAAAAGATTAAGATTGCTGCTTCTAAGGCTCCTGTTTTCAAAGCAGGCAAAGCATTCAAAGACGCTCTTTAATTTTTCTGAAAGCCGTCCGCTGAAATTCGGGCGGCTTGGCTTTTTGTATTTTAGTTATGAGACTTGATAAATTTTTAAAAACTGCACGAATTATTAAACGCCGTACCATTGCAAATGAAGCCTGTGATGCGGGCAGAGTTTCGGTTAACGGCAAGGTTGCCAGAGCATCTTATGACGTTAAGGTGGGCGATGTAATTGAAATTGCTTTCGGAACACGAAATGTTAAGGTTCAGGTTACCGCCGTTGTTGATGCCGTTAAAAAAGATGATGCCGCAAATCTTTATAAAATAGTTCAGTAGCATAAGGAAGCACCCTTCGCAATATATTTATTGTGGAGGGTGATTTTTTATGGATAATAGCGGAGAACATTCACTGTATATGTCAAACAGAAAGTCGATGTCGCTTTCAGGAGTTCGCGATGTTCTGAGTTTTGATGAAAACAGCGTTAGTATAATTTCGGTTATGGGAAACATAGTTATTAAGGGTGATAACATAAAAATCGGCAGTTTCAATACCGAAACTGGAGATATGCAGATAGAGGGAAGATTTTCGGCAGTTGTTTATCTTGACAATAAAGGGGAAAGGGAAGGCTTCTTTAAGAGGATATTCAGATAATATGTGGGAAATAAGCTCAATTTCGCAAATCGTATCTGTGCTTTATGCCTTGCTGACAGGAGTAATACTGTCGGTGTTTTTTGATTTTTTCAGAGCCGCACGCAAACTAAAGGTCTATAGCAAGACAATGGTGTTTTTTCAGGATATGATTTTTTGGATTATCGCAACCTTTGTTACCTTTCTTTTGCTAATAGCAAGAACTAACGGTGAAGTAAGGTTTTATATTCTTCTATCTTTACTTGCGGGATTTTTTGTCTACAGGGTTACTTTATCTTCTTTTGTGTTACGGTTTTTGCTTTTTCTTTTTAAAGTTTTCGGCAAGATTTTCGGTGCTTATAGGAAATTTATAGAACGGCTGTCAGACTTTTTGACCAAGGTTTTGAGAAAAATAAAGAATTTGATATTAAAAAATGTAAAAAAAGTTGGCTTTAAGAGAAAAAACTCTTGAAAGTACATACCTAAATGTTGTATACTCATAGTGATAGATTGTTTATGTGAAGGAAAGAGAAAAGTATGGGAAAAAGCGTGATTTTGCGTGTCCTTGTGCTGTGTGTGGCAATATATTTTGTATATTCGCTGTCATCTCTCTGGACCGATTTAATTAAGGGCAGAGAAAACCTCGAAACTATCAGAAAAGAAATATCCGATACCGAAAGAACCATCGGTGAATATAAAGAACTTTTGGCTGAGGGTAATGAGGCTAAAATTATCGAAAAAGCCGCCAGAGAAAGACTGGGATATGTTTTTGAGGACGAGCAGGTTTATATAGATATATCTGCCGATTAATGTCAGCACAGTCTGTAAGACTTTTTCATTATTTTTTAAGGGGGAACTGCATAGTTTATGCAAATCGAGATAGGACAAATTGTAGAGGGTAAAATAACCGGAATAACCAACTTCGGCGTTTTTGTTGATTTAGGAGATTCCAAAAGCGGCATGGTACATATTTCCGAGGTTGCAAGAAGTTATGTTACCGACATACATGAGCATGTTAAGGAAAACGATGTTGTGAAGATGAAGGTTCTGAGCATTGATGATAACGGCAAAATCAGCCTTAGTATCAAACGCGCTCAGGAGGAGCAGGGCGGTAAAGAACGCCGTGCAAATAAAGAAAACCGCGAAAGACAGGCGGCAAAAATTGATTCTTCATATACATGGGCTCCTAAAAAGCAGGAACCTGCTTCCTTTGAAGAAATGATGAATCGCTTTAAGCAGACAAGCGATGAAAAATTCTCTGATTTAAAAAGAAAGAACCCCGATAGCCGTCGTTCAAAACGCGGTGCCGGTGTAAAATGATTTATAGCGGCAGACTTTTAGTCTGCCCTTTTTACTGAAAGGAAAAGTAAAATTGAGAGATATAGATGTATCGGTTATACGGGACATAGTGGCAAAGCTTTGTATTGATGCCAATAAGACCCTGCCAAATGACCTTGTATCTAAAATAGAATATTATAAAAACCGTGAAACGAATGCTACTGCCTGTTCGGTGCTTTGTGATTTACAGGCCAATGCCGACACAGCAAAGGAACTTAATATACCTGTTTGTCAGGATACGGGAATGGCTGTTGTTTTTCTTATAATCGGTCAAGAGGTTCATTTTACAGGCGGAAATCTTTATGATGCAGTAAATGAAGGGGTACGCAAGGGTTATATAGAGGGTTTGCTTAGAAAAAGTGTAGTATCCGACCCACTGAAAAGAGTAAACACCGATGATAATACCCCTGCGGTAATACATACCGAAATAGTAAGCGGCGATAAGGTGGAAATCACCGTTGCTCCTAAGGGCTTTGGCAGTGAGAATATGAGCGGAGTTCGTATGCTTACCCCTGCTGATGGTAAAGAGGGAGTAATAAGAGCGGTACTTGACATAGTAAAGACCGCAGGTGCAAATCCCTGTCCGCCTATGGTTATTGGTGTTGGTATCGGCGGAGATTTTGAGCAGTGCGCTTATCTTTCCAAAAAAGCGCTTTGCAGAAGTTCAAAAATCAGAAACCCCGACAATTATTATGCCGAGCTTGAAGAGGAACTGCTTTTAAAAATTAATGAGCTGGGCATAGGCCCTCAGGGTTTTGGCGGCGATACTACCGCCCTTTATGTTAATGTTGAGGTTGCCCCTACACATATAGCAGGGCTTCCCGTTGCTGTTAATATCGGCTGTCACGTTACACGCCACGCCACAGAGCAGGTGTAGAAAGGTAAAATAATGAGTAATATTAAAATGGTGGCGCCCTGCCTTTTCGGTATAGAGGGTATAGCGGCTGACGAATTTAAAAGAATGGGCTTTGAAAAGGTTAATGCCGAAAACGGCAGAGTGCTTCTTGAGGGAGATGAAAACCTGCTTGTCAGGGCTAATATAAATTCCCGTTTTGCAGAGCGTATTCTGATAAATATGGGCGAATTTGACGCGCTCACCTTTACAGAACTGTTTGACAATGTAAAAAATCTGCCTTGGGAGGATTATATAGGCAGGGAAGATGCTTTTCCTGTTAACGGCTGGAGTATTAATTCTCAGCTCAGCAGTATTCCCGACTGTCAGTCCATTATTAAAAAGGCTGTGGTAGAACGCCTTAAAAGTAAATATAATATTTCGTGGTTTAATGAAACCGATACCGAATACCGTATTCGTTTTTCCATTCATAAAAACCGCGTTACAATGATGATAGATACCTCAGGCGAGGGACTTCATAAAAGAGGTTACAGAAGAAATTCCAATGCGGCACCCCTTAAAGAAACACTTGCCGCCGCTATATGTGATATGGCGCGAATTTACCCCGACAGCAAGGTTTTAGACCCATTCTGTGGCTCGGGTACATTGCTTATTGAATCGGCTATGATGGCTAAAAAAATGGCACCCGGACTTCGCAGAAGCTTTGCGGCAGAGCACTTTGCCTTTATTGATGAAAAGGTATGGCGAGAGGAAAGAGCAAGGGCGCAAAGTCTTATTCTGACTAATATTGATTTTACAGCGCAGGGCTTTGACATTGATGAGGAAGCGGTAGCACTTACCGAGAGAAATGCAAAATTTGCAGGTGTGGATAAATATGTCAAGGCAAAGGTGGCTGATGTAAGGGATTTTACACCGCCAAAAGACAGATGCCTTGTACTTGCAAATCCGCCTTATGGCGAAAGACTGCTTGATGTAAGAGGGGCAGAAGAACTTTATAAGGTTATGGGAGAGCGATTTACCTTTGGCGACGGTCAAAAATATTTTGTTATAAGCCCTCATGATGAGTTCGAAAAGTTTTTCGGAGATACCGCCGATAAACGCCGTAAGCTTTATAACGGAATGATAAAATGTCAGCTTTATATGTATTTTAAAAAGAGGTAAGGTAAAAAGGGATGAAGTATGTTTTTATCATAAATCCTGCAGCAGGAAAAGGTAAAACAGTAAATGAACTTTACGGTGAGATTGCAAATTATTGCTCTGATAAAAAGCTTGAATATGCCGTGCAGATAACTGCGGCGGCAGGAGATGCAGGCAGATTTGCCCGCGAACACGCTGAAAAAGGCGAACCGGTCACCATATTTCTTGCAGGTGGCGAGGGCACGGTTTTTGAAGCACTTAACGGCGTTTTCGGTTACGATAACGTAACGCTGGGTGTTATTCCCATAGGCTCTGCAAATGATTTTCTTAAATTCTTCCCTAAAGACGATAAGCAGGCCTTTGCCGATATTGACGACCAGATAAACGGTAGCGCAATAAAGATGGATGTTATTAAAGCAGGGGAGTACTACTGCCTTAACAGTTGTTCGGCAGGTATGGATGCAGTTGTGGCAGGATATATGTCACGCTTTAAAAGACTGCCTTTTGTTAACGGCAGTATGGCGTATAATCTTGCTATTGTCAAATGCTATCTGGGTAAAATAGGTTGCCGACTGGCACTAAAAGCAGACGGAAATGACCTTGGTAATAAAAAATGTCTTTTTGCCGTTGTTGCAAACGGCCCTGCCTATGGCGGCGGTTACCTTGCCGCACCTGATGCCGTTCCCTTTGATGGTGAGCTTGACTACACCATTGTTGATAACATAAATAAACTGAAAATTCTTAAATTCATAGGCAGATATAAAAAAGGTGAGGTTGACGGATTGTCATTTATACATAAAGGAAAGTGTAAAACATTTTCAATTAGAAGCGATAAAAAGCTGCCCGTAAACCTTGACGGAGAAATTTTTGAAATGAAGGAAATTGACTTTTCTATAATAAAAAGCGGTGTAAAATTCCAGCTTCCCTCATCGGTTGTTAAAAATTTCTTAACTAAGTGAAAAATATTAGTAAATAGACTTGATTTTTAGAAAAATATGGATACAATATATATTAGCACTCGAAGTAGCAGAGTGCTAATTAATAAGTAATTTAATATTGGAGGAAATATTATGACTATTAAACCATTGGCTGATAAAGTAGTTACCCGCCTTGTAGAAGCTGAGGAAACTACCAAAAGCGGAATTATACTTACTGCTGCAGCTAAAGAAAAGCCTCAGGTAGCTGAGGTTGTTGCTGTAGGTCCCGGCGCTTATGATAAGAACGGTAATCTTATTCCTATGACCGTTAAGGTAGGGGATAAGGTTCTTACCAATAAATATTCCGGTACAGAGGTTAAACTTGATGGCGAGGAATATAGTATAGTAAGCCTTGTTGATATTTTGGCTATTGTAGAATAAGGAGAAGATATATTATGGCAAAAGATATTATTTTCGGCGAAGAAGCCAGAAAAAAACTTCAGGCAGGCGTTGACCAGCTTGCTGATGCAGTAAAGGTAACTCTTGGCCCTAAGGGAAGAAATGTTGTTCTTGATAAGAAATACGGCTCACCCCTTATTACCAACGACGGTGTTACTATCGCTAAGGATATTGAACTTGATGACCCCTTTGAAAATATGGGAGCTCAGCTTGTAAAGGAAGTATCTGTTAAGACTAACGATGCCGCAGGTGACGGTACCACTACCGCAACCGTTCTTGCACAGGCTCTTATTTTAGAGGGTATGAAGAATGTTGCCGCAGGTGCTAATCCTATGGTGGTTAAAAAGGGTATTGCTAAGGCAGTAGATACCGCAGTAAATACTGTTGTTGCCAATTCTAAAAAGGTTACCTGCAGTGAGGATATCGCAAGAGTTGCTACCGTTTCCGCAGGAGACGAATTTATCGGTGGACTTATTGCCGAGGCCATGGATAAGGTAACCGCCGACGGTGTTATTACCGTTGAGGAGTCTAAAACCGCAGAAACCTATATTGATGTAGTTGAGGGTATGCAGTTTGACAGAGGCTATATTACTCCCTATATGGCTACCGATACAGATAAGATGGAAGCAGTTATAGATGACGCTCTTATTCTTATAACCGATAAGAAAATTTCCTCTATTCAGGAAATTTTACCCCTTCTTGAGCAAATTGTTCAGACAGGCAAAAAACTTGTTATTATTGCTGAGGATATTGAGGGCGACGCTCTTTCTAACCTTATTATCAATAAGCTTCGCGGCGTGTTTACCTGTGTTGGAGTTAAGGCTCCCGGCTTTGGTGACAGAAGAAAAGAAATGCTCCGCGATATCGCTATACTCACAGGCGGTGAGGTTATAACCGAAGAGCTTGGTCTTGACCTTAAGGAAACCACACTTGACCTTTTAGGCAGAGCTGCTCAGGTTAAGGTTGGCAAGGAAACCACCGTTATTGTTGACGGCGCAGGCGATAAGGCTCTAATAAGTGACAGAATTAATCAGATTAAAAATCAGATTGAGGTTACCACCTCCGACTTTGACAGAGAAAAGCTTCAGGAAAGACTTGCAAAGCTTGCAGGCGGTGTTGCTGTTGTTAAGGTTGGCGCTGCTACCGAAATTGAAATGAAGGAAAAGAAACTTCGTATAGAAGACGCTCTCTCAGCTACAAAAGCCGCCGTTGAGGAAGGTATTGTAGCAGGCGGCGGTGTAGCCCTCGTTAATGCAATAGGCTCTGTAAAAGAACTTCTCAGCACTACCGACGGTGACGAAAAGACAGGTGTTAATATTGTGCTTAAGGCACTTGAGGCACCGATTCGTCAGATAGCCGCAAATGCAGGTCTTGAGGGCTCTGTAATAGTTGATAAAATTGTTAGTGCAGGTAAATCAAACTATGGCTTTGATGCATATAAAGAGGTTTATACCGATATGATAGAAGCAGGTATAGTTGACCCGACAAAGGTTACCCGTTCTGCACTTCAGAATGCCGCTTCAGTTGCTTCAATGGTGCTTACCACCGAAACTCTTGTGGCAGATAAAAAGGAAGACGCCGCAGCCGCTAATGCTGCCGCCGCAGCCGCAGCCGCTCAGGGCGGAATGTACTAATATTAAACTCGAAAAGGCGATGATTAATCATCGCCTTTTTTGTGTAACAATTATAGAGGTTGGTAAAGAATAAAATTTTTTGTTTGCTGGTTATAAAACAAAAAATGCCGGTTTCGACATTTTAATTTTTCATTATTAATTAGTGAAGCGATTTCAATATTCATTATTCATTACGGAAATCCGCTTTTAATGAATGATGAATATTGAATAATGAAGAATGAATAGTACAAAATCAAAAATCCGTCCACTTTCGTGAACGGATTTCCGATTTTGGTGCGGGTGACAGGACGCAACTCGCTATGCGATTTGCCCTGCTTGACGACCGTTGCCTTGCAACAGTACCCGTCTGCGCACCACACACCTAAAAAACAGTTCACAGAACTGTTTTCTTAACGGCGTGTGCCTTCATAAGCTTCAAGTCCTACCACCGCAAATAAAACAAATTCCGAGCTTAACCTAAAGGTCAAACTCGGAAATTTGGTGCGGGAGACAGGACTTGAACCTGCACGGTGAACCGCTAGCTCCTAAGGCTAGTGCGTCTGCCAATTCCGCCACACCCGCAAATATTATTGAAATTTTGTTTTAAATCGGTTAATGAAGTTCTACTTGTATATCATCGGCAGCCGCACTACGTGCGTTACCCTCAGAAATATAGTCGTTCTGCTCGCTTGGAGCGCGTCGCATTACTCCTTATTTCTTCACCTCAGCAAAGTACCTTCATCATCCACCGGATGCGGCACTTTGCTTCGCCCAATTCCGCCACACCCGCATAGTATTTTTAAACTGCTAATATATTTTATAATAGAAACTCACTTATGTCAAGAATTACTCGTTGATTTTATAGTAAAGATGTGATATAATAACAAAAAAGGGAAATATTATTCACAATTTTTATTTATTATATACAAAAAAGGAGACACTTATGAGTAGCGACAACTTCATTATTACTATTGGCAGAGAGTTCGGTAGCGGTGGTCACGCTATAGCAAAAATGTTGGCAGAGGATTTAGGCGTAAAATTATACGACAAAGAGTTGCTTGACCTTGCCGCAAAAAACAGCGGACTAAGCGCCGATATACTAAAAGAATATGACGAAAAGCCTACAAACAGTTTCCTTTATTCGCTGTCTTTAGGCTCTTACACCTACGACAGTATTTTAAGCGGTGTTCACAATTTGCCTCTTGTGGATAAGGTTTTTTCTGCTCAATCGAAGATAATAAGAGAAATTGCTGAAAAAGAGTCTTGTGTTATAGTAGGCCGTTGCGCTGACAGTATACTAAAGGGTAGTGAAAATTTACTGACGGTATTTATTCACGCCGATATAGATTTCAGAGCCAAGCGCGTTATGGAATATGAAAATATATCCTATGAAAAAGCGGTTGATATGGTACGTAAGTCTGATAAAAAACGAGCCAGCTATCATAATTATTTTGCTGATAACAAGTGGGGTGACGCCTCATCCTATGATTTGTGCATTAACAGTGAAATTGGCTTTGAAAATGTTGTTCACATAATAAAATACTGTGTTAAAGAGCATATCCACGGATAACTCAAAATATAACAAAAACCTGCTTTTTCCATAATATATATGGAAGGGCAGGTTTTTTTATGCGAAAAAAGAGTAAATTTTTACGGCTTTTAATAATATTTATTTTAGTAATAGCGGTGTGTTTATCCGCATTTTTAGTAGTAGACCGCCGTATGCGCAGAGTTATATGCGACTACAGCGCGTCGGTGGGGGAAACCGTTATGGTGCGCACCGTTGATGAAGTGATAAGCGAAATATTTTGTGAGGAGAACATAGAATATTCGGATATTGTAACGGTCAGCAGGGACAGCGAGGGAAAGGTGACCTCTCTTGAGGTTTCTGCCACAAAGGTGAACTACATAAAATCTAAAATTTCGGTAAAGGTGGCAGAAAGCATAGCACTTAAAGAAAAATATGATTTAGAAATACCTGTGGGCACCATAATAGGTAATGAATACACAATAGGCAGAGGGCCCAGTATAAAATTCAAAATGCAGATAACCACCACGGTAATTGCAGATTTTGAAAGTAAATTCTACAGCGCTGGTATAAATCAGGTGCTTCATCAGATACATATTAAAGTGAAGATGAACGGACACACAGTGGTGCCCTGGTACCGTTCAGCCTTTAATGCCGAAACCAGCGTTATTGCGGCGCAAACCGTAATAGTAGGAATGACACCCGATGCCTACACAAATGTTATAGAGGCAGGAACCGATGCTACACAGGATATATTTGATTTTGGTACTCACTGACTATTAAGTTTTGTATCTAAAATTTCTAAAATGTTGTTAGGTTTGGTTTTAAGTGAATCTACCTTGCTTAGCGGCACCCATTCAAAAACATCGTCACTGTTTTTAAGACTGCAAAAGGAGTCACACTTTAAAAGCTCTTTATCAAGAAGCGTTACTCTGTGGTAAAAGCATATTTCGTGACAGGGTGGATTTTTTGAGGAGAAATCTTCACTTACAAATTCAAATTCGTCTATTAAGATAACGGCGCCTATTTCTTCTGAGAACTTTCTGATAATTGCCTCTTTTGAGGTTTCGCTGAAGGCAATATTTCCACCCGGTAAAGAGTAGGTGCCGTTTTTACTTCTTTTAAGAAGCAGACGGTTATTGCAAAAACAAAAGCCTGATGCCTTAAGGCTGAAAATATTGTCGTCAACCTTTAGTAATATTTCTTTTTCCATATTATCACACAAGTTTCACGGATAAAACGCCGTCAATTTTTTTAATACTGCTTAAAAGTTCGTCAATGGATATAGGGGTATTATCGGTGTTGATTGTAAGCGATACCGCCGCAGTTTCATCAACAGGGTGGTTCTGGTTAATGGTCAGAATATTAACACCCTGTTGGTATAATTTTGCAGTAAGTGCAGAAAATACACCTGCACGGTCACAAAGAACGGCGCTGATACAGATATTATTGCTCTCATTCTGTCCACTGTATACAAACACCTGGTCCTTATATTTATAAAAGGCGCTTCGCGAAATTCCTGCTTTTGAAACTGCCGCGCTGACACTTGAACAAGTGCCGTTTTGCAACAGTTCTTTTGCAAAAATTACCTTTGAGAAAACCTCGGGAAGTGCCGAAGCCTTAACCACCAGCATATCATAATTTTTCAACATGTGTCCACCACCCGTAAACATTTTTTTAATTATAATACATTTGCGCACAAAAATCAATACAGAAAAGGGATTGATAGTACGGATAACGATAAAAAGAAAAAATTTCTTATATATGTGGCGTTTGTAACGGTAATAGCGGCGCTAACCTATTTTGTTATCAAGTTTTGCCTTGCTTATCTTTTACCCTTTATAATCGGTACTGCTATCGCTTTTTTGGTGCAAAAGCCTGCGGCTACGTTGTCAGGCAAAATGAATATAAGGCAGGGAACAGCATCACTGTGTCTTGTTATCGGGGTGTATATACTTCTGCTTGTTGCGGTTTTTCTGATTATCAACAGAATTTACGGCTTTGCTGTCAGCTTTACTCAAAAAGCCCCTGAACTGTTATCAAAGGTTACGCTTATCGTGACCAAAATTACAAGCAGTGTAGAAGGCTTTACAGGAAAAATGTCGGGCGGCTCGGGTGATTTTGTTTCAAAAACGCTTGGTGATATTCTGCAGAGCGCGGCGGTAAAGGTATCAGGGATTATTTCTTCCTTTTTAAGCGGCTTTGTAACCGCTCTTCCGGGAATGGTACTAAGCATATTTGCGGCGGTAATTACCGGCTGTTATATAGCCAAAGATATTGACGCTTTAAAGCAGAACCTTTATTTTGCATTAAAGCCCGAATATATGAAAACACTTAAAAAAATATGGTGCATTACGGTTAATAATGTATTCGGTCTTTTTAAAGGCTATCTGCTTTTAACATTGATAACCTTCATTGAACTATCCGTAGGCTTTTTTATTCTCAGAGTAAACGGTGCTTTCCGCGCGGCTTTTCTTACTGCAGTTGTTGATTTACTCCCCGTATTCGGTTGCGGAACAGTGCTGATACCGTGGGCAATTATATCAGCCTTTAAGGGAAGTACCTTACGAGCGGTGGGACTGGTGGTAATATATCTGATAATAACTGCGGTGCGCAATATTCTTGAACCTAAAATAATAGGAAAACAGGTGGGGCTTCATCCGCTTATTACCCTTATTTCAATGTTTTTAGGGCTTAAAATTTTCGGGCTTTCGGGGCTCGTCTTTTTGCCGCTGATAGTTACGGTAGCCTACAAAGTAACAGAACAAAAAACGGCAGCATAATATATAGTGTATTGCGGCAAATATATAAGCAATACAAGCATTGCAGGGCGGTTTTTTAAAATGAATGAATATATTATAGCGACCGGAACAGTAACAAGCGCTATAAAAGGCAGAGATATTCTTAAAAAGAAGGGCTTTTATGCCGAAATAGAGCGTCTTGGCGTTTCGGACAGAAAGTACGGCTGCGGTTACGCAATTAAGACACGCGGAAATATAACACAAATAGAAGAGCTTTTAAGACAGGCAAATGTAAAAATAATTAAAGTTTTATAAAATATGAGCACAGGTATATGCCTGTGCTTTTTTGAAAGAAGGTGAAAAAATGATTTACCTTGACAATGCGGCGACATCTTCACCAAAGCCTGAATGTGTTGTAAAGACGGTTGAAAAGGCCTTAAGACAGCAAAGCGCAAACCCCGGCAGAAGCGGACACACATTGTCGGTTAAAAATGCCGAAATGGTATATAGAGTAAGGGAAAAGGTTGCTGATTTTTTCGGTTGCTCTCACCCTGAAAATGTTGTTTTTCTTTCAAATTGCACGCAGGCTATAAACTGCGTTTTAAAGGGTGTTTTAGAGAGCGGCGACCATTTTATAATTTCAAATCTTGAACACAATGCAGTGACACGACCAGCCTTTAAAATAGCAAAAAATAATATAAAATTCAGCGTTTTTGATGCCTTTGCCGATGATATAGAGGCGGAAATCGAGCGCTATATTACCCCTAAAACCAAAATGATATTCTGTACCCACGCATCAAATGTATGCGGTAAGGTTTTGCCAATCGATAAAATAGGTAAATTTTGCAAAAACAGGGGACTCCTTTTTGGAGTAGACGCGGCACAAAGCGCAGGTATTTTGCCTATAAATATGGAAAAAACAGGCATCAATTTTCTGTGTATAGCCTCTCATAAAGGGCTTTTTGCGCCTATGGGAACAGGCATATTAATTGCAAATTCCAAAATTAACAGCACTGTTATTGAAGGCGGTACAGGCGTTAATTCCATGAGCCTTGAGCAAGGAGAGGATATGCCCGAAATGCTGGAGAGCGGTACCGTGAATTTACCCGGAATTATGGGGATATCTGCAGGAATAGACTTTATAAAAAAGCAGGGGATAAATAGGCTTTACGAGCACGAAATGAGCCTTTGCAAAATGATATATGAGAGGCTAAAAGATAACAGAAAAATAAAAATTTACTGGTATGATAATGAGCCTTGTGCACCTGTTCTGTCCCTGACTATAGAGGGGTTAGACAGCAACGAGGTGGCGGCAAAGCTCAGCAACAGAAAAATTGCGGTAAGGGCAGGGTATCACTGTTCGCCGTTTGCGCATAAAACTCTGGGAACCGAAAACTCAGGCACGGTGCGAATTTCACCGGGAATTACTGCTGACAAAAAGCAGATAGACTATCTTTGCAAAATATTAACGGCTATTGCTGAAAAATATATATAAAATATATAAAAATATTCAAAAAAGTTATTGATTCAGTAGTCTTGTTATGTTAAAATAATATTGAATGAAGACAAACTGATAAAGGAATGATGATGTGAGCAATTTCTTAAATGCGATTTATACGCTGTGGAACCAGATAATATATGCTGTCGCCAGTATTTCTCTGTTTGATATTATCGATATTCTTATAATTGCTTTTATCATTGCCAAAGCAATTCAGTTTTTAATAGATAGCCGCGGCGGACAGCTTGTTAAGGGCCTTTTTATACTCTTTGTTGCCTATGTGTTTTCAATATGGTTTGACCTTGTGTCTGTAAACTGGTTGCTAACCCGTGTGGTAGACTGGGGTATTATAGCCTTGGCTATCATTTTCCAGCCTGAGCTCAGACGCGCTCTTGAGCGTATAGGCCGCAGTCAGTTTGGTAAATTCGCACACGCGAATCAAAACGACGACGAATATATTAAAAATTCTATAGACAGCATTTGCCTTGCCGTTCAGAATATGCGGGACCAGAAAATCGGCGCACTTATTGTGTTTGAACGTATAACCTCTCTGGGCGATATAATCAATACAGGAACAACTGTTAATTCCGATGCTTCTTCGCAGATGGTTGGCAGTATTTTCTATCCGAAATCACCTTTGCACGATGGCGCACTTATAGTTCGTGACGGCAGACTGGTTGCTGCAGGCTGTATATTGCCCCTTACAAGTAATCAGGGCTTTAGTTCAAGTCTGGGTACACGCCACCGCGCCGCAATAGGTGTCAGTGAGGTGTCTGATGCTGTTGTAATAGTTGTTTCAGAGGAAACGGGTAAAATCTCCCTTGTTCAAAACGGCACTATTGAAAGAGGTTACGACCAGATAAGACTGAGAGAAGAGTTATATGCTCTTATGTTAAATTCCGATGAAGAAAGCAACGACGGTATTGTTGATAAAATAAAAAATGTTATCAACCGGATTAAGCCTATAAAGAAAAAGGAAAAAGGAGAAGCTAGTGATGAAGAAAATAAATAAATTTTCACTGCGCGTTCTTTTTTCAAACAAGCGCTTTACTGCTGTTTTTTCGGTTGTAGTTGCTTTTATATTCTGGCTGGTAATTACCGTTAATCAAACCGAAACAAGAACCACTACCTTTGCGAATATAGCCATAAATATCGGAATTGAAGACAGCTTTGCAGGTCAGCAGGGGCTTGAAGTTGTGAACGACGATTATATTAAAACGGCAAATGTTACGGTTGATGGTCCAAATTATATTGTCAGTGGACTTAAAACAAGTGATATTCTCGTAAATGCCGATTTAAGTCAGGTTACAAAGCCGGGTGATTATGATATACAGCTTGTTGCAAAATCAGCAAGCGGTGCAAGGGGCTTTACCTTTGTTGAAGTAAGTCCCAAGTCGGTAAAGCTTACCTTTGACTATGTAGATACTAAGGATTTTGACGTTGTGGCTAAGGCTGACGGTATTACCGCCGCTGAAGGTCTTATTAAAGATACACCAATGCTTAACTATATGGGTGACAGCAAGAAAATTACCCTTAAAGGTCCCAGAAGCAATATGAGTAATGTGGACAGAGTTGAGGTTATAGTAAAGGCTGAAGAAAAGATAAACTCAAGCCAGACCTATGATGCAGATTTGGTTATCTACGATAAATCGGGTAATATTCTTGAAAATGGTCTTTTTGAGTTTCCTGTAGATGAGCTTAAAGTGACGGTTCCCATTTATAAAGAGAAAACCGTTTCGGTGGTGCCTGTGTTTACAGGCGAACCCTATTCGGGCGCAGGTGTTGCAAGGGTAGAACGGCTTTCTGTAACAAAAATTAAGGTTCAGGGTGCTCCCGAGGTTATAGATGCTCTTGAATTTGTGGAGCTGTCAGCTATTGATTATACTACCGTTTCTTCCGGTAAGGTTTATGAGGTAACCCTCAACCTGCCGGGTGGTGTAAAGGCTGTTAATGCGGTAGATAAGGTTAAGGTTACCATAAAGAAGTGATTTAAAAGGGCGTGGATATTCCATAGCCCTTTTGTCATTTTTACCCATACTGCATATATTGTAACGAGGTGGTAAAAATGGTAGAAATTATTGTTATGATGATTTTTCTTTTCTTCGCGGTGGTGGGCTCAAGCTGTATTACATATCGGTTATGGATGTTTCTCATAAAGCCTAAAAAGAAAAATAAAGATCTTATAATTGTAAAGCTTGAAAAGGGCTGTGAGAAGGACCAGTTTATGTACTATTTTGAAAAATACCGTTGGAACGGTGATGATTATGTGCAGACGCTGGTTATGGTATATGACGAAACGGCAGAAAATCTGTGCAACTCATTTTGTAAGGCGCATAAAAATATAATCTGCTGTAAAAATGACGAATTGCCGTTTGTTATAAACAAGGTACTGGGGTGATGGTGTGTCGGATGTTCAAAACAACGAAGTTATAAAGGGCACGGTTAAAAGAATTACATATACCAATGCGCAAAACGGCTACACTGTTGCAAGTGTGCTTTGCGATACAGAGGAAATAACGGTTGTAGGCACTATGCCTTTTATTCGAAGCGGCGACGATATTGAGGCTGTAGGAAACTTTATTGTTCATTCGGTGTACGGACCGCAGTTCAAGGCTGTTTCGGTGCAGAAAAGTATGCCCACAAACACGGCGGCATTACTCAGATATCTGTCAGCAGGTAATATAAAGGGTATAGGCCCCTCTACAGCCAGAAAAATTGTGGAAACCTTTGGGAACGACACTATGATGATTCTGGAATCCGCCCCCGAAGAGTTAACGAGAATAAAAGGTATTTCTCTTTCAAAAGCCAAGACTATAGGTGAAGAATATACAAAGCTTTTTGGAATAAGAGATTTAATGCTGCTTCTCTCAAAATTTAAAATATCGGGAGAAGACGCCATAAAGATTTACTCGGTTCTTGGAACCTCGGCAATATCTAAAATTGAAAATAACCCATATTTACTGTGTGGCGAAAAAATAGATTTACCCTTTGAAAAGGCAGAGGATATAGCAGGGTATTTTAAAATTCCCGCAAATGATAAGTTAAGGCTTGGCGCAGGTATTGAGTATGTGCTGAGGAAAAATACATATAATGGTCATACCTGTCTGCCGCGGGGTAAGCTTTGCTCGGTGGCTTCTCAGCTTCTTGATACACCTCATGACATTATAGATGACGCGCTGGATATGCTGCTTGAGTCTTTAAGGGTACGAAGCGCACATATCGGGGACACCGATTATATTGCTCTGCCCGAATATTATTGCGCTGAGGAATATATTGCCGCCCGTCTTTCTGTTATGAACAGGGAAAAGAGAGCCTGCTTTGTAGATAATAAGGAAATAGCTCTTATTGAACAGCAAATGGGAATTACCCTTGACGAAAAACAGCGCTTTGCGGTTTTAAAGGCCTTTGAAAACGGTTTACTAATCCTTACAGGTGGCCCAGGCACAGGCAAAACCACAACCCTTAAGGCTATGATAGAAATGTTTAAGTATAGGGATATGAAAATAGAACTTGCCGCACCTACGGGCCGTGCTGCCAAGCGTATGAGTGAACTGACGGGGTATGAAGCAAAAACCGTTCACCGTCTTTTAGAGGTTGACTGGAGTGATAATGAAGAGCAGGTATTTTGCAGAAACCAGAATAACCCGCTGGACTGCGATGTAATTATAGTGGACGAGGTGTCTATGATAGATTCCCGTCTGTTTGAAAGTTTACTTAGAGCCTTAAGACTTTCCTGCAGAATAATACTTGTGGGCGATTCTGACCAGCTTCCCAGCGTTTCGGCAGGAAATGTGCTCAGCGACCTGATAACAAGCGACGCCTTTACGGTAGTAAAGCTTGATAAAATTTTCCGTCAGGCAAGAAGTAGTGCTATTATAAGAAATGCCCATAAAATAGTTGAGGGACTTAAGGCTGACCTTACTATTAGAGATTCCGACTTTTTCTTTCTGCAAAAAAATACCACAGAATCTTGTCTTGAAACGGTTGTTTCTCTTTGCAGTGAAAGACTGCCGTCGGCTTACGGTCTTGACTCTGTAAAGGATATTCAGGTGCTTTGCCCCTCAAGAAAAATGCCTCTTGGTACCTTAAATCTTAACAATCTGCTTCAAAGCTGTCTTAATCCTAAAAAGAAAAAAGAGCCTGAAATATTTTTTAAGGGCTTTTATATGCGCGCAGGCGATAAGGTTATGCAGATAAAAAATAATTACGAGCTTGAATGGATAAAGGATGATGGCGAAGAGGGAAGCGGCGTATTTAATGGTGATGTGGGTTATATTTTAAAGGTTAATTTAAGAGAAGGCACCCTTTCGGTTAAATACGACGACAAAACTGTTGTGTACGCTACAGAACAGCTTGAACAGCTTGAACTTGCCTATGCCGTTACGGTACATAAAAGTCAGGGCAGTGAGTTTGACTGTGTTGTTCTTCCGCTTTTTGATGTACCAAATCAGCTTAAATACCGTAATCTGCTTTACACCGCCGTTACCAGAGCAAAAAAACTTCTTGTAATTGTGGGTAAGGACAGCGTGTTTTTTGAAATGGCGGCAAATGACAGAAAAATGCTGAGATATACTCTGCTTCGTGATTTTATTGAGGATATATATGATAACGATCATTAAAAAGATATACTTATCCTTGCTTGATTTTTTCTTTCCGTCACACTGTATGTCCTGCGGCAGAGCCGTTGAGGGCGGCAAAAAGGTATGTAATGAATGCGAAAAGGATATTGAGAAAATTGAAGTTCGTATTTGTAAGAAGTGCGGTATGCCTGAAAAAAGGTGTGACTGCAACAGGTATGTATATCATTTTGCAGGAGTATGCGCACCCTTCTTTAATGAGGGAATTGCCAGAAAGGGACTGTATAAAATTAAGTTTTCAGGAATAAAACAGCTTGTTCCTTATTATGCTGAAGCTATGATAGAAAGCCTTTATAAAAATTTCGGTGACACTAAGTTTGATGCAGTTGTGTTTGTGCCTACAAATTTTATAAAGGGTGCAAGGCGCGGTTATAATCAGGCAGAGTGGTTGGCAGAATATATATCGTCCCGTCTTGGAATTCCGCTTTTTGATAAGACACTTAAAAGACGAGTTTTCAGTAAAACACAGCATAAAAGCAAAAGCGTGGCAAGGCGTTTTATAAATGCCTATAAAAACTATGAGAAGAATAAGCTCTTAAACGGCGGGACCTATCTGCTTATTGATGATATTAAAACAACCGGAGCATCTCTTGACGCCTGTTCAAGACAACTGCTTTATGCAGGTGCAGACGAAGTTTTTTGCCTTACGGCGCTAATCGGTAACAACAGATAATAAAATATAGTTGAAAAACTTTGTGTTTTTTTGTATAATAACATTCAGAATTTATCGGAGGTGAAAGGATGGCTACTGAAATAGGTATAGATTTAGGTTCATCAAAAACGGTTATATTTTCCGACTCTAAAATAGTAATAGAGCAACCCAGCCTTGTTACTGTTGATGCCGAAACCTATGCGCCTGTATATTTCGGCGAAAAAGCAAAGCAAACACTTGGCAGAACGCCTGATACTCTTGAGTGTATCCATCCTATTCAGCGCGGTCTTATAGCCGACTACGATATTGCTGAGGCCATGATAAAAAACTACACCGAAAAAGCCTTTGGAAACAAAGCCATAAGGCCTAAGGTAATAGCAACTATTCCTACGGGACTTACCGAGCTTCAGCACCACTCTCTTGCAAATGTTGTTCAGGCGGGCGGCGGCAGAAGTGTTAATGTTATTGAAGCGCCTATTGCTATTGCCGCAGGGCTTGGAATTGATTTTGAAGCCCCCGGCGGAAATCTTATTGTAGATATCGGCGCAGGTGTAACCGATATTGCCGTTTTATCCCTTGGCGGTATTGTTTCCTGTGATTCCTTTAAAACTGCATCCTACGATTTTGATGACATTATAGTCAATTATGTAAGAAGAAATCGTAATGTTGCTATCGGAAAGTTAACGGCTGAAAATATTAAAATACAAATCGGCTCGGTATCAAGCCGTCCTGTTGAGGTTACGGCTATTGCAAAAGGCAGAAATCTGTTCAGTGGTTTACCCGAGGCATTTGAGATTACTTCGGGTGAAATTTATAAAAAGCTTAACCACACCGCCCTTATAATCTGTAACGCTATCAGAAAGGTTCTTGAAAGAACTGAGCCTGACTTGGTGGCCGATATCAAGCAGAAGGGACTTCACCTTGTGGGCGGTGGCTCTAAAATTTTTGGAATGGCAGAACTTATTGCTGAGTATATCGGGGTAGAGGTTATAACCTATGACGAGCCTGAATACAGTCTTGTAAAGGGTGCTGCTATGGCTCTTTCTAAGCCTGAAATACTTAAAAACATTAATTATCAGGAGCGCTCGATAAGAGAACTTGAAATAAGATAAAAAAACACTTGACAAATTTGAATTTTGTGATAAAATGATTAGGTAAAAAAAGAAGAACATTCCGTTCTCACCCTAAGGTTAAAGGTCCAAAAGGGTCATAAAGATTACTGAAATTACTATATTTTCGGGTATTTTTGTGCGTGAACGGATTATCGTTCACGCTTTTGTTTTATTTTGGAGGTGCGTAATTATCAGCAACAAAGAAGTAGCCATAAATGAGGCAATACGGTTCAGTGAAGTTCGTGTAATTGACACAGACGGCAGTCAGCTTGGTATTCTTCCTATTAAAGAAGCCATAGCCGCCGCTTATGAGAGAGAGCTTGACCTTGTTAATATCTCTCCCAATGCAAATCCGCCTGTATGTAAAATAATGGATTTCGGTAAATACCGTTTTGAACAGGCTAAACGTGAAAAAGAGGCAAAGAAGAACCAGAAAACCTTTGATATCAAAGAAGTTCGTCTGGGACTTACTATTGACACTCACGACTTTGAAACTAAAGGAAATCAAGCCATCCGTTTTCTTAAAAGCGGTGACAAAGTAAAGGTTTCTATTCGTTTCCGTGGCAGAGAACTGGGTCATCCCGAAATCGGTCTGGAAACTATGGCAAGGTTTGCTGATTACTGTGCAGAATATGCAAGCGTAGAAAAGCCGGCTAAAATGGAAGGCAGAAATATGCTTATGTTCCTTGCACCGAAAACCAATAAATAAAGCAGACATTAAGAGGAGGATTTATTATGCCTAAGATTAAAACTCACAGTGGCGCAAAAAAGCGTTTCAAGCTTACCAAAAACGGTCAGGTTAAACGTGCACATGCGTTCAAGTCTCACATTCTTAACAAAAAAACTTCTAAGCGTAAGAGAAATCTTCGCAAGACAGTTATTGCTGATGTTACAAACACAGCAACTGTTAAGAGACTGATTCCTTATAAATAAGGAAAATTAACGAAATTAACGGAGGTTTCTACAAATGGCTCGTGTTAAAGGTGCGTTAGCTACACGCAAAAGAAGAAAAAAGATTTTAAAACTCTCTAAGGGTTATTTTGGAGCAAAATCAAAGCTCTTTAAAACTGCTAAAGAAGCAGTTATGAAATCAGGCAACTACGCTTATGTTGGCCGTCGCCTTAAAAAGCGTGATTTCCGTCGTCTTTGGATTACAAGAATTTCTGCCGCAGCAAAAATTTGCGGTATGAATTATTCCACCCTGATGAACGGACTTAAGGTTGCAGGTGTGCAGATTAACCGTAAAATGCTGGCTGAAATTGCAGTTAATGACCCTGAGGGTTTTGCCGCAATTGCAGAGCAGGCTAAAAAAGCTTTAGCGAAGTAAAAATAATCGCCCAAGTTATATCTTGGGCGAGTTTTTTAATATTATGAGGTGAGAAAAAAGTATGGCTTATACTGAAATAAGCGGTAAGGATAATGTCCGTATTAAGCGTATTGTAAAACTGCAGACTTCTTCAAGATTCAGACGTGAAGAGGGCTGTTTTGTGCTGGAAGGACTGAGAACTGTAGAGGATGCTTTTTTAAACGGCATAAAGCTTTTAGAGTTCTATTTTACTGCATCCGCTTTTGATAAACACAGCTCTGATATTGAAAAATTCGCCCAAAATGCTGCTTTTGTTGCGCAAATCAGCGATTCTGTTTCGAAAAATATTTCCGATACCTTTACCCCTCAGGGCATATTTGCTGTTGCAGGTATTCCCGAGAGGGTTGAGGAAATTACCGAAAAGGGTAAATATATTGCCCTTGAGAATATGCAGGACCCTGCTAATCTTGGCGCTGTTGCCCGTTCGGCAGAGGCGCTGGGTATTGACGGAATTATTTTGTCAAACGATTGTTGCGACCCATTCAGCCCCAAGTCACTCAGAGCGTCTATGGGAACACTACTTCGAATGCCGCTTATTTTTACCGACGATATCGCTCAGCTTCTTAAAAAGACTACGGCGTCTTCCTATGCCTGTGTAGTGGATAGTGATGCCGAAAAAATCGGCTCTCTGTCTTTTAATAATTTTTCAATAGCCGTTATAGGTAACGAGGCTAACGGTCTTACCGAAAAGACAAAAGATGCTTGCGATATGGAGGTCACCATTCCTATGAAGGGCAGAGCGGAATCACTTAACGCCGCGGCTGCGGCTTCCATAGTGATGTGGGAGATGGTCAAGTGATTTATTGGATTTGGCTTCAGAAGGCACTCTCTCAGGGAAGTGACCGTTTAAATTATATTTTGGATAAATTTCCCTCTGCAAAGGCAGTTTATACTGCAGGTGACGAGGGCCGCGCCGCTTCGGGAATATTCAACGAGAGGGAGCTTCGTCTTATGCGAAGCACCACTCTTGAAAGTGCTAAAAAGATATACGACACCTGTCTTAGAGAAAATATAACCGTTATTACTCCCGAGTCAGAGGTTTATCCGAGTATTTTAAGAAATATTCCCGACCCTCCCTTTGTTTTGTACGCAAAGGGTAGATTTCCTGATTTTGACAGAGAACCTGCTATGTGTATAGTGGGGCCGAGAGAGGTTAGCAATTACGGTTATAAATGCGCTTACTCCCTGTCAGGCAGACTTTGTCGCGGTGGCTTTATAATAGTCAGTGGCGGAGCAAAAGGCTCGGATTTCGCGGCGCATACGGGCGCTTTGCTTAACGGCGGTATTACCGTAGCAATACTTGCAAACGGTTTTGGTGACGATTATTTAAAGCAGAATGAGGCACTTCGTAAAGATATTCTTGAAAAAGGCTGTCTTATTACCGAGTATCCGCCCTATACTCCCGTCACAAAGTCGTCATTCAGAGTCAGAAACCGACTTATGTCGGGACTTTCCCACGGTGTTATTATTGTTGAGGCGCGTGAGAAAAGCGGAACTATTATTACTGCAAACAGAGCAGTAGAACAAAATAAAGATTTGTTTGTTATCCCGGGGAATCCGGGTCTTCCTCAGTACGAAGGCTCAAACAAATTAATTAAAGACGGCGCTAAGCCGCTTATTGACCTTTCGGATATATTTTCGGAATATGAAACCAAGCTTCACGGTAAAATAGATATAAACAAAGCAAACGCTCAGCCACTTGCCAAAATGAGCGAATATACCTATAAAGTCGAAAACACCGAAAAGGCTCAAAAGGAAAGACCTGTTTTACAAAAAACTAAAGTAAAAAGAGAATTTTCTAAAAAAATTTTGCCTGAACATCTTTCCAAAAACGCAAAAATAATATATAATCAATTAGATAAGCAAATTTTCACCTGTGATGATTTGCTCAGTCCCGAACTTAATTCGAACGATATACTGTCGGCGCTGGGTGAACTGGAGCTTTACGGTTTTTTAAGCTCTATACCCGGAGGTCGTTATACTTTAAAATAAGAAAATAAGGAGAAAATAAATGTCTAAACTTGTTATTATCGAGTCCCCCGGTAAACTCAAAAGTATTCAGAAATACCTTGGAAGCGATTATACAGTAATGGCTTCTAAAGGTCATGTAAGAGATTTACCTAAAAACAAAATGGGCATTGATATAGAAAAAGGCTATTTACCTCAGTATCTTGAGATGAGTGATAAAAAAGAGCTAATCAAGAAACTCCGCGAAGCTGCCGCAAACAGTGATGCTGTGTATCTTGCAACCGACCCTGACCGTGAGGGTGAGGCTATTTCCTGGCATCTTGCTCAACTTCTGGCTCTTGATATGGAATCTCCTATCCGCGTTTGTTTTAACGAAATAACCAAAACAGGCGTAGATGCAGGTATGAAACAGCCTAAAAAGATAAATATAAACCTTGTTGACGCTCAGCAGGCAAGACGAGTTCTTGACAGAATTGTTGGCTATAAATTAAGCCCGTTCCTTTGGAAAAAGGTTAAACGCGGTTTGTCGGCAGGTCGTGTTCAGTCTGTTGCACTAAAGCTGGTTGTTGACAGAGAAAGAGAAATTGAAAAGTTTATACCCGAAGAATACTGGACTATTGACGCCAAGCTTTCAAAGCAGAAGAACATTATTGCTAAGTTCTACGGCACTGCAAACGGCGAAAAGCTGAATGTAGGCAGTGAAGCGGAAGCGGTAGCAATAGTTGAAGCTTCAAAGCAAGCCCAGTTTACCGTTTCTTCTATTAAAAAGGGCGTTCGCAAAAAGCAACCCCTGCCTCCCTTTATTACCTCAACTCTTCAACAGGAGGCGGCAAGAAAGCTTAACTTTACAGGTCTTAAGACCATGCGTATAGCACAACAGCTTTACGAAGGCGTTGAAATAGCAGGAGAGGGCAGTACAGGTCTTATCACCTATATGAGAACCGACTCTCTGCGAATTTCTGCTGAAGCAGGAGCGGCTGCTTTAAAATATATAAGCTCTGTTTACGGCGAAAAGTATGCGCCTAAGAAACCGAGAGTATATAAATCAAAAAGCGGTGCTCAGGACGCTCACGAGGCTATAAGACCCACTCTTATTGACCTTACACCCGAAAAGGCAAAGGCTTCCCTGACAACAGACCAGTATAAGCTCTATAAGCTTATTTGGGAGCGCTTTATGGCAAGTCAGATGGAAAACTGTCTGCAGGATACCGTTTCGGTTGATATTATTGCAGGTGAATATCTATACAGAGCAAGTGGCTATACCGTTAAATTTGACGGCTTCACCGTGCTTTATGATGATATTAAGGATAGTGACGACGAGGGTGAGGTATCATTACCCGAACTAATTGAAGGCGAAGTACTTAAATGCAAGTCGGTTACACCTGCGCAGCATTTTACTCAGCCCCCTGCGCGCTATAATGAATCTACACTTACAAAGGCTCTTGAAGAAAACGGCATAGGCCGTCCTTCTACCTATGCTCCCATAATTTCAAATATAGTTCAGCGTGATTATATTGAGAAAGAAAAGAAGGCATTTAAGCCAACACAGCTTGGTATGATAGTGACCGACCTTATTGCAGAGCACTTTAAAAAGATAGTTGACGTTAAGTTTACTGCAGGTATGGAGCAGAGCCTTGATAAAATTGATGAAGGAAAGTTAGGCTTTACCGAAACCGTTGACCGCTTCTATAAAGACTTTGCCGTTACACTTAAAAAAGCTGAGGATTCTATGAATGGTGTTAAGGTTAAGGTGCCTGACGAGGAAACCGATGTGGTTTGCGAAAACTGTGGCAGAAAAATGGTGGTTAAAAGCGGAAGATTCGGCAAGTTTCTTGCTTGTCCGGGTTATCCCGAATGTAAAACCACCAAGCCTATGCCGGAGGAAAAAATAACTCAGCCCTGTCCTAAGTGCGGTGGAGAGCTTGTCAAGCGTGTTTCTAAGAAAACAGGCAAAAAGTTCTACGGCTGTTCAAAATATCCCGAGTGTGATTTTGCCGCTCCCGGACTTCCCTCAGGTGAGGTTTGCAGTGAATGCGGTTCTTATATCCTGCTGGGACTCAGGGGCAGAAAATACTGTATGAATGCCGCTTGTTCTACAAGAGCAAAAGCAAAAAGTAAAAAAGATGAAAAATAGTATTACGGTTATCGGCGCAGGTCTTGCAGGCTGTGAAGCCGCCTGGCAGATAGCAAACAAGGGTATAAAGGTAACACTTTATGAAATGAAGCCCCTTTATAAAAGCCCTGCCCATAAAAGCGATATGTTTGCCGAGCTTGTGTGCTCTAATTCTCTTAAAGCATCTCGTATTGACTCTGCGGCAGGTCTTTTAAAGGAAGAAATGCGAAGAATGGGCTCTTTGTGTCTTGAGGCGGCTGAGAGTTCTTCGGTTGCCGCAGGTGGCGCTTTAGCTGTTGACAGAGAGCATTTTTCAGAGTTTATTACCGAAAAAATTAAGAATCATCCTAATATTGAGGTAATAAATGAGAAGATTGACGAAATAAAGAATGACGGCATTTGTATTATAGCCACAGGCCCACTGACCGATGAAAAATTGGCTGAAGATATAGGCAGATACTGTGACACGGAAAACTTAAGTTTTTACGATGCCGCCGCGCCTATTGTAACTAAAGAAAGCATTGATATGTCCAAAGCCTTTTTTGCCGCAAGGTATGGCAAAGGCGGCGACGACTATATAAACTGCCCCTTTAATAAGGCGGAATATGAGCTTTTTTATAACGAGCTTATAAACGCTGAGGGCGCACCTCTTAAAGAGTTTGATAAGCCATTTACGGTTTATGAGGGCTGTATGCCTATTGAGGTACTGGCAAAACGCGGTAACGATTCAATTCGCTTTGGCCCTATGAAGCCTGTAGGACTTACCGACCCCAGAACAAATCATCGTCCCTGGGCGGCTGTTCAGCTTAGAAAAGAAAATAATGACGGCACTCTTTATAATATCGTGGGTTTTCAGACCAACCTTAAATTTGGTGAGCAAAAAAGGGTATTTTCGCTTATTCCCGGCCTTGAAAATGCTGAATTCGTACGCTTTGGTGTTATGCACAGGAATACCTTTATAAATTCCCCAAAGCTTTTAAATAAGGATTTATCTTTAAGACAAAATTCCGATATATTTTTTGCAGGTCAGATAACCGGTGTTGAAGGTTATATGGAATCAGCCGCTTGCGGTATTGTGGCAGGTAAAAATGCTGTTGCCCGTCTTGAAAATAGCCAAGCGTTAATACTTCCAAGCTATACAATGACAGGTGCTCTACTCGGTTACATAACCGACCCCACAGTAGTTAATTTACAGCCTATGGGCGCTAATTTCGGTATACTTCCCGCACTTGAAAATCATATAAGAGATAAACGGGAAAGATATGCCGCGCTGGCTGAGAGAAGTCTTTCTTGGTTTAAATAAGAGGAGGAAGAAAAATGAGAGTTGTTATAGATGCTTTTGGCGGAGATTTTGCTCCTGCCGCGCCTATTGAGGGCGCCGCCCTTGCTCAGAAAGAGCTTGGCGTTGGTATTGTACTTACGGGTAATGAGGAAATAATCCGTAATTATATTAAAGAGCATAATGTTCAGTTTACCGACCTTGAAATAGTAAATACCACCGACGTTATTTCTATGCACGATGAACCTACTTCACTTTTAAAGGCGCATAAAGAGTCCTCTATGGCTGTTGCCTTTAAAAAACTTGCCGATGATGAGGCAGATGCCTTTGTATCTGCAGGAAGTACAGGCGCTGTGGTTGTAGGCGGTACTCTTATTGTTAAAAGAATTAAGGGTGTAAAGCGTCCTGCTCTTGCCTCTATGATTCCATCTCCTTCATCCTCTTATATGCTTATGGATATGGGGGCTAATGCAGAATGTCGCCCCGAAATGCTTCAGCAGTTCGGTATTATGGCAAGTGCCTATCTTAAAAGGGTAGAGGGCAGAAGCAATCCTAAAATTGCTCTGCTTAATATAGGAACTGAGGATTCTAAGGGCGGTGAGCTTCAGCAGGAAGCCTATAAGCTTTTAGAAAAAGCACCCATAAACTTTGTGGGTAATATTGAATCACGCGAAATGCCTAAGGGTAATGTTGACGCTGTTATTGCCGACGGCTTTACAGGTAATATTGCGCTGAAACTTATAGAGGGTACAGCCATTACCTTCTTCAAAATGGTAAAGGGCGTACTTTACAAAAACCTTATAAATAAACTTGCGGCGCTGGTTCTTAAAAAGGATTTATACTCTCTCAAAAGTATGATGGACAGCTCTGAGGTAGGCGGTGCTCTGCTTCTGGGTGTTAAAAAGCCTGTAATTAAAGCGCACGGAAACTCTGATGCAAAGGCAATTAAAAATGCTATAAGACAGGCTAAATACTTTTATGATGGCAAGGTTATTGAAAGTATAAGTCAGGGCCTTGAGGCTGTTGAGGAATAAAATGAAAAGATTAGAAGAAAACATAAAATATTCTTTTAAAAATATAGCACTTCTTGAAAATGCGCTCAGCCATTCTTCTTATGCAAATGAAAAGCACTTAAAATACGGCTCTAATGAGCGTCTTGAGTTTTTGGGTGATGCAGTGCTGTCGGTAATAGTTGCCGATTATCTCTTTAAAAACTTTTCGGATAAGCCAGAGGGAGAACTGACAAAGCTTCGCGCATCCCTTGTTTGCGAGAAATCACTTTGTGGCTTTGCCCGTAGCTTAGAGCTTGGAAAATTCCTGCTTCTTGGTCGCGGTGAAGAGCAAAACGGCGGCAGAGAAAGAGATTCTATACTTGCCGATGCCTTTGAAGCGGTACTTGCCGCAGTGTATCTTGACGGCGGAATGGAAGCGGCAAGGGAATATGTACTCCATTTTATTATTGAGGAACTTTCTCACACAGAGGACGAAGCCTTCCATGACTACAAAACTATTCTTCAGGAAGTAATACAAAGAAATCCTGAAGAGCGACTTTCTTATGTTTTGTGCTCTGAGAGCGGTCCTGACCATAATAAATCCTTTACTGTGGAAGTGTACCTTAACTCAAATGTTATAGGTAGCGGTACAGGTAAAACCAAAAAGAGAGCAGAGCAGATGGCCGCAAAGGATGCTCTTAAACTGATGGGAATAGAACCGTAATGGCAAAACACGCTAATATTTCCTTTTTCGTGCCGCATCTGGGCTGCAGTAACCGTTGTAGCTTTTGTAACCAGAACTCTATAACGGGTAAGGTAAGTCTGCCCGATAAGGCAGAAATAGATACTGCCGTAGAAATAGCCAAAAAAAGCCCAAAATATTCAGCTCAGGATACCGAAATTGCCTTTTTCGGCGGCAGTTTTACGGCAATTGACAGAGAGTATATGATGTATTTACTGTCCTGCGCTAATGTTTATGTTAAGGACGGTACGGTTAAAGGTATCAGGGTTTCAACCCGACCTGACGCTATAAACTGCCGGGTGCTTGATATTTTAAAGCAGTACGGTGTTACGGCTATTGAGCTTGGGGCACAGAGTACCGACGAAAATGTGCTTTTATTAAATAAAAGAGGGCACAGCGCTGAGGATATTTTTAAGGTATCAGCCCTTATAAAGAGTTACGGCTTTTCTCTCGGTCTTCAGATGATGACGGGACTTTACGGCGCAACGGCTGAAAAGGACGCAAAAACGGTAGAGGATTTTATAAAAATTGCCCCGGATACCGTTAGAATTTACCCCACAATAGTGCTTAAAAAGACTGCTCTTGCTTTGCTTGTGGAAAAAGGCGAGTATCAGCCACCGTCCCTTGAAGAGTCGATTGAAAACTGCTGTGAATACTATAAACGCTTTAATGATAACGGGATTAGCGTTATACGGCTGGGGCTTCATCATATTGATGAAGAAGACTTTGTTGCAGGGCCGTGGCATCCTGCGTTCAGTCAGCTTTGTATGTCAAAAATCTGCTTTGAAAAGGTAAAAGAAAAACTAAGTAACAATACGGGAGATTATACCGTTTATGTTAACCCTGCAGAGATTTCAACCTTTGTAGGACAAAAAAGAAGTAATTTAACAAAATTTAAAGATATGGGATTTAATGTACGGATATCGGGTGATGAAAATATAAGCAATAACGATTTCCGTATAGAAAGGGAAGTGAAATAGGTATGCTGCTTCGTTCAATAGTGGTGCAGGGCTTTAAGTCCTTTGCAGACAAGACCGTACTGAAATTCGGTACGGGTATTACGGCTGTTGTAGGCCCTAACGGTAGCGGAAAAAGTAATATTTCCGATGCTGTTCGTTGGGTGCTTGGTGAACAGTCTACTAAAAGTCTGCGTGGACAGTCTATGGAGGATGTTATATTCTCCGGTACCGCTTCGCGCCGTCCTCACGGCTTCTGCGAAGTAACACTTAACATAGATAACTCTGACAGAACACTGAATTTTGATAATGACAGTGTTTCTATTACCCGTCGTTATTACCGCTCTCACGAGAGTGAGTATCTTATCAACAATGTTTCTGTTCGTCTTAAGGATGTTAATGAACTGTTTATGGATACAGGTCTTGGCAGAGACGGCTATTCTATGATAGGACAGGGTAAAATTGATACAATTATAAGCTCAAAATCGGGGGAACGTCGCGATATCTTTGAAGAGGCTTCGGGTATTTCAAAATACCGTTACAGAAAAATTGAAGCCGAAAGAAAGCTGTCTGCTGCAGAAGAAAATCTGCTTCGTCTTAAAGACATTATGAATGAGCTTGAAAGCAGAGTGGGTCCTCTTGAACAGCAGAGTAAAAAGGCTGAAAGGTTTTTAGAACTGGCTGATAGGAAGAAGAATCTTGAAATCGGCTTGTGGCTTTATACATTGAGTAATTCAAAACAGGCACTACGAGAGCAGGAAAATAAAATTTCTATTGCTACTATGCAGTATAAGGAAATTGACGAAAAACTGCAGAGCTTTGACCAGGAAAATGAGAAAAATAACCGAGAATTTGCGCTTTTAACCACAGCCCTTGAGGAATGCAGAAATAATATTGCCGCAAAAAATGAAGATATTGCAACCTTGAACGGTGAAATATCGGTAGTTTGCCGCGATATTGAGCATAATGACGAAACTATTGAGCGTCTTATTTCTGAACGTGAAGAGCTTAAAAAGACCGATGAATCGGCAACAGGCGAAATTGAAAGCAAGAAGCTTGCGGTAGAGGAAGCCAAAGAGGAAATAAAGGGCTTTGAAGAAAAGCTTGTCGCCCTTGAAAAAGAGCTTAGCGATATGCTCAAGGAGAGCGAGAGCATTTCAAGAAATATTGAAGAACTTGTTAAACAGTTAAACACCGTTTCGGTTAAGAGCGGTGATTTAAGGGTTGCTATGATGACTGCCGAAAGCAGTATAACCGAAATTGAGGGCAGAACTGCAAGTGTCGATGAAACCCTAAAGGAAAAAGAAGTACAGCTTGACGCTCTAAATAATGAGTTTGACGAAAATAAGGACTTCTTAAATAAAACAGAGGAAACCGTAACCGAGTGCACCAATGCTCTCGGCGGTTATGAGCTTAAATATAACTCACGCAAGGAAAAAGCCGAAATCTGTAAAGAGGAGTGCGAAAAGCTTCGTCTTGACAGAGAGGCAAAACTGCGCCGTATTCAGATTTTAAGTGAGCTTGAAAAGAATCTTGAGGGCTTCCACAATTCTGTTAAAGAGGTTATGAATGCCTCTAAGACAGGAACACTAAGAGGAATTCACGGCCCTGTTTCTTCCATTATAAATGTTGATAAAGAGTTTTCCGTTGCTATTGAAACAGCCTTGGGTGCGACCATTCAGCAGATTGTTTGTGACGGTGAAAATGATGCAAAGCGCGCCATTGAAATGCTGAAATCCTCAGGCGGCGGCCGTGCTACATTTTTGCCCATTTCCTCAATTAAATCAAGAGAATTTAAGGAATCGGGCTATGAGGAAATGTACGGCTATGTGGGTCTTGCACCCGAACTTATAAACTGTGACGAAAAGTACAGAGAGATTATTAAATATCTGCTTGGTAATACCGTTGTTTGTGAAGACCTTGACAGCGCGGTTGCTATTTCTAAAAAGTTTGGTTACCGCTTTAAAACAGTTTCGCTTGACGGTCAGGTAGTAAACGCAGGCGGTTCTCTTACCGGTGGCTCTCTTATAAAGAATGCAGGTATTTTGAGCAGAGCAAGTGATATAAGACGCCTTCAGGATGAAAACGAAAAACTTGCCGCTAAACTCAAAATCAAGGAAGACGAGTTATCTGCTCTTTTAAGCGAACTTGCAAAAGCTGAGGACGATATTACTGCCGCAAAGGCTACTCTTGCAACTGCAAATGAAGATAAAATTAGAGTTCTTGGTGAGCTAAAGCGTATTGAGGACATCAGAAATTCTGTTAAACAGACTCTTGATGAGCTTAAAAGCGAGAAAACCTCGTCTGCTGAAAAGATAGCCACTCTTAAAGAAACAGCCGCTTCTTCTGCTAAAGAAATTGCTGTGCTTGACGGCGAAAAGCAGGAAATTCAGGCAAAAATTGATATGCACAGCGGTGGCAGAGATTCTCTTGCAGATAAGCGCGAGGAAATCGGCAATGCTATGACAGAGGTTAAGATGGACATCCTGAATAAAAAGAAGGATGTGGAAAATTTACTGCTCAGTGCTGATGCTATTGCCGCTACAATAGGCGACAGAAGTAAGCGTATGGAGGCTATAACAGGCGAACTAAGCAGTATCGACCTTTTAAAAGCCGACCTTAATAAAAAGCTTCTTGAAATAAAGCAGGTAATTGAAGAACACAAAAACAGCATTACTTTAAATGAATCAGAAATAGAGCGCCTTACAAAAGAACGCGAAAATATTGAAAAACTTGGCCTTGAGATTCGCTCAAGCGAAAAAGAGCGTACCCTTGAGCGTGAAAAAATCGGTGGCGAGCTTGCCCGTCTTACCGAGCGTAAAGAGGTTATGCTAAAAGAATATGACGCTGTTATCCGTCAGCTTTATGATGAATATCAGCTTACCCGTACCGAAGCAGAAAATACAGGTATTACGGTTGAAAACCCTGCTGAGGCAAAGAAAGAACTTCACGAGGTTAAATCGGGTATACGCGCTCTCGGTAATGTTAATGTTTCGGCTATTGAGGAATACAAGGAAGTATATGAAAGATACACCTTTATGTCTGCGCAGATTGATGACGTGGAGAAATCCCGTACCGAGCTTAATAAGCTTATAAATCAGCTTACTGCACAGATGAAAGAGCTATTTACCGTAGGCTTTGAAAAGATAAGCCAAAACTTTGCCGTTACCTTTACAGAGCTTTTCGGCGGCGGAAGCGCTTCTCTTGCTCTTAGTGACCCCGAAAATGTGCTGGAAAGCGGTATAGATATACTTGTAAAGCTGCCGGGTAAAAATGTACCCAGCCTTGACGGTCTGTCAGGCGGTGAAAAGGCGCTTATTGCTCTTGCAATTTACTTTGCAATAATGAGAGTAAATGCTCCGCCTTTCTGCTTCCTTGATGAAGTTGATACAGCCCTTGACGAAATAAACGTTGAAAGGGTTGCAGAGTATATGCGCCGTCCTGACTTTACAACACAGTTTATCTGTGTTACCCACAGACGCGGTACAATGGAAGCGGCTGATATGCTTTACGGTGTTACTATGCAGGAAAAGGGCGTTACAAAACTGCTTGAACTTAATGTTAACGAGCTTGAAAAAAGATTAATGCTTGAAAACGGTGATAAATAATGGGTTTTTTCGGTAAAATTAAAGCCGGCCTTGCTAAAACAAGGTCACAGCTTGCAGAAAATATAAATTCTGTTATAAACAGCTTTACAAAAATTGATGAAGAACTTTTTGAAGAGCTTGAAGAAATACTTGTGCTTTCTGACATAGGCTGTGTTACTGCGGCCCAGATTTGTGACGAGCTTAGAAGCGAAATAAAGAAAACAGGCGAAAAAGACCCTGCAAACATCCGCGTTATGCTTAAAGAAATTATCAAGGAAAAAATGCAGGGTGATTGCTCTTTAAAGCTTAGCACCAAGCCGTCACTTATTCTCGTTATCGGTGTAAACGGTGTTGGTAAAACAACATCAATAGGAAAACTTGCGGCAAAGTTTAAGGCAGAGGGTAAAAATGTGGTGCTTGGCGCCGCCGATACCTTCCGCGCCGCCGCTATTGACCAGTTATCTGTATGGGCAGAGCGTGCAGGTGTTTCCATTGTAAAAGGCAAAGAGGGAACCGACCCTGCGTCAGTTGTTTATGATACTATAGCTCACGCAAAAGCAAAGGGAGCAGATGTTATTATTTGTGATACTGCTGGAAGACTTCATAACAAGAAAAACCTTATGGATGAGCTTAGCAAAATTTACAGAATTATAAACCGCGAACTTCCCGATGCCGATAAAGAATCCTTACTGGTGCTTGATGCTACAACGGGACAGAATGCTGTAAATCAGGCAAAGGAATTTAAAAATGCCGCAGATATAACGGGCATTATTCTTACAAAGCTTGACGGTACTGCCCGTGGCGGTGTTGTTCTTGCAATAAAGAACGAACTGGGTATACCTGTTAAATTTGTGGGTGTGGGCGAGGGTGTAGACGACCTTATGAGCTTTAACCCTGAGGAGTTTGCCGCAGGAATTATTGATGCTGAGGAATAATTATGAAGTTTTTTATAGCCACTAAAAATAAGGGTAAGAAAAAAGAGCTTGAGAGAATTCTTATGCCTCTGGGTATTACCGTTATAAGTGAAGATGAGCTAAGCAGTCCTATTGAAGACGTTGAAGAAACAGGTACTACCTTTGAGGAAAATGCTCTTATAAAAGCAAGGGCAGGGTGCATTGCTTCAAAGCTTCCTACCGTTGCTGATGATTCGGGGCTTTGTGTAGATGCGCTTGGCGGAGAGCCGGGTATTTATACCGCTCGATATGCAGGTGAGCCTACCGATAACGCAAAGAACAATGCAAAACTGCTTGAAAATTTAAAGGGTGTACCAAGCTTTAAGCGTACCGCTCGCTTTGTCAGCGCAGTTGCCTGTGTTTTCCCCGATGGCAGAGAATTTACCGTAAGGGGCGAGGTTGAAGGCATAATAGGTGAAAGCCTTTGCGGAACCAACGGTTTTGGCTATGACCCTCTATTTATAAGTGAGCTTGGCTGTTTCGGTGAGATAAGCGACGAAGAGAAGGACAGTATTAGTCACAGAGGAAGAGCTCTTAAAGAACTTTACATAAAACTGAAAGAGGAATATTTATGTTAAACAGCAGACAGCGCGCCTTTCTACGAGGAATGGCAAACGACTATGAAACTATAATACAAATCGGCAAGGGCGGAATTTCACCTGCTCTTATAAAAACCGTCAGCGAAGCCCTTTATGTTAGAGAGCTTATTAAAATAAAGGTACATTCTACCGCACCCGATGATATTAAAAATATTGCGGCAGAAGTAGCAGAGCAGACAGACGCTGAGGTTGTTCATATTATAGGTTCTAAAATAATTTTATATAAGCACAGCGACAACAAGGATATAACTCCTATTAAGTTGGTAAAATAGTATGGGAAATGTTGCTGTTTTCGGCGGAACCTTTAACCCTATTCATAATGAGCATATACGAATGATAAGGTGCATAAGCGACCTTAACTTTATTGACAAAATCCTTGTTATACCCACCCATATTCCGCCGCATAAAACGGCAGAATACTTGGCAGACGATAACCACAGATACAATATGTGCAAAATTGCCGTAGATGGTATTAAAAAGACAGAGGTTAGTGATTTTGAAATAAAGCGTCAGGGCAAAAGCTATACCTTTTATACCATAAAGGCGCTGAGAGAAGAATATGCAAATGACAATTTTTTTGTGGTTTGCGGAGCAGATATGGCAATAACCCTTGATACCTGGCACAGATATGACGAGCTTAAAAAACTGTGCACCTTTCTGGTTGTTGACCGCCCAGGTACAGATAAAAATGAGCTTCGTGCCTATATTGAGCAGTTAAAACTGGACGGCGCTGAAATTCTCTTTGTTGACTTAAATACAGAGGATGTTTCCTCTACCAATTTAAGAAAAGGTATGGACAGCGCGCTTGTTCCAAAAGGTGTTGCCGATTATATAAAAGAAAAAGGTTTATATAATAATGAATGAAAATTATGAAAAATATGTAGAAATTATAAGAGAAAAGCTTGATGACTTTCGTTTTACACATAGCCTTGCTGTAGCCGATAGGGCAGTAGAACTGGCGGAAAAATACGGAGCAGATAAGGAAAAGGCTTATCTTGCTGGTCTTTTGCACGATATAACCAAAAATTTATCGAAGGACGAGCAGTTGCAATTTTTCGGTAGTTCTGCTATAATGCTTTCGAATGTTGAAAAGGCTTCCCCTAAGGTTTGGCACGCCATAAGCGGTGCTTGCTATATTAAAAATGTTTTAAAAATCGCTGACAGCGAAATTATAAATGCTGTTCGTTATCATACTACGGGAAGGGAGAATATGAGCCTTCTGGAAAAGGTGGTATACATAGCCGATTTTACGTCAATAGACAGAAACTATACGGATGTTGATATACTAAGAGCAAAGGTTAATGAAAATCTAAATGACGGCATTATATATGCTCTAAGATACACTATCAATTCGCTAAGTGAAAAAAATCAGGTTATTCATCCCGACACCTTGTCGGCCTATAATCAATTATTATGTGAAGGTATGCTAAAATGAAATCAACTGAAATATTAGAAATTGCTGTAAAGGCTCTTGACTCTAAAAAGGGTCAGGATATAAATGCAATAAAGGTTGACGACCTTACCGTTATTGCCGATTACTTTGTAATGGCAACCGCTTCTTCAAGCACGCAGGTACGCGCTCTTGCCGAGGAGGTTGAATACCAGTTAGACCTTAAGAATAATCCTGTTCATCATATAGAGGGCAGGGGCTCAAATTGGATATTGCTTGACTACGGCAGTGTTATAGTTCACGTTTTCCATAGAGAAGCCCGTGAATTTTACGGACTGGACAGAACTTGGGCTGACGGCCAGCAGATAGATATAACTAAATTCCTGACATAAGAAAGAGGTAGAAGATTTATGAAACAGGAAAGATATAATTTTACTGAAATTGAAAAGAAATGGCAGGATATATGGGATAAGGAACAGCCCTTTGCCGCAAAGAATGACTATACTTTGCCCAAGTTTTACGGCCTTGTTGAGTTCCCGTATCCGTCAGGTCAGGGTCTTCATGTAGGACATCCCCGTTCATATACCGCCATTGATATAGTTGCGCGTAAAAAGCGTCTTCAGGGCTATAATGTGCTTTATCCTATGGGTTGGGATGCTTTCGGTCTTCCTACCGAAAACTTTGCAATTAAGAATCATATACACCCTGAAATTGTTACTAAAAACAATGTAGAAAACTTTAAGCGTCAGTTAAAATCACTTGGTTTTTCTTTTGACTGGAACAGAGAAATAAATACCACCGACCCTGCTTATTATAAGTGGACACAGTGGATATTCTTAAAGCTTTTTGAAAACGGCCTTGCTTATAAAAAGAAGATGGCTGTTAATTGGTGTACCTCTTGTAAGTGCGTTCTTGCCAATGAAGAGGTTGTAAACGGTGTGTGCGAACGCTGCGGAAGTCAGGTCATACATAAAGAAAAAAGCCAGTGGATGCTTAAAATCACCGAGTATGCAGGAAAGCTTATTGATGACCTTGCTACTGTTGATTTTATTGACAGAGTTAAAACTCAGCAGGAAAATTGGATAGGCCGTTCCTTCGGTACTCAGGTTAAATTCACCGCTACAACAGGTGATGTATTCGAAATATACACCACCCGTGCCGATACACTTTTCGGTGCTACCTATATGGTACTCTCTCCTGAGCATCCTCTTATTGATAAATGGTCTGATAAAATTGAGAATATGGATGAAGTTCTGTCTTACAAGGCTGAGGCTGCAAAGAAATCAGACTTTGAAAGAACCGAACTCGCTAAGGACAAGACAGGTGTATGCCTTAAGGGTGTTAAGGCTATAAACCCTGTAAACAATACCGAAATTCCCATTTTTATTTCAGATTATGTTCTTATTTCTTATGGTACAGGCGCTATTATGGCAGTTCCCGCCCATGATACACGTGACTGGGAATTCGCCAAGAAATTCGACCTTCCTATTATTGAGGTTGTAAAGGGCGGCAATGTAGAGGAAGAAGCCTTTACCGACTGCGCTACCGGTACTATGGTAAATTCGGGCTTCCTTGACGGTATGAGTGTTGAGGATGCCAAGGTTGCTATTCAGAACTGGCTTAGTGATAAGGGAATAGGCGAGAGAAAAACAAACTATAAGCTTCGTGACTGGGTATTCTCCCGTCAGCGTTATTGGGGTGAGCCTATTCCTATGGTTCACTGTGACTGTTGCGGATATGTTCCTCTGCCCGAGAACGAGCTTCCTCTGCTTTTGCCTGAGGTAGAGTCTTACGAGCCTACCGATAACGGTGAATCTCCTCTTGCTAATATTACCGAGTGGATAAACACCACCTGTCCCAAATGCGGCGGCAAGGCTGTTCGTGAAACCGACACTATGCCTCAGTGGGCCGGATCTTCCTGGTACTTCCTTCGTTACTGTGACCCCAACAATGATAAAGAACTGGCTTCTAAAGAGGCTCTTGAATACTGGGGCCCCGTTGACTGGTATAACGGCGGTATGGAGCATACAACTCTCCATCTGCTTTATAGCCGTTTCTGGCATAAATTCCTTTATGATATCGGTGTTGTACCCAATCCTGAGCCCTACGCTAAGCGTACAAGTCACGGTATGATACTGGGTGAGAACGGCGAAAAGATGTCTAAGTCCCGAGGCAACGTAATTAACCCCGACGATATTATAAATGAGTACGGCGCCGACACAATGCGTCTTTACGAAATGTTTATAGGTGACTTTGAAAAGGCGGCTCCCTGGAGTACCTCGTCTATCAAGGGCTGTAAGCGTTTCCTTGACAGAGTATGGGCGCTTAAGGAAAATGTTATCGACGGTGATTCATACAGAGCAGAACTCGAAAGCGAAATTCATAAAATGATTCGCAAGGTGAGTGAAGATATTGAAAGCCTTAAAATGAATACCGCTATTGCTTCTATGATGTCTTTCATTAATACTGTAGGCAATACTATCAACAAGGCAGAATATAAGACTCTTCTTATCCTCCTTAACCCCTTTGCTCCTCATATAACCGAGGAAATCTGGGAGGAACTGGGCTTTGAAGGCAGACTTAATCAGGCAAGCTGGCCTCAGTATGACGAGGCTAAGTGCATTGAGTCTACCGTTGAAATTGTTATACAGATTAACGGTAAACTTCGCGGCAGAATAAATATTCCTGCCGAAATAGGCGCAGATGATGCAATTGCCCTTGCAAAAGAAGCAGAAGGTATATCTGCACTGTTCGAGGGCAAAACTATTGTCAAAGAACTTTATGTACCTAAGAAGCTTGTTAATATCGTAGTAAAATAAAGTGTTTTCGTGGGGCATTTTTGCCCCACGATATTTTTAAAGAAAGTGCTTGACAAAAGCAAGCCTCTTTGTTATAATAATTATCGTTGCAAAAAAGATATGATCCATTAGCTCAGCCGGTAGAGCACATGACTTTTAATCATGGTGTCCGGAGTTCGATTCTCCGATGGGTCACCAAAACCCGAAGCAAAAGCTTCGGGTTTCTTTTTTGTTCGATAATAAAACGGAGAATCGAACTCTGAGAGAGTGAGCGGCGTTAAGAAAACAGTTCGGTGAACTGTTTTTAGACGCGAAGTGTGAGACGGGTACTGTTCGCAAAGCGAACGGTCGTCGAGGACGGAATGTGCGAAGCTCATTCTTCTCCGATGGGTCACCAGAAAAAACGACTTGTTAAAACAAGTCGTTTTTTAGTTATATTTGCCTACGGCAAGTTATATTGCTGTGCAGTTATATTCGGCTTACGCCGAGTGATATTGTGCTCCGCACAGTTTTATGGCAAATATAATATCACTAAAACCAAAGGTTTTAATATCACTTTTGACTTGTCAAAAATATCACTCCATCGAAGATGGAATATCACTGAGAGAGAACAGCATCATTATGCAAATCATTGAAAAATATTGATTTGAGTTATCATTGATATAAAAAAACTGGTTTTAAAAATTTTTTCAAAAAACCCTTGACAACTTAAAAATATGGTGCTATACTCTTTTCATACTTAATAAAAGCTGTGACGAAGACGGTCAAGAGTTTGTATTTTCAGAGAGCCGGTGGTTGCTGAAAACCGGTAATAGAAATTCTTAAAAGACCCATCCCTTCCGAGCCGGAAGTCCGAAAGGTTATCCTAGTAGACGCTTCCCGTGATTGCTGCGTAAAGGCATAGGAATTGTTTGATTCCAAGAGTGGCGGAAAATTTCCGCAATTTGAGTGGTACCGCGAGTGTATTTTCACACCCGTCTCAAAGTTTCTTTGAGATGGGTGTTATTTTTTTAAAAACAGAAAGGGAGTAATTTTATGAAAACCAATACTGCAAAAGAGCAACTATTAGAGATAGCTCTGCGAATTAGAGAAATGCGCGAGATTATGGGCTGGTCTATTGCAGAAATGGCTTCTAAAACGGAAGTCAGCGAGGAAAAATATATTTCTTACGAAAGTGCTGAAGCTGACATACCTTTTTCATTTATTCATAAGTGTGCATTGTGCTTTGATGTAGAGCTTACCGAGCTTTTAGAGGGACACTCTGCTCGTCTTTCAACCTATACTGTAACACGAAAGGGAAAGGGTCAGGCAACCGCTAAAGAAGACGGCATCGATATTAAAAACCTTGCCCCTAAGTTCAGAGATAAAATTGCAGAGCCTTACTGGGTAAAATATGAATATTCTGCCGCTCAGCAAAATAAACCTATACAGCTTTCTACCCACTCGGGACAGGAATTTGACCTTATAATGAGCGGTTCTCTTAAGGTTCAGGTCGGAAATCATATTGAAATTTTAAACGAGGGCGACAGCATTTATTATAACAGCTCTACTCCTCACGGTATGATAGCTGTAGGCGGAAGTGACTGTGTTTTCTGTGCTGTTGTTCTTCCCGGCGAAGAAGTAAAGGAAGAAACGGTGCGTCGCAGTATTGTTTCTGCTAAAAATTCAGAAGCACTTGTTTGCGAAAAGTTCCTACAAACTACCGAAAACGAAAACGGCGAGCTTTTAGATATCAAATTTAAAAATACCGATGAATTCAACTTTGGCTTTGACATTGTTGACGGTATTGCAGATAAATATCCTGAAAAACTTGCTATGCTTCATATAGACAGAGAAAAGAAGGAAAGACGCTTTACCTTTAAGGATATAAAGCGTGCTTCTAATCAGTGCGCTAACTACTTTACTTCTCTCGGTATCAAGAGGGGAGATAAAGTAATGCTGGTGCTCAAACGTCATTATCAGTTCTGGTTCTGTATGGTGGCTCTTCACAAAATCGGCGCTGTGGCTATTCCTGCTACTAATCAGCTTAAAGAGCATGATTTTGAATACCGTTTCAATGCGGCAGGTGTTAACACCCTTGTTTGTACTGCCGACGGTGATACTGCAGAAATTGCCGAGCGCGCCGCCGCTAATTGTAAGAGCGTTAAAAACCTTGTGCTTGTTAACGGAAAACGCGAGGGTTGGCACGATTTTGACAGCGAATATAAACTGTTTTCGGGCAAATTTGAAAGAGAAGAAAACGCTTCAGCAGGTGAAGATACCGCCCTTATGTTCTTTACTTCGGGAACTACGGGTAATCCTAAAATGGCGGCTCATAAGCATACCTACGCTTTAGGCCATTTTGTTACCGCAAAATATTGGCATTGTTGCGAAAGAGACGGTTTACACCTTACTATTTCTGATACAGGTTGGGGTAAATCACTCTGGGGTAAGCTTTACGGTCAGTGGCTTTGCGAGGGCGCCGTATTTGTATACGACTTTGACCGCTTTGATGCAGATGAGATTCTGCCTATGTTTGCAGAGTACAACATCACAACCTTCTGCGCACCTCCTACAATGCTTCGTATGCTTGTAAAGAGTGACCTTTCAAAATATGACCTTTCCTCAATCAATCATATGACCACTGCAGGTGAGGCGCTGAATCCTGAAGTATTCCGTCAGTTTGAAGAAGCAACGGGACTTCAGATAATGGAGGGCTTCGGTCAGACCGAAACTACCCTTACCATTGCAAACCTTTGCGGAACTACCCCCAAGGTTGGCGCTATGGGTAAGGCTTCTCCTCAGTATGATGTTGATATTGTTGACCTTGACGGTAATCCTGTTGCCGACGGTGAAGTAGGCGAAATAGTTGTTCATACTAAGGACGGCGTTCCCTGCGGACTGTTTAAAGAGTATTATCTTGACGAAGAAAAAACAAATGATGCTTGGCACGACGGTATGTACCATACAGGTGATACCGCTTGGCGAGATGAGGACGGATATTTCTGGTATGTAAGCCGTATTGATGATGTAATTAAGTCTTCGGGTTACCGTATCGGACCCTTTGAAATTGAAAGCGTTATTATGGAACTTCCTTATGTTCTTGAATGCGGTGTATCTGCTGCACCCGACGAAGTAAGAGGTCAGGTTGTAAAGGCAAGTATCGTACTTGTTCCCGGAACCGCTCCTACAGAAGAGCTTAAGAAAGAAATCCAAAACTATGTAAAAGAGCATACCGCACCTTACAAATATCCGAGAATAGTTGTGTTTAAGGACGAACTTCCCAAAACTATTAGCGGAAAAATTCAGCGAAATAAACTGTAATGTTAATTTTATCTTTAAATATTGACAATATTCCAAAGTTGTGATACAATAAGACGGATATTAAAGGCTTTGACGAAGAGTGCGCTTAATTCTTCCTTGCAGAGAAACGGTGGTTGGTGAAAACCGTTAGGTTGGAATTTTGTGTTTGTAGCTTCTGAGCCGGGGAGAAGAAAGTATTTAATATCAGTAGAACTCCTCCGTGATTGCTGCGTTAATGCATAGGAATTGTTAGATTCCAAGAGTGGCGGATTTCCGCAATTTGAGTGGTACCGCGGGTGTGAATATCGGCACTCGTCTCAAAGGCATTACTTTGGGACGGGTGTTTTTTACGTCCTAACGGAAATGGAGATAAACTTATGGAACAGATTACAGGGCTTGATTTTAAAATCAAGGAAATGGCGGGGCGTATCAGAGAGCTTCGCGAAATCGAAGGCTTAACAACGGAACAAATGGCAGAAAAAACCGCTGTTTCGGTGGCTGAGTATATAGAATGTGAAAATGGCAACAGTGACTTAAACTTTGCCTTTATTTACCGTTGCGCACTTGCTCTTAACGTAAATGTTACCGATATTATTGAGGGTTACAGCCCTACACTTAAATCATATACCGTTACCCGTGCAGGCTCAGGCCAGAAAATTGCACAGGCTCACGGTATGACCTATTATAACCTTGCTTATGCGTTTAAAAACCGTATTGCCGAGCCTCTTTATGTTCGCAGTATATACAGTGAAGAAGCGCAGTCAAGGGATATTGAGCTAACTACCCACGCCGGTCAGGAGCTTGATATAATTATTGAAGGTCAGCTTATGGTTCAGGTAGGCGAGCATAAGGAAATACTGGGCCCCGGGGACAGCATTTACTATGACAGTGACGTTGCCCACGGTATGATAGCAATAGGCGGTAAGGACTGTCTTTTCTACGCTATTGTTTTAAACCCCACAGGTGAGCCTATTCCCGAGCTTTTACCCGCTAAAACTATTCTTGAGCCTAAAGCGGTTAAAAAGGATAATAAAGAAAGAGTATACCATAAATATATAGATGTTACCGAGAACGATAACGGTACACCTGTTTCTGTAAAGTTTAAAAATACCGATAAATTCAATTTCGGTTTCGATGTTGTTGATGAAATTGCTCACAAAAGCCCTGAAAAACGTGCAATGCTTCATATATCAAGGGACGGTACAGAGCGTAGCTTTACCTTTAAGGATATTGAAAAAGCTTCTAACCAGTGCGCCAACTACTTTAAATCTCTTGGTATTAAAAAGGGCGACCGCGTTATGTTGGTGCTTAAACGCCATTATCAGTTTTGGTTCTCAATTATTGCACTTAATAAGCTGGGTGCCATAGCTATACCTGCTACAAATCAACTTGTTGAACACGATTTTGATTACCGCTTTAAATCTGCAGGTGTTAGTACAATTATCTGTACTGCAGATGGTGATACAGCATATCAGGCTGAGAAAGCTGCTGAGAATAATCCTCAGCTTGTAAACAAGCTTATAGTTAATGGAGCGCGTGAAGGTTGGAGAAGCTTTGACGAGGAATATATCCTTTACAGCACCCACTATAAGCGTACCGAGGATACCGCCTGCGGTGACGATTTAATGCTTATGTACTTTACTTCGGGTACATCGGGCTATCCCAAAATTGCCGCACACAGCTATAAGTATCCTCTCGGACACTTCCATACTGCAAAATATTGGCACTGTGTTGACCCTGACGGACTTCACTTTACAATATCTGATACAGGCTGGGCAAAGGCTACCTGGGGCAAAATTTACGGTCAGTGGCTTTGCGAGGCAGGTATATTCGTTTATGATTTTGACCGCTTTGATGCTGCAGAAATACTGCCCATGTTTGCAAAGCACAATATAACCACCTTCTGTGCTCCTCCTACAATGCTCCGTATGCTTATAAAGCAGGATATAGCACAATATGATTTTTCCTCTGTTAAGCATATGACAACGGCAGGTGAGGCGCTTAATCCCGAGGTTTACCGTCAGTTTGAAAAAATTACAGGGCTTCAGATTCTCGAGGGCTTCGGCCAGACCGAAAGCACTATGATTATCGGTAATATGACGGGCGCACCCCATAAAATAGGTTCTATGGGTAAACCTGCACCTATATACGATGTTCATATTGTAGATAGCGATGGCAAAGATGTTCCTGCAGGTGAAACAGGTGAAATCGTTATAAATATTGAAAACGGTCTTCCTTGCGGACTGGCTACCTGTTACTACGGTGATGAAGAAAAAACAAAAGAAACCTGGCGCGACGGTTATTACCATACAGGAGATACCGCTTGGCGTGATGAAGACGGCTTCTACTGGTATGTAGGTCGCGTTGACGATGTTATTAAGTCTTCGGGCTACAGAATTGGGCCTTTCGAAATAGAAAGTGTTATTATGGAGCTTCCCTTCGTTCTTGAGTGCGGTGTATCTGCTGCACCGGATGAAGTAAGAGGTCAGGTTGTAAAGGCAAGTATTGTACTTGTTCCCGGAACCGAGCCTTCAGAAGAACTAAAGAAACAAATCCAGAAATATGTTAAGGATAAGACTGCACCTTATAAATATCCTCGTATAGTAGTATTTAAAGATAGTCTTCCTAAAACTACCAGCGGAAAAATTCAAAGAAATAAGTTATAATTAAAGGAAAGGCAGGCGAGTATTATGATAGGTAAAAAAAGACTTACGCTTTTTTGCGGACATTACGGAAGCGGTAAAACAAATATAGCCGTTAATGTTGCAATTAAGCTTAAAGAGAGCTATAATAATATCGCCCTTGCTGACCTTGACATAGTAAATCCTTATTTCAGAACAAAGGACAGCAGTGAAGAGCTTAAAAGCAAGGGTATAAGGCTTATCTGTTCTGAGTATGCAAACTCTAATGTAGATATTCCGGCTCTCCCACAGGATGTGTACGCCATTACCGATGATAAAACACTTAAATGTGTACTTGATATCGGCGGTGATGACAGAGGAGCACTGGTTCTGGGCAGAATTTCGGATAAAATTTCAGAGGAAAATGACTTCGAAATGCTTATGGTTATAAATTCGTTTCGTCCCTTAACCAGAGATACCGAGTCTTTAATAGAGGTTTTTTCTGAAATAGAGGCTGCGGCAAAAATTAAATTTACAGGCCTTGTTAACAATTCAAACCTTGGTGAAGAAACCACGGCAGAGGATGTTTTAAGCTCTGTCAACTATGCTAATGATATATCAAAAGCCACAGGCCTTCCTGTAGTTATGACCTGTGTAAAAGAAGACCTGTATGAGTCTTTAAAGGACAAGATACCTAATCTTTTGGGACTTAAACTGCAGAAGAAAATTTTGTAGATTCCACAAATTAAATTTGTGCCTTCGAATATATAATTTGCTAAGGAGTGTTTATTTTGGCAAAATTAACATTTAAAACCGACAACTGTAAGGGTTGCGGCCTTTGCGTAGATGCCTGTCCCAAGCAGGTACTTATTCTCGCAAATGACAAAATCAACAAAAAGGGACATCACCCTGTAGAAGCGGCAAATATTGACGCTTGTATTGGCTGTGCTTTCTGTGCAACAATGTGTCCTGACTGTATCATTAAGGTAGAAAGGTAGTGAGTAAAGTGGCAGATAAAGTTTTGATGAAGGGTAACGAAGCTATTGCCGAAGCCGCTATTGTTGCAGGCTGTCGTCATTACTTCGGTTATCCTATAACTCCCCAGACAGAAATTGCCGCTTATATGGCAAAACGTATGCCCAAAATCGGCGGAACCTTCCTTCAGGCTGAAAGTGAAATCGCCGCTATCAATATGGTATACGGCGTTGCTTCTACCGGTAAGCGTGTTATGACCTCTTCTTCAAGCCCCGGAGTTTCCCTTAAGGGTGAAGGCCTTTCTTATATTGCAGGTGCTGACCTTCCGTCCCTTATAGTAAACGTTCAGCGCGGTGGCCCCGGCCTTGGCGGTATTCAGCCCTCTCAGTCTGACTATTTTCAGGCTACAAAGGCAGGCGGACACGGCGACTTTAAAATGATAGTTCTTGCCCCCGCCTCTGTTCAGGAAATGGCTGACCTTACTGTTAAGGGCTTTGAACTCGCTGACAAATACCGTATGACATCTATGATTCTTGCCGACGGTACTATGGGACAGATGATGGAGCCTGTTTCTCTCGATTTTGAGGTATCAGAGAAAATAGATAAGCCCTGGGCTACCACAGGAACCAAAATGGAGCGCGAGCATAATATTGTTAACTCTCTTTTCCTTGTTCCCGAAGAACTTGAAAAATCAAACTTTGAGCGTTTTGAACGCTATAAGTACATAGAGGAAAACGAAACCATGTGGGAAGAGTATCTTATGGACGATGCAGAAATTTGTATTGCCGCATTCGGTATTGCCGCCCGTGTTTCTAAAAACGCTATAAATGAGGCAAGAAAGCAGGGTATTAAGGTTGGTCTTATCCGTCCTATTACTCTCTGGCCTTTCCCCACAAAAGCATTTAAAGAGGCTGCCGAAAAGGTAAGCAGTATTATATCTGTTGAGCTTTCTATGGGACAGATGATAGAGGACGTTCGTCTTGCAAGTGAGAGCAAGGTTCCCGTAACCCTTTGCAACCGTGCAGGCGGTATGATTCCTTCTCCCGAACAAGTACTCGACGCAATTAAAGAAGCAGCAAAAGGAGGCGCAAAATAATGGTAGTTTTTGATAAACCGCATGCACTTACCGATGTGCCTATGCATTATTGCCCCGGCTGTACTCACGGTATTGTTCACCGTCTTGTTGCTGAGGTTATTGACGAACTCGGTATTGAGGGCAAAACCATTGGTATAGCCCCTGTTGGCTGTTCCGTTATGGCGTATAATTATTTCGGTTGTGATATGATAGAGGCCGCTCATGGACGCGCACCTGCCGTTGCTACAGGTGTTAAGCGCGCTGACCCTGAAAATCATATAGTATTTACCTATCAGGGTGACGGTGACCTTGCTTCTATCGGTATGGCAGAAACCGTACACAGTGCCGCAAGAAATGAAAACATAACCGTTATATTCATTAACAATGCTATATACGGTATGACAGGCGGACAGATGGCTCCGACCTCTCTTCCCGGTCAGGTAACACAGACCTCACCCTACGGCAGAGATGTAAACCATTGCGGCTATCCCGTTAAGGTTTGTGAAATGCTCTCAAAGCTTGACGGCCCTGAGTATCTCGAAAGAGTCACAGTTAACAATGTTAAAAATGTAAAGAACGCTAAGAAGGCAATTAAAAAGGCTTTCCAGAATCAGATAGACGGTAAGGGATTTTCTCTTGTTGAGGTTGTGTCAAGTTGTCCTACCAACTGGGGTATGACACCAAAACAGGCACTTGAGTGGATTGACGAGAAAATGATTCCTTATTATCCGCTTGGCGTTTATAAAGACAGAAGCGCAGAAAAGGGGGAAGAATAATGGCTACTAAACAGTTTTTGTTTTCGGGATTTGGCGGTCAGGGTATTCTTTTCGCCGGTAAGTTTATGGCTTATAAAGGCCTTATTGATGATAAGCAGGTAAGCTGGCTTCCGTCATACGGCCCCGAAATGCGCGGCGGTACAGCAAGCTGTAGCGTAATTGTCAGTGACGAGCCCGTGGGTTCTCCCATAGTATCAAAACCTGATGTGCTTATCGCTATGAATCTTCCTTCTCTTGATAAATATGAGTCTACCGTAAAGAAAGGCGGTATGATTTTCCTTGACTCAACCCTTATTGAGCGCAAGGTAGAAAGAGATGACGTTAAGGTTTTCTATATTCCTGCCACAAAGCTGGCAAGTGATAATAATATGCCTACCCTTGCTAATATGATTATAGTAGGTAAGGTATTAAGTGAACTTAACGATTTCCAAAAAGAAAGCGTTGACGCTGCTCTTTCAAAGGTTATTTCTGCAAAACGTGCAGATATGGCTGATATAAACCGCAAGGCTATGCAGATAGGCGCTGAAAACTAATCTTAAGGAGAATTAAGGAATATGAATATTTCTATTACTAAAACTGCCTGTCCTAAAGAAAAACCCGACAGCAGTGTACTGGGCTTTGGAAAATATTTTACCGACCATATGTTTATGATGGATTATTCAAGAGATAAGGGTTGGTATAATGCAAGAATTGTTCCCTTTGAGAATATTTCTTTGCATCCTGCCTCTACTGTTCTTCATTACGGCAGTGAGATTTTTGAGGGCCTTAAGGCTTATAGACGCAAAGACGGTAAGGTACAGCTTTTCCGTCCTATAGAGAATATCCGTCGTATGAACAGCTCTGCAGAAAGACTTTGTCTGCCTCAGATTCCTGAAGAGGACGCTATGCAGGCTCTTAAAACCTTTGTCGCTTTAGAGCAGGACTGGACTCCCTCTGCGGCAGGTACTTCACTTTATCTTCGTCCCTTTATGTTCGGTAATGACGAAACCTTAGGTGTTCACGCTGTACATAACGCAACCTTTGTTATTATTGCTTCACCTGTAGGCAGCTACTATAAAGAGGGCATTAACCCGGTTAAAATTATGATAGAAGACCAGGATGTTCGTGCTGTGCGCGGAGGTACCGGTTATGCTAAATGTGGCGGTAACTATGCAGCAAGTAACAGAGCAGGTGAGCGCGCTGAACAGCAGGGCTATTCACAGGTACTCTGGCTTGATGGTGTTGAGAGAAAGTATATTGAAGAGGTTGGCGCTATGAACGTAATGTTCAAAATCAACGGCGAAATCGTTACTCCTATGCTTTCGGGCTCAATTCTCCCCGGTATTACAAGAAAATCCTGCCTTGAGGTGCTAAGAAGCGAGGGCTATAAGGTAAGTGAAAGACTGCTTAGCATTGATGAGCTTGAAGAGGCTATGAACAACGGTACTCTTGAAGAGGCTTGGGGTTGCGGAACTGCTGCTGTAGTTTCTCCTATTGGTGAACTTTGCTACAAGGGTGTAAAGCACCAGGTTAGCGGCGGCAAAATCGGTGAAGTTACTCAGCACCTTTACGATACCCTTACATCTATTCAGTGGGGTAATGCTGAGGATAAGTTCAACTGGACCGAGCAAATCGACTAATTTTAAAAAAGTGGTTGACAAACTAAAATTGCGGTGATATAATTATCTCAAATTTTTAAATGCGATGAAGGAATTATTCTTTATATGCGCTTGTTTTCAGAGAGTCGGCGGTTGGTGAGAGCCGATACGGTAGTATAAAGTAAGTCTCGTTCCGGAGCAGAACTGCTGAAACACAGTAAGCGGTTACGGCGTGCCCCGTTATCATGGCAAAAGGCTTGTTGGAGCCTTACTGAGTGACCGTTTATACGGTAATTAGGGTGGTACCGCGAATATTATTCGTCCCTGAAACTATTATGGTTTCAGGGGCTTTTTATTTGTTTTAGTTTAGAAAGGAAGAATTATTATGAGAAAAGTAAGAATTGCAGATACAACTCTTTGCAGTGGTGAAGTAAGCTACAGTTTCAAGGAAAAAATTGAAATTGCAAGACAGCTTGAAAATCTAAAAATTGATATAATAGAGCTTGGCGCTATTGAAAACGCAAGAACTGATATTTTACTTGTAAAAACTATTTCTTCTTTTGTTAAATCAGGTATCCTCTCTGTTGCAGGCGGTATGACAAAAGAAAGCATAGACAATGCTGCCTCCGCGCTTTCAAATGCGGTTAATAAAAGGATAAGAATTGAACTTCCCGTGTCCCCCGTGGGTATGGAATATGTTTGTCATAAAAAGCCTGATAAAATGCTTCCCTTTATTGAATCTCTTGTTGGTGCCGCAAAAGAAAGGGTAGAGGATGTCGAGTTCTGTGCCATTGATGCTACCCGTGCTGAAGAAGACTTTCTTAAATCTGCCATCAAAACTGCTGTAAATGCCGGTGCTACATCGGTTTCGGTTTATGACAGCGCCGCAGAAACAATGCTGCCCGATGAGTTTGCTGATTTTGCCCGTAAGGTTTGCAAAAAGGCAGATGTAGAGGTTGGCGCATTTTGCGATAACAAAAACGGTATGGCAGTAGCCGATGCCGTACTTGCTGTAAGAAATGGTGTTTCTGTTGTTAAGACAGCAGTAGGTACAGGTGCCGTTCCTCTTGAAACCTTTGCAGAAATGATAAATAACTGCGGTAATTCCTTTGGTATATATGCAGATATAAATTATACAAATTTACACCGTATTATAAAACAGATAAACTGGGTTAAAGAAAACTCAAAGGATGGCAAAAACAGTGTAAGCAGTGAAAGTATAGATAATACCGTCGCTCTTGACAAAGATTCTGATCGCACCGCTGTTGCTACTGCAGTGCTGAAACTCGGCTATGATTTAAGTGATGAGGACAGCGGTAAGGTTTATGATGAATTTGTGCGTGTGGCAGAAAAGAAAAATGTTGGCTATAAAGAGCTTGATGCTATAGTTGCAAGCGTAGCCTTGCAGGTTCCTGCCACATATAAGCTTATCAATTATGTTGTAAACACAGGTAATATTATTTCTTCAAGCTCTCAGGTTGCCCTTGAAAAAGAAGGCAAAACCTATCAGGGTGTTTCTATCGGTAGCGGTCCTATTGATGCGGCTTTCCTTGCTATTGAGCAGATAATAGGAACCCATTTTGAACTGGATGATTTCCAGATTCAGTCGGTAACAGAAGGTAAAGAGGCTATGGGTAGCGCTCTTGTAAAACTGAGAGCAAACGGAAAGCTTTATTCGGGTAACGGTATTTCCACCGACATTATAGGCGCAAGTATTCGCGCATATCTTAGTGCTGTAAACAAGATAGTTTACGAGGAGGCATAAAAATGAAATTCTCTTTTTCTACAAAAGGATGGCATAATATATCCTTTGAAGAATTTTGTGAAATAGCAAAAGACCTTAAGTTTGAGGGAATTGAACTTCATAATATAAATAATCCTCTTTTTACTGATAAGGACGGCGCTTTTCACGAGCATACAGCGGCAGGAACAATAAGAAAGCTTTACGAAAAGAAGCTTTCTTTACCCTGCATTGATACTATTTGCAATATAGCAGATAATGATGAATTTGATAAAAGCGTGGATGAAATTCTTGCCTGTATTGATATTGCAAAGCGCCTTAAAATACCCTTTATAAGACTTCACGCCGGTATGGCAGAGGATATCGAAAAGGCTACAGCCTGCGTGGTTTCTATTATTGAAAAAACCATATCCGATGCCGAGGAAAACGGGGTTACATTGCTTCTTGAAACCTCGGGTATCTTCTCTAATACCGAGATTCTCAGAGATACTCTTGAACTCTTTGCAAGTGATAGTCTTGCGGCTTCGCTTGATATGTATTCTGCATATTTCATAGGTAAAGAAGATGCTGAACAGATTATTAAAAATCTGGGTGCTTATGTAAAACACGTTCATGTAAGGGACGCGCAAAAAGTTAACGGTAAATTGGAAAATTGTCTTATCGGTGAGGGCGAAATGCCTATTAACGATATGATGCTGGCTCTTCGCAGTGTAAATTATGACGGATATTTCTCACTGATATGGGACCCCTCATGGTGTGAGGAGCTTGACGATATGGAGATTATATTCTCTCATTTTGTCAACTTTATGAAGCAGTATGGTGATATTTCTAAAAACGAAACTACACTTTACTACAACAAAACTCATACGGGAAAATTTGTGTGGAAAAAGGATTTACTTATTGACCTTACCTTCCCACAGGTGCTTGACAGAATGGCAGAGGAATTTCCTGACCAGTATGCATTTAAGTACACCACCCTTGATTATACCCGTACCTACAGCCAGTTCAGAGATGACGTTGATACCTTTGCCAGAGCCCTTGTTTCTATGGGCGTAAAGGCAGGTACCAAGGTAGCTGTATGGGCTTCGAATGTGCCTCAGTGGTATATTTCCTTCTGGGCGGCTACAAAAATAGGTGCCGTACTTGTTACGGTTAACACCGCTTATAAAATTCACGAGGCTGAGTATCTGCTTAAGCAGTCGGATACCCATACCCTTATTATGACTCAGGGAAGCAAGGATACAAACTACGGCGAAATTATAGCCCGTCTTTGTCCTGAGCTTGAAACTATGAAGTCAGGAAGCGCTCTTCACAGCAAAAAACTTCCTTTCCTTCGTAATGTAATTACCGTAGGCTTTAAACAGAAGGGCTGTATGACCTGGAATGACGCCTTGGCACGTTCTATTGATACCCCTGTGGAAGAGGTTTACAGAATGGCGGCGGCTGTTGATAAGGACGACGTTTGTAATATGCAGTATACTTCGGGTACTACAGGATTTCCTAAGGGTGTTATGCTTACTCACTATAATGTTGTAAATAACGGAAAGTATATCGGCGACCATATGGATCTTTCTACCGCAGACAGAATGATGATACAGGTGCCTATGTTCCATTGCTTTGGTATGGTACTTTCTATGACCGCGTCTATGACTCATGGTACAACTATGTATCCTATGCCGTATTTTTCACCAAAGCCTTCTCTCGCTTGTGTTCATAATGACCATTTTCCCGCCTTTATCGGCGTACCTACCATGTTTATTGCTATGATGCAGCACCCTGATTTTGAAAAAACCGACTTTTCTTATATGCGTGTGGGCATTATGGCGGGCTCTAACTGTCCTGCCGACCTTATGAAACAGGCAACAGAGGTTATGAATATGAAGGAAATTGTATCTGTTTACGGTCAGACCGAAGCGTCACCCGGTTGCACTATGAGTAGCTGGTATGATTCTCTTGAGGTTAGAACCGAAACCGTAGGCAGCGCATTTGCTAATGTTGAGTGTAAGATAATCGACCCCGAAACAGGGGAGGACTGCCCTGACGGAGTTAACGGTGAGTTTGTTGCCCGTGGCTATAATATAATGAAGGGCTATTATAAAATGCCTAAGGCTACAGCGGCGGCTATTGATAAGGACGGTTGGCTTCACACAGGCGACCTAGCTTGCAGACGCCCTGACGGAAACTATCTTATAACAGGTCGTCTTAAGGATATGATTATCAGAGGCGGAGAAAACATTTATCCTAAGGAAATTGAGGAATTTATATTCACTAATCCTAAGGTAAGTGATGTTCAGGTTATAGGTGTTCCCGATAAGCAGTACGGCGAAGAAATTATGGCCTGTATTATTCTTAAAGAGGGCGAAACTATGACCGAAGAAGAAATAAAGGGTTATATTTCCGCCAATATGGCGCGTCATAAGGTTCCTCGCTATATTGATTTTGTAGATAAGTTCCCAATGAATGCGGCAGGTAAAATACTTAAGTACAAAATGAGAGAGGAAGCCGCCAAAAAACTGGGACTTGATGAGTAATCGGTGATAAAAATGGTTCAAAACAAATTTTATACAGTAGATTCTCACTGTCATATCTATCCCGAAAAAATTGCTCAAAAGGCTGTAGAGGGTACTGATAATTTTTATAGTACAACTGCGGCAGGTCTGGGTACGGTTTCTGACCTTTTGCATATGGGAAGCGAGGCAGGGGTTGACCACTTTATTGTTCAGTCTGTGGCAACAACGCCAAAGCAGGTAAAAAGCATTAACGAGTTTATTTCCAAAACCGTTTCAGAGCATAATGGTAAATTAACCGGTCTTGGCACACTTCATCCCGAAAGTGAAGACATAAAGGGTGATGTTGAGCATCTTTTAGAGTTGGGCCTTAAAGGCGTTAAGCTTCACCCCGACATACAGCGCTTCGAAAGCGACTGTGAAAGGTGTATGCAAATCTACGAGCTGTGTGAAAAGAATAATCTTGTATTACTAATGCACACAGGTGATTACAGGTACGACTATTCAAACCCTAACAGAATAATTCCAATACTGGAAACCTTTAAAAAGCTGACCTTTATCGGCGCACACCTTGCAGGTTGGTCGGTGTGGCAAGAAGCCTATGAAAAGCTGTCATATTATGATAATCTTTATGTAGACTGTTCATCTTGCTTTGGCTTTACCGAAAGGGAGGAAGTATACGCCCTTATGAAGAAATACGGGGCTGACAGAATACTTTTCGGTACCGATTATCCTATGTGGTCACCGAAAAGCGAAATGGAAACATTTTTATCCCTTGATTTCACCGATGAAGAAAAAGCAAAAATCTTAGGTCTTAATGCTAAAAAAATATTTAATTTATAGGGCAGAAAAGCCGCGAAGTAAAAAAACTTCGCGGCTTTTTTATTTTTTTGCATATTTTTTAAAAAAACTATTGCAATTTGAATAAAAATGCTCTATAATAACAGTAAAAGTGGTTTAAAGTGGATAAAAAACACATAAAAGTGTTTAAAAGTGGTAAGAAAGAGGGGTGAAAACCTATGTTATACGGTGGATATCAACATAATATTGACAAAAAGGGCAGGGTTTTCATTCCGTCCAAGCTTCGTGAAGAACTCGGCGCGGAGTTTATTATCTGCCGCGGTATATCTGGTAAATGCTGTCTTTGTGTTTATTCTATGAGTGAGTGGAATAAGCTTGTTGAAAATATTGGCACCTTGCCCAGTACTAAATCAAGCGTTGTTAAGCGTTTTCTTTACGACGGCGCTTTCAATATAGAGTGTGATGCACAGGGCAGAATTCTTATTCCACCAACACTTCGAGAATATGCCAAGCTTGATGGTGAAGCCCATATTATCGGTATGGATACTAATCTTGAAATATGGAACACTGCTCTCTGGCAGGAAGAAAACGAAAAATATACTCCCGAATCTGTTGCTTCTATTATGGAAGAACTAAACTTCTAAGGAGTATAAAATGGAGTTTAATCACTATTCTGTACTTTTAAATGAAACAATTGATGCTTTAAATATAAAGCCCGACGGAATATATGTAGACGGCACTGCGGGTGGCGCTGGACACTCAAGAGAAATTGCTAAAAGGCTTAAAGGCGGTTTTCTTTATGCGCTTGACCAAGACCCCGATGCCGTTAAGGTGGCAACTGAGAGATTAGAGGGACTGCCGGCAAAGGTAATCAGAAGCAACTTTGTAAATATGAAGGATGTGCTTTTAAAGGAAGGCGTTACCGCCGTTGACGGTATACTTCTTGACCTTGGCGTATCCTCTTATCAGCTTGATGAAGGCTCACGCGGTTTTTCCTATCATAAAGATGCCCCACTTGATATGCGAATGAGCAAAGAGGGAATAAGCGCCGCCGATATAGTTGCACAGTATTCTTTAGAAAAACTAAGCGAAATTTTTTCTCTTTACGGCGAGGAAAAATTTTCATTTCGTATAGCAAAAGCAATAATAAAGGCAAGGGAAGTAGAGCCTATAACCACAACACTAAAACTTGCCGAAATAATAGCAAACAGTGTTCCTGCTCACGCAAGACGTGACGGACATCCTGCAAGGCGGGTATTTCAGGCACTTAGAATTGCCGTAAATGGTGAGCTTGATGTTTTAAAAGCGGTACTTGACGACGCTTTTGATTTACTGAAAAAAGACGGTGTGCTTGCAATTATAACCTTTCATTCTCTTGAAGACGGTATTGTTAAGAGAAAGTTTAAGGAATTTGCACAGGGCTGTACCTGTCCACCAGATATACCTGTTTGTGTCTGCGGTAAAACACCGAGAGGCAAAATTATAAACCGAAAGGGAATAGAGCCCTCAAGTGAGGAACTAAGTAAAAATAAGAGAAGCAGAAGTGCAAAACTAAGAACCATAAAAAAACTGTAAAGGACGAGGCAAATGAATAATCTCAAGTATTATAACGATTCTCTGGCATACGATTTTCAGATGTTTATGCCTAAAGAGAAGCCGCAGAGTGTGCCTGATGACAATATAATAAAAATGCCTCGCCGTAAAAGCAAGACGAGGCAAAAGGCTGTTGCAGCGCGTTTTTCAGCCAGTGCGTTTTCTATTGTTGCAACAGTTGTTATTGTGGGTGCTTTATGCACAAACATATTCTTAAGAATTCAGGTTAACGAGCTTAACAGCACCATAAACAAGGCAAAATCAGAACTTGCTACAAAGCAGAGCGAGAGCGTTGCTTTGCAGATGGAATATGAAAACCGTATTTCCTATGTAAACCTTGAAGCCGAGGCAACCGCCCTTGGTATGCGCAAACTGGACAAGAGCCAGGTGGTTTATGTACGTGTAAATGATAAGAGTATGGCAAAAACTGGTGACGGAAAAATTCTTTTGGCAAATGAGTAATTTGGCAAGGAATAGTAGAAGAATACAAATAATATAAATAAGGATACGGGAGTTGAAGTTTTCGGCTCTCGTTTTCAAGCATTTTAAAAGTGAGAAAGTGAGGATAATAAGATGGTAAGTAAACCGGGTAAAATTATGCTTAAAAGAATATTTATTGTCCTGCTTTGCACTGTAATTATTACTGTGGGTGTGTCGGGTGTCAGACTTGTTCACCTTATGCTTATAAACGGCGAAAAGTATCAGGGTATGGCATCTGAACAACAGCTTTACGACAGCCTTATAACTGCGCCCAGAGGTAATATATACGACAAAAATATGAATGTTCTGGCTACAAGTACTACAGCCTGGACAGTATACATAACACCTAACGGTATATTCAGCATTAAGGATGCCGAGAAACAGGAAAAGGTAAGGAATATTATCGCTGACGGTCTGTCAGAAATTTTAGGCGTTGACAGAGAAGAGGTATATGAGGATACCGGTAAACGCTCTTACTATGTTATTGTCAAGAAAAAGATTGATAAAGAAACCTCTGATAAGGTAAGACAGTTCATTGCCGATAACAGTCAGTATCAGCTTTCAAAATATATCGGTCTTGACGAGTCTACCAAGCGTTATTACCCCAATAATAATCTGGCTTCGGTTGTGCTTGGCTTTGTAGGTGATGATGACCAGGGTCTTGCAGGTATCGAAAGCTATTATGATACAGCTCTGACGGGTGAGCCGGGCAGAGTAGTAGCGGCTAAAACTGCTCAGGGAATTGATATGCCATTTACCTATGAAATGGTAGAAGAGGCAACTCAGGGTAATTCTCTTGTTTTAACCATTGATAACTACATTCAGTATGTATGTGAAAAACAGCTGAAGCAGGCTGTTGAAGATAACAAATGTAATGAACGCGGTGTTGCTATTGTTATGAATGTTAACACCGGTGAAATTTTGGCTATGGCGGTTTCGGGTGACTTTAACCCGAATGACCCCTTTGCACTTTCCGCCTCAGACCAGGCAATAGTGGATGCCCTTGAGGGCGACGAAAGAGCCGCAATGCTTAGCGAACTTAGAAACAGACAGTGGAGAAATAAGGCGGTATCCGATGCTTATGAGCCCGGCTCTGTATTTAAGATTTTCACCGCCGCCGCCGCGCTTGAGGAAAATGCAGTTGCGCTTGATTCTTCCTTTTCCTGCGTAGGTCATACTCAGGTAGCAGGTCAGCCCTATCATTGTCATAAAAGAACGGGTCACGGTGTGCAGACGCTTATGACTGCTATGAGTAATTCCTGCAACCCTGCCTTTATAACAATAGGTCAGATGCTTGGCGTAAATACATTTTCTAAGTATTTTGAGGCATTTGGTTTTACCGCCAAAACTGGTATAGACGTACCCGGTGAAACCTCTTCAATTTACTATTCAGGCTCTAATATGGGTCCTGTAGAGCTAGCATCTGCATCCTTCGGTCAGACCTTTAAAATCACACCTGTTCAGCTTATAACTGCGGCTGCCGCATCGGTTAACGGCGGTTATCTTGTTCAGCCCCATGTGGTTTCAAAGGTGGTTGACGCCAGCGGCAATGTTGTGGAAAATAAATCTACGGGATATCGCCGTCAGGTAATATCCGAAACTACCTCAGAGAAGCTTAGAACAGCGCTTGAGGGTGTTGTAAACGGCGGTGCCAAAAACGCTTATGTAGCGGGTTACCGTACAGGCGGTAAAACAGGTACCAGTCAGAAAATGGATAAAATAAATGCCACTAAAAAAAGCGGCTTTTATGTAGCTTCTTATGTTGGCATGGCGCCTATTGAAAACCCTGAAATTGCTGTGCTTGTGCTTCTTGATGAGCCTATGGGCAACAGTATTTACGGCGGTACAATTTCCGCGCCTGTAGCTTCGGCTATTCTTGGTGAGATTCTTCCTTATATGGGCTTTGAGCCTCAGTACAGTGAGGAGGAACTTGCTAAACGCGCTATTTCCGTTCCGTCGGTAATAGGAAAAACCGTTGACGAGGCTAAATCAAGAATTACAAGGTCTAACCTTATTTACAAGGTGGTAGGCGAGGGGGATACTGTAGTATCACAGCTTCCTTCCTCTAATGATACTCTTTATGCAGGTGGTCTTGTAATAATTTACACAGATGAAGAATCTGCACAAAATGAAACAACTACAGTTCCTAATTTTAGTGGAATGACGGTGTCACAGGTTAACGATGCCGCCACCGCAGTGGGTATAAATGTTAAATTTTCGGGTAATACGTTATCCTCTGCAAATACACTTGCGTATAGTCAGAGTATAAAATCAGGAGAAACTGTAAGTACAGGTACGTCAGTTACGGTTTATTTCCGTGACAGTACGGTTACCGACTTTGTACCGGAAGAATAAAAACCGGAGGTCAATTTATGCTACTTTATGAGCTTATCGGTGATGTTAAAACCAGTTTTGGTCAATGTGAGATTAAAGGCATAACCTGTGATTCACGTAAGGTTAGTGAAGGCTTTGCCTATATCTGTATAAAAGGCGCTGTTAATGACGGTCATAATTTTGCGCAGTCCGCTATTGATAAGGGCGCCGCAGTAGTTATTTCTGAGAGAAAAACAGGCTGTGACAGAGAGGTAATAGTTGAGGATACACACGCTGCTTTTGCCTCTATGTCGGCTAAGTGGTTTGGTAATCCTGCCTATAAACTGAAGCTCGTTGGTGTGACGGGCACAAATGGTAAGACCTCTGTAACCTATATGGTTAAAAAGATTCTTGAAGCAGCAGGGGAAAAGGTTGGCCTTATCGGCACCATTCAGAATATGATAGGTGACGAGATAATTGAAACCGAAAGAACAACCCCCGACTGCTATCAGCTAAACGAACTTTTCAGCCAAATGGTAAATAAGGGCTGTACCTATGCCGTAATGGAGGTTTCCTCCCATGCTCTTGACCAGAAAAGAGTATACGGTGTTACCTTTGAAGCGGCTATATTTACTAATTTAACTCAGGACCATCTTGATTATCATATCACTATGGATAATTATCTTGAGGCTAAAAAGAAACTGTTTTTAATGTGTAAAACCGCTATTGTAAACAGTGATGACCAGTATTCAGAGAGAATTTTAAGCGGACTTTGCTGTAATAAAATTACACTGTCTGCAAATGATAAATCTGCTACATATTATGCAGATTCTATAAATTATAGGGCAGACGGAGTGGATTTCAAGCTTTGCGGAAAAGAAAGCATGGCTCTTTCTATGAGTACGGGCGGTAAATTCACTGTATATAACGCTATGTCTGCCGCAGTTTGCGCTATAGAACTCGGTATTGATGCAAATATTGTTTTAAAGGCTCTCTGCTCACAAGAGGGTGTTAAGGGTAGGGCAGAGGTTGTTAAAAATCCCTTTGATTTTACGGTAATAATAGATTATGCTCACACCCCTGATGGTCTTAGCAATATACTTAATACCTTTTCGGAGTGTAAAAAGGGCAGACTGATAACATTGTTTGGTTGCGGTGGTGACCGCGATAAGACAAAGCGCCCCATAATGGGTAAAATCGCCGCAGAGCTTTCTGATTTTGTTATTGTTACAAGCGATAACCCCAGAAGCGAAAACCCTGCGGATATAATCAGCGATATTCTTGAGGGAATGAAGGACAGTAAAACCCCTTATGTTGCTATAAAAAACCGTATAGAAGCAATAAATTATGCAGTGGAAAATGCTTTATCAGACGATATTATAGTTCTTGCAGGCAAGGGACACGAAACCTATCAGATACTTGCCGATAAAACAATACATCTTGATGAGCGTGAAATTGTAGCAGAGGCGCTGAAAAACAGAAAGGAAGTATAATATGAGGGATATTACATCTATAATTGTTGCGGTCTTATCGTTTTTAATAACCGCCTTGCTTGGCTTTAAGGTAATACCCTATCTTCATAAACTGAAATTTGGACAGACCATACTTGATATCGGCCCGTCCTGGCATAAAAATAAGCAGGGCACACCTACTATGGGCGGTGTTATGCTTATGGCGTCGGTGCTGCTTTCTCTGCTTATAGGAATTATTTATTCGGTTATAATAAAAGGAGAACTTATAAAGGAATTCGCCGACTCAAAACGCCTTTCTATGTTTATAGCAGGTGTGGTTTTAGCCTTTGCTATGGGCTTTATCGGTTTTCTTGATGACTACATTAAGGTGGTTAAAAAGAGAAACTTAGGGCTTACTGCAAAGCAGAAAACCGTACTTCAGGGCTTTGTTTCGGCTATGTATCTGGTAGCACTTGCCTTTGCAGGTATGAATACAACCTGGATACCCTTTGTAGGTAATATATCCATTGTAAGCGGCGCGGGGCTTCTTTTCTGGCCTATTGCATTTTTCTTTGTTTACGGCTTTGTAAATGCGGTAAACCTTACAGACGGACTTGACGGTCTTGCTTCATCGGTTACACTGGTTGCGGCATGTGCCTTTATGATAATATCTGCTCTTGGTGGCTCACTTATGGGTATGAATGCCTACGGTGCCGCAGTAGCAGGAGCCTGCGGAGGCTTTTTGGTATGGAATATGCATCCTGCAAAGGTGTTTATGGGTGATACCGGCTCTATGTTTTTAGGAGGTGCTGTTGTAGCCCTTTCCTTTGGAACAGAACGCCCAATACTTCTTCTGCTTATAGGCATTGTTTATCTTATAGAAGCACTTTCAGTTGTGCTTCAGGTAACATTTTATAAGCTTACTAAAAAAAGAATATTCAAAATGAGCCCTATTCACCATCATTTTGAGATGTGTAATTGGAGCGAAGAAAAAATCGTATTTTCATTTTCTGCTGTCGGCTTTGTTTTTGCCGTACTCGCAGTACTTTTAGTAATACTTTAAACCTCGGAGGTTAGTGGTCAGATGAAAGATAACCTATTTGCAAGAGTACTTAAAAAAATGGGTATATATCAGGAAGGAAAGCTGGATATCGGCTTCTTTTCCCTTGTTATTATACTTTTGTCAATAGGTCTTGTAATGCTTTTTTCTGCCAGCTATGCCTACTGTTACGCTCAGTTCGGTGACAGCTATAAGTTTATCGTCCGTCAGGCAATCTTTGCCGTTATCGGTGTGGCGCTTATGCTTTTTCTGTCCAGAATTGACTGTAAAGTATACCGCAAATTTTCGCTGTTTATCTATATTCTGGCAGTTGCCATGTTGGTGCTGGTACTGGCTCTTCCGCCTATGCAGGAGGGTATGGAGCATAAACGTTGGCTTGTTATCGGTTCCTTTTCCTTCCAGCCGTCAGAAATAGGAAAATTTGCAATTATTCTTTTGTTTTCACACCTTATAGCGAAATACAACAAAAGAATGGATAATTTTAAATTTGTTTTATGCCTTGTGTTACTGCTTGGTCTTGTTTGCGGTCTTGTGGTTGTGGAAACACATCTTTCTGCAACAGTGCTTATGTTGCTTATTGGTATTATACTGATGATAGTGGGCGGCCTTGCGGTAAAGTATATAATCGGCGGCGCTATTGCGGCGGCAGGTGCTGTGATGCTTATTGTAATTACAGGTCTTGTTAAGTATGCCGCAAGTCGTTTCCAGTATTGGCTTGACCCTTGGGCAGACGCTACAGGCGCCGGTTATCAGACCATTCAGTCCCTTTTGGCTATTGGCTCAGGCGGACTTTTTGGTAGGGGAATAGGCCAGTCAAGACAAAAATACTCATGGCTTCCTGAACCACATAACGATTTTATTTTCTCAATAGTTTGCGAAGAACTGGGCCTTATCGGCGCTATGATAATAATTATTCTGTTTTGTCTTCTTGTATGGCGCGGCTTTTCTATAGCTATGCATTCGCCGTCAAAATACAGTTCTTTAATGGCTGTAGGTCTTACCTTTCAGGTGGCATTACAGGCGGCGCTTAATATAATGGTTGTTACTAATACAATACCCAATACGGGTATAAGTCTGCCGTTTTTCAGCTACGGCGGTACAGCCCTTGTAATTCTTCTTGCGGAAATGGGGATAGTACTATCTATCTCGCGAAGCGCAAATTTAGAAAAGGTGTAGGTGAAATTTTATGCATATACTTTTTGCCGGCGGAGGAACAGCAGGTCATATAAATCCCGCCCTTGCCGTTGCAGGATATATAAAAGAAAAACATCCTGATGCTAAAATCAGTTATATCGGTACTGCAAAAAAGCTTGAAGCAAAGCTTGTTCCCGAGAAAGGCTATGATTTTTACAGCATTGAGGTTCAGGGCTTTAAAAGAAAACTTTCACCGTCAGGTATAGTTCATAATGTTAAAACAGTATACCTTGCTATGAAGGCTTCGGTTGATGCAGAAAAGCTTTTAAAGAAGCTTCACCCAGATGTAGTTGTCGGCACCGGCGGATATGTAAGCGGCCCTGTGCTTAAAGCGGCGGCGAAACTTGGTATTAAAACCACCATACACGAGCAGAACGCTTATCCGGGCGTCACCAATAAAATGCTTTCTAAAACAGTAGACAGAGTTATGCTTGCTATGCCTGAGGCAGAAAACCGACTGAGTCTTAATAAAAAGCCGTACATTACGGGAAATCCCGTGAGAAGTGAACTTAAAAATATGAGCAAAGAGCAGGCAAAAAAGAAGCTTGGCTTTGATGATAAGCCTGTTATACTGTCCTTTGGCGGAAGCCTTGGCGCCAGACCTATAAATGAGGCGGTGTCAGAGCTTATACGCCACTTTAACGGCAAAAACAGTCATTATCATATTCACGGTACCGGTAAAGCAGGGTACAAAACAATGTGTGACTCTCTTGCTGATATAAAACTTGATGATAATGTATTTATACGCGAATATATTGATGATATGGACGTCTGTATGGCGGCGGCAGACCTTGTTATTTGCCGCGCAGGTGCCATAACACTCAGCGAACTTACTGTTTGCAGAAAACCGTCTATTCTTATTCCGTCTCCTTATGTTGCAGAAAACCATCAGTTCCATAATGCTATGACACTTAAAAACGCTGGTGCGGCTGAGGTTATAGAGGAAAAGGATTTAAACGGTGAAAAACTTATCAAAACAGTAGAAACCATAATTAGTGATAAGTCACTGTTGAGTAGCATGAGCGTAAACGCTCAAAAAGTTGCTATAGACGATGCAAATAAGCGTATTTACGATATAATAATGGAATTAATAGGCTAGTTTTTGTCAAAAAACAACATCCGGCATATTATACAGTATAAGATAATTTGCGGGGTGCTTATATGAGAGGTTATATAGTAAACGGCGGTAAAAGGCTTAGTGGAAAAATTAAGGTTCAGGGAGCTAAAAACAGTGTGCTACCCATTCTCGCCGCAACGCTTCTTATAAAGGACAAAAGCATTATACATAACTGTCCCGATTTAACGGATGTAGACGCGGCGCTGAAAATTCTTATGATGCTGGGCTGTGTTTGCGTAAGGGACGACAGTACCGTAATAGTTGATTCAAAAGATGCGGCAAACTATGAAATAAGCCGCGATTTAATGAGTGAAATGCGCTCGTCGGTTGTGTTTTTAGGCGCAATAATTGCCAGAACGGGCAAGGCGGTAATAAGCTATCCCGGTGGCTGTGAATTAGGACCGCGTCCTATAGACCTTCATTTATCTGCCCTTGAAAAGTTGGGCGTAGAAATTGTAAATGATGATGACCGAATTGTTTGCAGTGCGCCAAAGGGAATAAACGGCGCAAATATAAAACTTGCCTTTCCAAGTGTGGGGGCAACCGAAAATGTTATTATAGCGGCAACGCTTTCAAAAGGAACTACCGTAATTGAAAATGCCGCCACCGAGCCCGAAATCAGTGACCTGGCAGACTTCCTTAACGCCGCAGGCGCGAAAATTAAGGGTGCAGGGTCAAAAACCGTAATAATAGAGGGAGTAAACCGACTTTTTACTGTGGAACACAGGGTAATTCCTGATAGAATAGCTGCGACTACATATCTTTCTGCCGCCGCTATAACAAACGGTGAAATACTGCTTTTAAATAACAGCGCAGTAAATATGCAGTCAGTATTACGCTTTTTTGAAGATATCGGCTGTAAAATTAAAGCAAATGCCGACACGGTTTATCTTAAAGGTCAGGAAAAGTATATGGGCGGCTATAGTATAACAACAGGAGTTTATCCTGCTTTTCCTACCGATGCAGGTCCCATTATAGTGCCGCTTTTTTCCAAAATTTGCGGTATAAATGTAATTAAAGAAACAATTTTTAAAAACAGATTCAGATATATAGAAGAGCTTAATAAATTCGGCGCTCAGATAAAGCTTGAAGGCAACACGGCTGTATGTGAAGGAATAAAGACCTTAAGTCCTGCCGATGTAAATTGTACCGACCTTCGCGGCGGCGCGGCGCTTCTTCTTGCGGCACTGTCTGCAAGAGGAGAGTCAAAAATCGGCGAAATACATCACATTGAGCGCGGATATTGTGACATAATAAACAACTTTAAAGGATTAAATGCAAATATAAAGGAGCTTTGAAATGAAGCAACGGGACGAACTTAAAACAAAAAGAAGAAACAGAAGAAAAAGAAGAAAAACTGCTCTTCTTGTTTTTCTGTTGCTGGTTGCTGTCGGTCTTCTTTTCGGTTTGTCCGTTACCGTGTTTTTCCCCATAAAGCACATTGAAGTTCAGGGCAGTAGCTTTTATACGGCAGAAACCGTAGCAGAGGCTACAGAAATTAAAGTAAAAGATAATTTACTTTTAGTAAATGAAGAAAAAATACTGTCAAAGGTGCAAAACAAACTGCCTTTTGTTGATAACATAAAAATTACAAGAAAATTCCCCGATACCCTGAAAATAACCGTTACCGATGCAAGTGAACTTTATTGCTATAAAATCAATGAAATATACTACTCATCAGATAAAAAGGGCAGGGTGTTAAAGGAATATACAGAAAAGCCCGATGGTCTTATTTATGTAGAGGCTGAGGCAAAAATTTCGGCAGAGAAAATCAAAAAAATTACACACAGTGATGAAAATGTGCAAAAGGTGATAGATGCTGTTAGCAATACTGCCGACAGCTTTCCCTTTAAGGCTGATTATATCGACCTTACCGATATACATTCTGTAAAGCTTAGCTTTGACAACCGTTTTACAGCCGAGCTTGGCGATACATCTTATGTAAATGAAAAAATGCAGTTGCTTATTACTATGATGAAGTCAAAGTCTGAAAACGACAGCGGAACCTTTAGACTTGATATGTGGACACCCGAAAATCATAAGGGTTCATACTTTGAAAACAGCAATTAGCAATAAAAAGTTGAAGAAAAATAATATTTTTTGTAAATAACCTATTGAAATTTAAAAATATCTATGTTATTATTATTTTGTGTTTTAATAGTTTAATGCAAAATGTTGTTTAAATTTTAAAAATGGAGGAATTCACAATGCCTTTCGGAATTGGAAATGAAACTGAAGATGTTGTTCAGATTAAAGTAGTAGGTGTCGGCGGCGGCGGCGGAAACGCTGTTAACCGTATGGTAGATGCCGGTGTAAAGGGTGTTGAGTTTATTGCTATCAACACTGATAAAGCTGCATTATTCTTATCTAAGGCTAATCAGAAGCTTCAGATAGGTGATAAGACCACAGGCGGCAAGGGTGCAGGTGCTAACCCCGAAAAGGGTAAGGCTGCTGCTGAAGAGGCTGCTGATGAGATTACAGCTGCAATCAGCTCTGCTGATATGATATTCATTACTGCAGGTATGGGTGGCGGAACCGGTACAGGTGCTGCTCCTGTTGTTGCACGTATTGCTAAGGAACTCGGCGTACTTACTGTTGGTATCGTTACTAAGCCTTTTGGCTTTGAAGGTAAAAAGCGTATGCAGCAGGCTGAGGCTGGTATTGCCGCTCTTAAAGAGCAGGTTGATAGCCTTATCGTTATTCCTAACGAGCGCCTTAAGTTCGTTTCCGAGCAGAAGATTACCTTTAAGAACGCATTTGATATCGCTGATGATGTTCTCCGTCAGGGCGTACAGAGCATTACCGAGCTTATAAACGAAACTGCTCTTGTTAATCTTGACTTTGCTGACGTTACAGCCATTATGGCTGATGCAGGCTATGCTCACATGGGTGTTGACTATGCTAGCGGTCGTGACAAGGCTGGAGAAGCTGCTCGTGCTGCTATCAGCAGTCCCCTTATCGAAACCTCTATGGATAACGCTAAGGGTGTTATCATCAGCATTACAGGTTCTGAAGATATCGGTCTTGAAGAGGTTGAACTTGCTTCTAATATCATCGCTGATATGGCTCATCCCGATGCAACAATTATCTGGGGTGCTAAGTTCGACGATACCCTTGAAGATGCTATCCGCGTAACTGTTGTTGCTACCGGTCTTGGTGATGACGACGGTAAGCGCAATGCTGACCTTGCATCTCAGTACGGTGGTTTGGTACAGAGCGAAGATGAGGACGAAAATTACACCGACCTTATCGATATTTTCAACAACAAATAATTAAATAAATGTAGCGGGACGCGTTATGCGTCCCGCTTTTTTTAGCATATAAGAAGGGTATAAAGTATTATACCTTCGAATTTGTAATTATTTTGTAACATTTTCGAAATTTACTCTTGAATTATATGCAGTTTTTGTGTAAAATGGTAGTGTGAGTATTTATTTTTTCTCGAAAGGAATGTGCAATATGTCAAATCGCTTATTTCAGGGTGTAATTCATCAGATGAAGGATACTATTGATAAGACCTTCGGTGTTATTGATGAAAACAATACTGTTATTGCCTGTAGCGAACTTGGAAAGATAGGAGAGGTGCTTAACGTATCGTACGAATTACCTGTTGGTAATGAGTGCGCTGTGGCTGACGGCTATACCTTTAAATCTATAAATCCCGGTCAGAGCAACGATTATATTATTTTCGTAGAGGGCGATGACCTTATTGCCGAAAAATATTGCGCAGTTATCGCTGTTGCTTTTATGAACATCAAGTTTTACTATGACGAAAAGTATGACAGAGGCAACTTTATTAAAAATATAATTCTTGATAACATTCTTCCGGGAGATATTTATCTTAAAGCAAGAGAGCTTTATTTTAATTCCGATGTTATGCGTACCGTTATTTTAATAAGGGTAAGTGAACCGGGAGATGTTTCGGTATATGATGTTATTCAAAATCTTTTCCCCGACAAAGCAAAGGATTTTGTTGTTAACATTAACGAAACCGATATTGCTCTTATTAAAGAAACGAAGCCTGGCATAGAGATAAAGGATATCGAAAAACTTGCCACCTCTATTGCCGATACCTTAACCGGTGAATTTTATGCTCACGCTACAATCGGTGTAGGTACTACAGTTGATAATCTTAAAGACCTTGCCCGTTCCTTTAAAGAGGCTCAAACAGCCCTTGAGGTTGGTAAGGTGTTTGATACCGACAAGACTATTGTTTGCTACAACAGTCTTGGTATTGCCCGTCTTATTTATCAGCTTCCTACCACATTGTGCGAATCCTTCCTTAAGGAAGTTTTCAAGCGCGGTTCTATTGAAAGTCTTGACCAGGAAACTCTCTTTACCATTCAGAAATTCTTTGAGAATAATCTTAACGTTTCCGAAACCTCAAGAAAGCTTTTTGTTCACCGCAATACTCTTGTTTACCGTCTTGAAAAAATAAAGAAGATAACCGGTCTTGACCTTCGTGAGTTTGACCACGCAATTATCTTCAAAATTGCTCTTATGGTAAACAAATATCTTAAGTCTAACCCCATTAAGTATTAAAAGAAAGTTGGAATTTTTGTGTCAGAGATTCAGTCAGGCTTTAATGCTGAAAAGCCGGTAATTGAATTTAAGGGTGTTTCAAAAATATATCAGACAGGTACTCACGCCATAAGTGATGTAAATATCACTATAAACAGCGGAGAATTTGTTTTCGTGGTAGGCTCATCAGGTGCAGGTAAAAGTACCTTTATGAAGCTTATTATGCGTGAGGAAAAGCCTAATACAGGCGTTATTAACGTAAACGGATATGAGCTTACTAAAATGCGTCATAAGCAGGTTCCTATGCTCAGACGTACCATGGGTATAGTTTTTCAGGATTTCAGACTAATCCCCAATATGAATGTATATGAAAACGTTGCTTTTGCTATGCACGTTACAGGTGCTAACAGCCGTGACATTCGTCTTCAGGTAACTAAGGCGCTATCTCTTGTGGGCCTTGGTGAAAAGGCGCGTTCCATGCCTAATCAGCTTTCAGGTGGCGAACAGCAGCGTGTTGGTCTCGCACGTGCTCTTGTAAATAATCCCAGTCTTATTATTGCGGACGAGCCTACAGGTAATGTAGACCCCAATATGTCCTATGAAATAGTATCCCTTCTTACTGAAATTAACCGCAGAGGCACAACCGTGCTTATGGTAACACACGACCATAACCTTGTTCGTGATTTCGGGCATAGAGTTATTATGCTTGATAAGGGTAGAATAGTTGCCGACAATGTGGGAGGTAAGATAGATGAAAATTAGCAGTATGAGATATCTTACCAAGGAAGGTCTTAAAAATGTATGGGTAAACCGCCTTATGACCCTTTCGTCAATAGGTGTGCTTGTTGCTTGTATGGTGCTTATAGGTCTTTCGGTGCTTCTTTCTATGAATGTTACCAAAATTATAGGTAATCTTGAACAGCAGAATGTTATAATGGTCTTTTTTGACGATTATAATGCTGCCCGTTATGATATAAACGGCAGAACTGCTCCTGAAGGTGCTGAGCTTGACGATAACGGCATCTGCGATGAAATGTATACCGTTCATAATGAGGACGAAGCCAAGGCTATTTGCTACGAAATAGGCAGTCTTGAGAATATTGCCTCTGCTGACTTTGTGTCAAGGGAAGAGGCTCTTGAAATTGTTAAAAAGAATATGAGCGATAAAGCTGAAGCGGCTATTGATGCTCTTGAGGGAGAAAATAACCCCTTGTCTATGGGCGCCAGAGTTACAATGGTAAGCCTTGAGGATTTTGATGAAACCGTTGAAAATATTAAAAAAATCAGCGGTGTAAACGCCATTCAGGCGCAAACCGACCTTGCTGAAAAAATCACCTCTATAAAGAACGGTATTTTTATTGCAGGTACCGCAATTATATCTATTCTTCTCATTATTTCACTTATCATAGTTTCAAACACAATTCGTGTTACTATGTATAACAGAAAGCTTGAAATTAGTATTATGAAGGCAGTTGGTGCAACCGACGGATTTATCAGAATTCCCTTTATTGTAGAGGGTGTTGCTATAGGTCTTATTTCGGCTGTGATTCCCGAAGGTCTGCTTTATTGCTGTTACCGTGTTGCCGCCGAAGCTATACTGTCGGGCGCAGGTAATTTTGAGCTTATCTCGTTCTCATCTAAAGCATTCTTGCT
>JAZNQX010000064.1:0-11347 GCA_045590395.1 Acutalibacteraceae bacterium
TCAATAATAACCGAGCCTTTTTTAAGCTTCCCGCTTTTTTCCGCATCGTTTATCATAAACAGTGCGGCGCGGTCCTTAATACTTCCTGCAGGGTTTAAATATTCAAGCTTTGCATAAATTTTTGCAGACAAAGCTTTGCCCGTAAAATCGCTGACATCAAGCAAGGGCGTCTTTCCCACAAGACAGCTTATATCGTTATAAATTTTCATAATATATCGTCACCTTTATATTATTTTAATCGCAAGGATATTATATGTCAAGAAATTACCTTATATCCTGCTTCTTCTATTGCCTTTATAAGCTTTTCTGCCTTAACTTTTTTATCAAAAACAACCTTTGCTGTGCCGTCTTTATGGTCAACCTCAGCAGAAATAACACCCTTTACTGCAGTAAGAACACCCTTTACTCTTGCCTCGCAGTGCTCACACATCATACCCTCTACCTTTAAAACAATTTCCATAGTATTTTTCTCCTTTGATTTTTTATTTCTTTTAACACATGAATTTATATTGTAAAAATTTATCCTTAAAGCATTTGTAACAACAAAAAAGCTTGAAAGACTCATTGCGGCGGCAGCGAACATAGGACTTAAATGTAGCCCAAGAAGTGACTCAAAAACACCTGCCGCAAGTGGTATGCCAAGACAATTATAAACAAACGCCCAGAAAAGATTTTCTCTTATATTTATCATTACCTTACGGCTTAAATTGACAGCGCGGAACACATCGCTTATACGGTTGTTCATAAGCACTATATCGGCTAAGTTTGCGGCAATATCAGAACCGCTTGCCATAGCCACACCTATATCGGCGGCGGTCAGCGACGGTGCATCGTTGATACCGTCACCTACCATCATAACTCTGCCCTGCTTTTTAAGTTCTTGTATCTTCTTTTCTTTATCAAGAGGCATTACCTGAGCATAAACCTCGCTTATACCAACTTCCTTAGCAACCGCCCTTGCGGTATACTCATTATCTCCCGTCAGCATAACGGTTTTAATACCCAGTGCGTTTATTTTCTTTACCGCATCCCTACTGTCCTCTTTAACAGCATCGGCAACGGCAATTATGCCTATAAATTCAGAATTTAAAGCAAAAAACAGGGGTGTTTTGCCTTGCATTGATAAGTCTTTTGCCCTTTGCTTTATTTCCTCACTGACAGTGCAGTATTTTTCTATAAAGCTTAAATTTCCGCCTACTGCTGTTCCGCAGTCAATTTCGGCAACAACGCCGCTTCCCGAATGAACCTCAAAATTTTGAACACCAAAAAGCGTAACATTTTCCCTAGCAGCCCTCTCGGTTACGGCAATACTCAGAGGATGCTCACTATTTTTTTCAGCAGATGCGGCTATCTTAAGCAGGCTTCGTTCATCTTTTGCAATAATATCGGTAACTGCAGGATGACCCTTTGTAACTGTTCCTGTTTTATCAAGAACAATTATATCGGTTTTTCCCGCATTCTCTAAAATTTCGGCATTTTTAAAGAGAATTCCTCTTTTAGCACCTACGCCGCTACCCACCATAATTGCAACGGGTGTAGCAAGTCCTAACGAGCAGGGACAGCTTATTACAAGCACCGCTATAGCCTTTTCAAGTGCCGCGCCAAAGGGTTGCCCTATTAACAGCCATACAATACAGGTTATAATCGCTATAAATATAACCACAGGCACAAAAACTCCCGACACCTTATCGGCAATTCTCGATATCGGCGCCTTTGTAGAGGTTGCATTGCTTACCATTTCTATAATCTGTGAAAAGGCGGTTTCTCTGCCCACCCTTGTAGCAACACATTTTAAAAAGCCCGACTGGTTTATAGTTGCGGCAAATACCGTGTCGTCACGCTTTTTATCTACGGGTATACTTTCGCCCGTAAGAGCCGATTCATCTACCGCACCATTACCCTCTATAACCGTTGCATCTACAGGGATACTCTCCCCTGCCTTAACCAAAAAAACGTCGCCCACCAAAACCTCATCTGCATTTACGGTTTTCTCTGTTCCGTCACGTATAACAGTAGCGGTTTTAGGCGCCATATTAACAAGTTTTTTAATAGCGTCGGTGGTTTTTCCTTTACTTACCGCCTCCAAAAGCTTACCTACGGTTATAAGAGTAAGTATCATTGCGGCTGACTCAAAATACAAATTATGAAGCACTTCGTGGGACTGACTTTTATACAGTAAAAATAATTGCCAGAGGCTGTATACAAAGGCAGAAGCCGAGCCTAATGCTACCAGCGTATCCATATTAGGCGAAAGCTTTACCACAGCACGAATACCGCTTATAAAAAATTTGCGGTTTATAACAGCAACTATTAAGGTAAGAATAAGCTGGATTATCCCTATAAACAGTGGTCTTTCTGCCAAAAGGTCAGGCAAAGGAAAGCCCCACATTGTATAGCCCATAGAAATATACATAAGAACCAAAAGAAAGACCGACGAGCTTATAAGCCTTTTTAAAAGGGCCTTTATTTGCTTTTTTTCGTTTATGCTGTTATCAAAAGTACTTATATCAGCCTTTATGCCGTAACCTGCCTTTTCTACCGCTTTTATAACGGCTTCATCGCTGACAGTGCCGTCTAAGGAAAGGGTTTGCGTAAGTAAATTTACAGAGCAAGTTTTAACTCCCTTTAAGCCTTTTACGGCGTTTTCAACCCTTGCAGAACAGGCGGCACAGCTCATACCCGTCACAGTATATTTTCTCATTTCATCAACTTCCCTAAAGTGTTAATAAGTTCCTCAATTTTACTGTCGTCGCCCTGCTTTACAGAGTCCTTAACACAGGTATTTATGTGATTTGACAGAAGCTCTTTATTAAAAGCGTTAAGGGCGGCGGTAACGGCAGAAACCTGCACCAGAATATCGGTACAGTACTGATTTTTCTCTACCATACCTTTTATACCCCTTATCTGACCTTCTATACGGTTAAGACGGTGAATAAGCGCGGTATATTCTTCTTTTTCGCGTATTTTAGTCTTGCATTCACAGTTCATACAAACACCTCTTTACAAAATTATTATATACCCCTATAGGGTATACGTCAAGGAATATTTATTGCAAAATTTTCTGTTATAAGGTATTATATAAATATACTTTTTTAAGGAGTTTAAATTATGAAGGAAGAATTTTCCCGTACCGCCTTAGTAATAGGTGAAGAAAACTCAGAAAAACTAAACGCCTCGCGCATTGCCGTTTTTGGTGTCGGCGGTGTAGGCGGCCACTGCGCAGAAGCGCTTGTGCGCGCAGGGGTTGGCAGTATAGATATTATAGACAGCGACACCGTTTCCCTTTCAAATATCAACCGACAGTTAGTTGCCCTTCACAGCACCGTCGGTAAACTAAAGGTTGACGTACTAAAGAACCGTCTGCTTGATATAAACCCCGATTTAAAAATTAAAACATATCCCATTTTTTACGATTTAAACACTAAAGAACAGTTTGACCTGTCAAAATATGATTATATAGTTGATGCCATAGACAGCATTGGCGCAAAGGTTGAACTGATAGTAAATACAAGTAATGTTTCCACCCCCATAATCAGCGCTATGGGTGCAGGAAACAAGTTAGAGCCAACGCTTTTTGAGGTTGCGGATATTTATAAAACCAGCGTTTGCCCACTGGCAAAGGTAATGCGGTATGAGCTTAAAAAGAGGAATGTAAAAAGCCTTAAGTGTGTTTATTCAAAGGAAATTCCAACGGTACGCTCTACCCCACCGGGAAGTATATCCTTTGTACCCTCTGCCGTCGGTCTTATAATGGCTGGCGAGGTTGTTAAAGACCTGATAAAATAAAGAAAAACCGAGAAGAAATCTTCTCGGTTTATTTTTTACAAATGATATTCAACATAGTTATTATGTATAAGCCAGTTTTTAAGCTGTGTTGGCCACTGACCAACACTGTTGCTCTGCTGAGCAAGACCCAGCCCGTGAGGGCCGTTCTGATAAATATGTACCTCACAGTCAACCCCTGCATCTTTAAAGTTAGTAGCATAAGTAAGGCTGTTTTTAATATTTACAACAGGGTCGTCAAAGGTATGCCAGATAAATGCTTTTGGCGTTTTATCACTAACATTTTTCTCTGCACACAAATGAGAAATCAGTTCAGCATCATCTTTTCTGTCACCCAGCAGATTATTTTTACTGCCTATATGTCCGAAAGAAGCATCAAAAGAAATAACGGGGTAGCAAAGTATCTGGAAATTGGGAATAAAGTCCACCTTATCTATCTCGTCGGGCTTCTCTAAACTTGAAGAAAAATCGTCATAGTTAGTGCTTACAGTTGCCGCTAAATGACCGCCAGCGGAGGAGCCCATTACACCTATTTTTTCAGGCGAAATGCCGTATTTTTCAGCATTAAACCTAACATACTGCACAGCGCGGCGCGCGTCCATTAAGGGTAGCGGAAAGCTATGAGGAGCCGTTCTGTACTGACAAACAAAAGCATCCATTCCGATAGAGTTAAAGTAAACGGCATAGCCCTTACCCTCGTGCTCGGCGCGATGCATATAACCGCCGCCGGGGAAAATCACAACGGTGGAATCGGGCTTTCTAGATATACCTGAATAATGTTTTGCAGGATAATACTCAAGAACAGGAGTAAACTGGCAAAGTCCGGGAACATTTTCCCATAATTTTATGGTTTCCATACCTATACCTCCGTATTTATATACGAACAAATTTCAATAGAATTTTCTGTAACAACACAGTTTACGGCAATTATATTAACACCGTTTTCCTTTGCATCTCGCAAAGCATCTGCAAATGCCTTATGCATTTGCTCATTTGGTTTAAAAAGGTGCACCTTTTCCATCTGTATAACAAACAGAATATAGGCTTCATACCCCTCTTTTTTAGCCGCAATAAGCTCATTTATATGCTTTACTCCACGCTCTGTGGGTGCATCGGGAAACAAAGCCACACCGTCTTTTTCCAGAGTTACTCCCTTAACCTCCATAAAAGCCTTTTTGCCCTTATCCTCAATATAAAGGTCAAAACGGGAATTTTTGTAGGTTACTTCCCTTTTTATAACAGCGGCCGAAGAAAAGATATTACCCTTTTTTATAAATTCCTCTGCCGCAAAATTGGGTATCTGGGAATCCATATTTATAAGCAAATCTCCCTTTTCTACAGCAATAAGGTCATAAAGGGTTTTGCGCAAGAGATTATCGCTTTTGCTAAGGTATACGGTACAGCCCTTAACTAAAAGTTCTTTACACCGCCCCGTATTTTTAACGTGAACGGTGTGAATATTTCCGTCAATACTTACCTTGGCTATAAATCGGTTAGGACGCTCAATAAAAGCGCCCTTAACAATCTTTTTATATTTCACTTGACTTTAAATAACGCCCTTCTGAAGCATTATGTTCGCGTAAAGAGCAGATTCGCCTGTTGCTATAATCGCATAAGCCTTTTTGGCTTCCTCATAAAATGCAAAACGCTCAATTTCGCACATTACATTTTCTCTGCCGCTTTGTTCCTTTATAATTCTCTCGTACTCTGCCCAGATAGGTGTTTCAACATCGTCACCGGGGGTAACCTGCATTAAAGAAACAGGCTTTTCAACAAAGGTATCAAGAGGAAACAGCTTTAAAATTGCCTCAAGAACATCGCAAGCATTATGACCGTCCATACGAATAACCTTGGCATTTTTACCCATGCTTTCTGCCGGGAAATTACCGTCAGCAATAACAATTTTGTCGCTGTGACCCATTTCGCAAAGAATCTTAAGAAGCTCAGGGGGTAAAATTTTAGGAATTCCGATTAACATAAATTAAATATACGGAAAGAGTGAAAGCATTTTGCACCCTTTCCGTTTCTCCTTTCTTACTTATAAAGAGGACCGTATGCGGCACAAGCTCTGTAATCCTGACCTTCCTTGTCCATACCGAAAGCATTCCAGCAAGCAGGACGGAAAATCTTTTCTTCAGGTACATTGTGCATACAAACAGGTATACGAAGCATAGAGCACATAGTGATAAGGTCGGCACCGATATGACCGTAAGAAATAGCACCGTGGTTAGCACCCCAGTTATTCATAACGTCATAAGCTGACTTAAATGCGCCCTCACCTGTAATTCTGGGAGCAAACCAGGTACAAGGCCAAGTGTAGTCGGTTCTCTTCCAGAGAGTATCGCTAACCTCTTCAGGCAGATGTACAGTCCAGCCTTCTGCTATTTGAAGAACAGGGCCAACACCCTTAACAAGATTAAGTCTAATCATAGTTACAGGCATTTCAGCCTTGGTTTCAAATCTGGAAGAATATCCGCCGCCACGGAAATAGCCAAGGTCGGCATAGTTCCAGGTGGTGTTTTCCATAATAGCCTTCTGGTCAGCCTCGGTAACATCGTACCATTCTTTCATAACAGCGTTGCCGTTTTCATCTTTAGCGGCGCCGGTAGCATCAAGACAGCAAGCACCTGAGTTAATAAGGTGGATAAAGCCGTCAGACTCTTTAGCCTTGCCTTCAACATCGTAACCTGTAACGCGTTTTACGGAATCGCCGCTCCAGCAGGTACGAACGTCTGCAAACATCTGAGCGCGGTTGGTAAGAAGCTTCATAAAGAGCATACCGATACCGTTAAGAACGTCATTTTCGGTAGCAAATACATAGGGTTCTCTTGCGCCGTTCCAGTCAAAAGAGGTGTTAAGAAGAGCCTCGGGGAAGTCACAGTTGGGATAGAAGTCTGTCCACTGACGCTGACCCTGGAAACCACCGGCAATAGCGTTGTGGCCAACCATTTCTTCTTCTCTGCCCTTGGGTAAATTCTTGTTGCCGCTCATAAGGTCTTTAATAATAACCATCATCTTAACAACAAATTCCCACTCGCCGTCTTTTTCTTCTCTTGTTTTCTGCATATCAATTGGGTTCTTGTCGAAGCCTTCGATACAGTTAGCCTTTGTCCAGGCAAGAGCTTTTTCGTATTCAGCCTCGTCATAGATACCCTCACTCATTCTGCGGATGATTTCTACCTCATCAACAGATTCAACTCTCATACCAAGGTATTCTTCAATAAACTCGGGAGAGATAATAGAGCCTGCAATACCCATACAGATAGAGCCTATCTGTAAGTAAGACTTACCGCGCATGGTAGCAACAGCAACAGCAGCTCTGCCGAAACGAAGAATTTTTTCTTTTACGTCTTCAGGAATTTCGGTATCATCACAGTCCTTAACCTCATTACCGTAAATACCGAATGCAGGGATACCCTTCTGAGCATGAGCAGCAAGAACAGAAGCAAGATATACTGCACCGGGACGCTCGGTTCCGTTAAAGCCCCATACACCCTTTATGGTAAGGGGGTCCATATCCATTGTTTCAGAACCGTAGCACCAGCAAGGTGTAACGGTAAGGGTAATATCAACACCCTCTTTTTTAAACTGTGCGGCACATGCGGCGCTTTCAGCAACACGACCGATAGTAGTGTCGGAAATAACAACCTTAACAGGTTCACCGTTAGAATATTTTAAATTTTCGCTGAGTAACTTGGCGGCACTTTTTGCCATATTCATGGTCTGGTCTTCAAGAGATTCTCTAACCTTAAGGGGACCTCTTCTGCCGTCAATTACAGGGCGGATACCTATAACAGGATATTCGCCTATAAGTCTTTTTTCTGCCATAATTTAAACCTCCGTTTAATTATTTATAACTTGATTATATTATTTTTTGTCATAAATTACAAGTGAATTTTGACAAATATTTATATATTTTACACATTTTTTCACTCTCGTGACTTGAAGTATAACATACAGTGGCAATAACCCTCGAAATTCGGGTCGGCAATCTGCTCTCTGAACTCCTTGCACATACATTTGTTTTCTTCACTTTTTTGAAGCTTACAGGGACAGTAACCACCCTTTAATTTAAGACCTTCTTTAATTTTCTTTACTATTTCCTTGTTTTCATTTAGTTTTACAGCCATTTTTATCACCTTTTTTATTTTAGCATACGCCTTACTTAATTTCCACAAAAAATATGTCACTTGACTACATATATAATTTGTAGTATAATATTCAAACTAATACATTGATAGGAGTTGGTTTTGTGGATCCGCTGCCCCGAAGTAGCCGCTTTGACTTTATCGTTCCCGAAAAAACGGTAAAATGCGATTTCGACGGTTTTAAAAGATTCGTAAGTTACAATTTGAACTAAACGAACAACACTTAAAATCACATCACATTTTATTATTTAAAAACGGAGGACAGAAAAGTCACTATGTTAAAACAATTGCTGCTACAACTTATTCTGATTGCGCTTAATGCTTTTTTTGCCGCCACAGAAATTGCGGTAATTTCCCTTAACGAGAAAAAGATTAAAGCACAGGCAGAAGACGGCGACAAAAAAGCCGAAAAAATGCTTAAAATGATTGAAGACCCTACGCGTTTTCTTTCAACCATACAAATAGGCATCACTCTTGCGGGATTTTTAGGTTCCGCGTTTGCTGCCGATAACTTTGCCGAAAGGCTGTCCGGCTTTCTTGCAGGAAAGGTTCCTTTTTTAGCAAAGCATGCCGCACTTGTAGACGATATTTCGGTTATAGTTATTACCCTTATACTTTCATTTTTCACACTGGTACTGGGCGAGCTTGTGCCTAAAAGAGTGGCTATGCGCCACAAGGAAAAGGTTTCTCAGGGCTTTTGCGGTATAATTGCTTTTTTAACCGCAGTTTTACGCCCGATTATATGGTTGCTTTCCGTTTCTACAAACAGTATGCTGCGAATTCTCGGTATTGACCCTAATGAAAAAGAGGAAACCGTTTCCGAAGAAGACATAGTTCTTATGCTTGATGCAGGTGCCGACGAAGGCTCTTTAAATCAAGACGATATTGAATACATTAAAAACGTGTTCAAGCTTGACCGTATGACTGCCGAGGATGTTATGACTCCCCGTAATGCTGTTGTTTTTGTTGCAAAGGAAGCAACAGATGAAGAAATAATCGCGGTTATAGAAAATGAAGGTTATTCAAGAATTCCTGTATACAGCGAATCACACGACAATATCGTGGGTATCCTATATACCAAGGATTACCTTTTACACAAAAACGATGAAGGCTTTAATATTGAAGATGCTATACACCCCCCTGTATTTGTTCCCGAGTCTATACACCTTGATACATTATTTAAGGATATGCAGACCGACCATAATCATATAGTTATGGTAGTTAACGAATACGGTGAAACCTCGGGTATTGTAACCATGGAGGATATACTTGAAGAAATAGTTGGTGAAATCTGGGACGAAAGCGATGAAGCTGTTGATGATTTCACACCTATTGATGAAGAAAATTTTAAGGTGCTTTGCAGCGTATCTATTGAGGACTTTTTCGAATATTTCTCACTTGAAGCCGATGAAGAAAATGAGTCCGCCACCGTTAACGGTTGGCTCACCCAGCTTGGTGAAGGTATTCCCGCAGAGGGTGACACCTTTGAATTTAACGGTATTACTATAACCGTTACAAAAGCTAACGATATGATGGCTCAGGAAATCACGGTAAATACAAGTGGTAGAGAAAAAGAAGAAATCGAAACCGAAGACTGATTTTATGGGCTGCAATATACTTGCAGCCCTTATTTTTTAGGAGGAACAAAAATTGTCACAGAGTTATACCACAGAGCAAGCGTTGGAGAAGTTTGGCACTGATATAAACAGCGGCCTTTCTTCCAAAAAGGTAGCAGAGCTTAAAGCAAAATACGGAGAAAACAAGCTTAAAGAAAAGAAAAAGAAAAGCTTTATTCAGCGTTTTGCCGACCAGTTTAAAGATGTAATGATTTTAATTCTCATAGGTGCCGCTATTGTTTCCTTTATTACTATTTGCGCCGAGAAAAACTGGGGCGAGCTTTTTGAACCTGCACTTATACTTGCCATTGTTGTTATGAATGCATTTATGGGTGTTTATCAGGAAGGCAAAGCCGAAAAAGCGCTGGACGCTCTTAAAAATATGTCAGCGCCCCACGCCAGAGTTATAAGAAACGGCAGTGAAGAAATTATTGCCGCCGCCGACCTTGTGCCCGGCGATATTATCAAGCTTGAAGCAGGCGACTTTGTACCTGCCGATGCTCGTCTTATAACCAGCGTAAGCCTTAAAAGTGAAGAATCCGCCCTTACCGGTGAATCTGTACCATCAGAAAAAGACGCCATTGCCGTTCTAAAAGAGGACGCGCCTATAGGCGACCGTGTCAATATGGTTTTCTCGGGCTGCAGTATTACCTACGGTACAGCCACCGCCCTTGTTACCGCTACCGGTATGAACACCGAAATGGGTAAAATTGCCAACCTGCTTGATGACGAAGGCGATACACAAACGCCCTTACAGAAAAAACTCACTCAGCTTGGTAAATATCTGGGATTTTTAGCACTTATAATATGCGCTATTATATTTGTTGTTGGTGTGCTTAACGATACTCCCGTAATGGAAATATTTATGACGGCTGTTTCTCTCGCCGTATCGGCTATACCCGAGGGTCTGCCCGTTATAGTAACAATAGTGCTTTCTATCGGTGTTCAGCGTATGGTTAAGAAAAATGCACTTATAAGAAAGCTTCCTGCCGTTGAAACCCTGGGCAGTGCCTCAATAATCTGCTCAGATAAAACAGGTACTCTGACCCAGAACAGAATGACACTTGTGAAAGCCTATCTTGATAACGGTGGAATTGAGGAGGATATAAGCAGTAATAACAGTGAAGAAATAAGACAGCTTCTTATATACGGAACCCTTTGCAGTGACGGAAGTGTGGTATTTACAAACGGAGAGGAACAGCACATTGGCGACCCCACCGAAACAGCTATTGTATATGCCGCCCATAAAAACGGACACGATAAAGAAACCCTTAACAAAAAGTTTCAGCGAATTGCAGGTATCCCCTTTGATTCTGACCGTAAGCTTATGAGCACCGTAAATATAATTGACGGCAAAAAAATAGTTATTGTAAAAGGCGCTTTTGATATGATGGTGCCCCGCTGTATAGAGGGCAACCTTGAAAAAGCCAAAGTTGTTACCGAGGAAATGAGTAAAAATGCACTGCGCGTTCTGGCAGTCGCTTATAAGGAAATTGACACGTTGCCTGAGGAACTCTCCTCAGAAAACCTTGAAAACGGACTTACCTTTATGGGCCTTGTTGGTATGATAGACCCTCCACGTCCAGAAGCAAAGGTTGCAGTTGAGACCTGCCGAAAAGCAGGAATAAAGCCTGTTATGATAACAGGCGACCATGTTGTCACCGCCTCGGCAATAGCCAAAGAGCTTGGTATTTTACTTGAAGGTGACCTTGCTATAACAGGCGCAGAGCTGGACGCTATGAATGACAGTGAGCTTGACGCTCAAGTAGAAAATATTTCGGTATATGCCAGAGTTTCTCC
>JAZNQX010000065.1:0-7596 GCA_045590395.1 Acutalibacteraceae bacterium
GACCTTTTGATGATTGCTAAATATTTTGAGCGTATCGGCGACCACGCTGTTAATATTGCAGAGTGGGTTGAGTTCTCTGTAACGGGTATTCATAAAGGAGAGTAAAATATGATTTGGTGTGTTGATGACGACAATACCATACGTGACATTGAGGTTTATACGTTAGAGCAGACGGGCTTTAAGGCTCGTGGCTTTGCCGACGGTGTTTCTATGCTTGAAGCCTTAAAAACCGAAAAACCGGAACTGATTATCCTTGATATTATGATGCCGGAAATGGACGGACTTCAGGTTCTTTCTAAGCTCCGTAGCGAAGCAGCATATAAAGATATTCCCGTAATTATGGCGACAGCCAAAGGCACCGAGATGGATAAGATCGGCGGTCTTAATTCCGGCGCAGACGATTATCTTGTAAAACCCTTTGGCGTTATGGAAATGGTTGCCCGTGTAAAAGCGGTGCTTCGCCGTACTACAAAGGAAGAAGTAACGGGAGATATTACAGTAGGCAATATTACATTAAAGGAAGCTGAGCATAAGGTCGTTGCAGACGGTGAAAAGGTTGAACTTACTCATAAAGAATTTGAGATGCTGAGGCTCTTTATGCAGAATCCGAATATGGTATTCTCCCGTGATAAGCTGATGAGCGAAATTTGGGGTATGGACTACATCGGGGAAACCCGTACAGTTGATATGCACATTAAAACCCTTCGCCACAAGCTCGGAAATGCCGGCGGTCAGATCAAGACCGTTATCGGTGTTGGGTACAGATTGGAGAATGAGGCTGACGGAAGCCGAAGCCATCACGCCTGACAAACAATAATTTTTAATTTTTTCTCGTTTCATCGTTTGCAATACGATAGTATTACTGCACTCTTCAACTTCGCCTCTCTTAAAAATTATTTATTCGGCAGGTCGAAGAGTTTCACTCAGCCGCCTTTTTCAAAAGGCGAAGCGTGAAAGTCGCAGTAAGGCTGTTGCCTTACAAGCTTGAACGCAAGAAAGGGGGAAAAGGCGGCGAGCGAAACCGTAATGGATTCAGCTTCCGTCAGCCTTATATGACAAAAAAGATATTTCACTCCATATTTACAGTGGCATTGGTGGTGCTCCTTGCAAGCATCGGCATTGTAACAAGTTTTTTATATGATTATTTTAACGATTCTCAGGTAAAACAGTTAAAGGCTGAGTTGTCTCTTGTTGCAGATACCGTCAACGAAGTCGGTGTCGAATATTTTGAAAATTTTGACTCCTCCGTATTCCGTTTTACCGTTGTGGATACTGAAGGTACTGTGCTTTACGATACACAGGCAAAACCGAGTGAGATGGATAACCACGCAGACCGTGAGGAAATTGCCGAAGCATTTGAAAGTGGTACGGGTAGTAGTGCAAGAAATTCTTCCACTCTAACTGAAAAGACTTTTTATGAAGCCGTTCGTCTTGAAAATGGCGACGTGCTTCGTATTTCGGTAAGTCAGCTTACGGTTGGTGCATTAATTCTCGGTATGCTCCCCGCCATTATTGCTATTATTTTGATTGCAGCAGTCGTTGCCGGTATTCTTTCTCACACTATGGCAAAAAAGGTAACTGAGCCTTTGATGAAGCTTGACTTGGAGCATCCTTCTGACAACAGTACTTATGAAGAATTGACTCCCATACTCACCAAGGTTCACAAACAGCACAAGCAAATCAAATCGCAAATGGAAACCCTGCGCCGTAAATCCGACGAGTTTGAGCAGATCGTTTCTTCGATGAACGAAGGTCTTGTGCTCCTTGATGAACACGGTATGGTGCTCATTATGAATACAGCGGCGAAGAAGATATTTGCTGTGAAAAAGGATGTTAAAGGTAGCGATTTCTTGCTTGTTGACCGCACAAGCAAAATGAGTAAAGCCATTTGGAATGCCCTTGACGGCAACCATAGTGAATACACCGAAGAAAGACAGGGTAACGAGTATCAATTTACTATCAATCCTATTGAATCGGACGGCAAGGTTCTCGGTGCGGTTATTCTTGTGTTCGATATTAGCGACCGTGCTTTTGCCGAGCGTAACCGTCAGGAGTTCACCGCAAATGTTACCCACGAACTCAAGACTCCGCTTCAATCCATTATCGGAAGCGCAGAACTGCTTGAAAACGGTCTTGTGAAGCCCGAAGATACTGCAAGATTTGTCGGCAACATCCGCAAGGAAGCAACAAGACTTGTATCCCTTATCAACGACATTATTCGTCTTTCTCAGCTTGACGAGAACAATGAGCCTGCAACCGAAACTGTAGAGCTGACAGAGGTTGCAAAAGAGGTTGTTGAGGTGCTTACCGTATCGGCGGCTAAGAGAAATGTTGAGCTTAGCGTCGATGGTGAACCGCAAACTATTTTCGGAGTGCGCCGTTATATTTACGGGATTATTTATAATCTTTGCGATAACGCCATTCGTTATAATGTGGACGGCGGCAAGGTTGAGATTAAAATCGGCAAGGATAACGGACGAGCAGTAGTATCTGTAAAGGACACCGGCATCGGTATTACACCCGAACATCAAAGTCGAATCTTTGAACGCTTCTACCGTGTGGATAAGAGCCATTCCAAAGAAACTGGCGGCACGGGCTTAGGACTTTCTATTGTAAAACACGCCGTACAGTATCACAGCGGTAAGGTAACGCTCGATAGTGAAGTCGGCAAGGGAACAACAGTCACAATTGCATTTTAATCCAAAGGCACCGCTTCGGCGGTGCTTTTTGCTGAAAGGTGGTGATGAAATGGGGTATCGAAAGATTGTTATTGACGGTGTGGAATACAAACTTACACCCAAATGGTATCGAGAGTATTTGTCGGCATGTGAGCTTATGAAAAAAGCGAAAGAAACCGATATGAAGGATCTCGATAAATCCGAACTTGTTGATATATGTGATGTAAAGATAGATCGTAAAAAACCGTATCTTATTCGTATAATAAGTTATATCAATCAAGTTAAGAATCCGTATTGTTATCGCGTTGGTGATGTAGTAGTTAAGGTTTCCTATGCAGGAAAAGACAAAACGTTTACGGATTCCTTTACCGAAATGATTTCTTCTATGTAATAGCAGAAGAAATCGTCAGGAGGTGATATTTAGGCCTCTTTCAACTTAATAAATTATTATATCGATTGCATCTAAATGCGTATAAATTTATAAAAAATTTTCTATCTTTTCTCTGTACAAAAAGAAAAAATTGTGGAAAACGGGCTCATAATTTCCATAAAAAGAGTGATACTAATACCAAGCAAATTCACAAGCAAAATTTGCAAAAAAGGACTTGGGACGGGTTGTTACTGCGAAAACGCTGAAAACCCGCATAAACACTGACTTTTTTGCAATTTTTTTCTTTGTGTTTTTGTATCGCGGAAAATTTTGATACAAAAACACAAAAAAACAGGTGCTTGTTTTTCGCAAAATCAAAAACCCGAAAACCCGCATAAATACTGGGTTTTTGGCACATTTTAGAGTAGAGAAAAGGAGTAAATATATGAAAGCAACAGGAATAGTTCGTAGAATAGATGCTGGAGTTATAATAACACCAAAGCCGAAAAAAGTGCATAAATGCTGGGATTTTTGCAAGTTTGCCCCATTGAACGCATTGGTGTCAAAAACGGGTTTTTAGGCGGTTTTATACATAGCAAAAAGCGAGGGAACTTCCCCTCGCTTTTTCTTAACTAATCGCGTTTATGATTTCCTGCGCGTAGCGCACGCCTTCCATAGCGTCCTTGGCGTACTTGTCAGCGCCGATTTTGTCGGCGTATTCCTGCGTGAGCACAGCGCCGCCCACAATAATTTTGCACCAGGGTGCCTTGAGCCGAAGCTGTTTTATGGTTTCCTGCATCTGGGCAACTGTGGTGGTCATAAGAGCGCTTAAGCCCACTACGGGAGCGTGAAGCTCGACAACCTTGTCGGCAATCACCTGCGGCGGTACGTCTTTGCCTAAGTCCACAACGTTAAATCCGTAGTTTTCGAGCAGCAGCTTGACAATGTTTTTTCCGATGTCGTGAACGTCCCCGCGGACGGTGGCAATAACAAAGGTGTTTTGAGACGCTGAGCCTTTCTTGCCCGACGACGCGGCCTTAATAACCTCAAAGGCGGCTTTTGCCGCCTCTGCACTCATAAGCAGTTGGGGCAGGTAAACCCTTTTTTTCTCAAATCCCTTTCCAACAATATTAAGAGCGGGAATGATCTCGCTGTTTATTACCTCGAGCGGCGAAGTGTGCGAAAGGAGGGTGGCGGTGATTTCCGCCGCCTTTTCTTTAAAGCCCTTTATGATCGCGTATTGACAGTCCGAATACGACTGATCTGAGACGCTTTGAGGAGCATTTGCGGCCTTTGCCTCGGTTACAAACGAGCCTGCCGTGCCTATATACTCACTGCAGTTTGAGTCCAGACCTTTGAGCACATTGTAGGTGTAATACACCTTCATCATATCCGCCGAATAGGGGTTCATAATGGCGGCGGACAGCCCGTTTTCGAGGGCTAGCGCAAAGAAGGTTCCGTTTATAGCATCGCGGTTAGGCAGACCAAACGAAACGTTGGAAACGCCCAAGGAGGTGTGGCAACCAAGGCGCTCCTTTATGGCCTTTAGCGAGGAGAGGGTAACCTTTGCGGCGTTGTTGTCGGCACTTATGGTGAGTGCCAAAGGGTCAAAGATAACGTCTTTTTTGTCAATGCCGTATTCCGCGGCAGTTTTAAGTATTTTTTCGGCAATTTTAAATCTGCCCTCGGCAGTTTCGGGAATTCCGTTGTTGTCAAGGGTGAGTGCAACCACAAGGCCGCCGTACTTTTTCACAAGCGGGAAAACGGATCGCATACTTTCATCCTTGCCGTTTACCGAATTTATCATAGCCTTGCCGTTGTAGCGGCGCAGAGCGGCCTGCATTGCCGCAATGTTGGAACTGTCGATCTGGAGCGGGAGGTCTATAATAGCCTGAAGCTCGCAAACGGCCGTTTTGAGCATGGCTATTTCGTCAATGTCGGGCATACCAACGTTTACGTCAAGCACCTGCGCGCCCTTTTGCTGCTGATTTACGCCCTCGGATAAAATATAATCGATGTCGTTTTCCAAAAGAGCCTGCTTAAAACGCTTTTTGCCGGTGGGATTTATCCTCTCGCCTATAAGAATCGGCTTTTTGCCAAACTCCACAGCGTGCGAGTAGGAAGAAATCACGGTGAGGTTTTTCGGCTCTATTTTCACAGGGGAAAGCGGAGCAATCTTGTCGCAAAGCGACTTTATGTATTCGGGTGTGGTGCCGCAGCAGCCGCCCACTACGCGAACTCCAGCTTTTACAAGCTCTGCGATTTGGGAGGAAAACTCGTCTATGGTTATGTCAAAAACCGTTTTGCCGTTTTCTGACCTCGGCAGACCCGCGTTTGGCTTTAGTATTACAGGCACCGATGCCTTTTCAAGCAGCCTTCTTACCACGCCGCCAAGCTGACGTGGCCCCAGCGAGCAGTTTGCACCCAGGGCGTCAACTCCCATACCCTCAAGCAGGGCAACCATCGCCTCGGGGGACGCGCCGGTCATAAGTTTGCCGTCCTCGCCGTAGGCGTTTGATACAATTATTGGCAGATCGCTGTTTTCCTTGGCGGCCAGAAGCGCCGCCTTGGTTTCGTAGCTGTCGTTCATTGTTTCTATTATGATAAGGTCAACGCCGTACTTAACGCCGAGCTTTACCGTCTTGGCAAAAACCTCAACCGCGTCCTCAAAATCAAGGTCTCCAAGCGGCTTTAACAGCTTTCCGCTCGGGCCGATGTCAAGAGCCACAAACCTTTCCTTTTTTGAGGTAGAGTGCGCCTTTGCGGCCTTGGCGTTAGAGATAGCGGCGCTTATTATGACCTCGAGCTCGTTGGGCTCGAATTTAAGCGAATTTGCACCAAAGGTGTTGGTGCAGACAACGTTGCTGCCTGCGTCAAAGTAAGCCCTATGTATATCGATTATCTCTTCGGCGTGGGATAAATTCCAGCGCTCGGGGTATTCTCCGAGCTTTAGCCCGCGCGCCTGAAGCAGTGTTCCCATGCCGCCGTCAAGGCAGACTATGTTGTTCCTCAAAAAATCTCTAAAATTCATACTATACCTCTGAAAGTGTATTTTCGTTTAACCCAACAAATGCCGTAACCGACTTTGAAGGCGACATCAACAAGCTATCGTTAAGAGTAATCCCTGCGCTCCTTTCACAGTCAAGAGCCGAAAAAACGATTTTTTGGCTTTCGAGCGAGAGGTCTCCGTATCCGGGGCTGAAGCGTGGGCGGACAGAGGCGCATTCGCCTGCAATATCGGCGCAAAAAGCGTCGCAAAGCGCTTCGGCTCTTTCAGAGCCGATGGCCTGAAGTATCAGCGCCCTTGCCGGAGAGAGCCGTGAGTATTTTGCAATAAGTCGGTCAAGTTCTATGCCGACTGTTGCCGCAAAAACGATAGCCTTTTTACAACCTTTAAGATTTTGCGACAGGTTTTTCGATTCAAGGCGAAAAAGACCAAAATCGCAAACCTCGCCGTTTAGTTTAACTTCAAGTTCGCGGTAGCAGATCTTATATTTAAGGAGAGGGCGTGCCTCTTCTATACATTCTCTTACGAGAGCGAGGGTCAGTTCGCTCTTGTCGCCGCCTGCGTATCGTAAAATTTCCTTTTCGCAAAAAGGCGGCTCGCTGTAGGTTTTAGTTAAAATCATAAGCCTATTTACCTATAATTTCGCAGAGGTTGTCCTGTATTTTCCTTGCGATGTCGGGCTTGTTCATCGAATAAACGTGAACGTTTGTTATGCCGTTTGCGTACAGGTCGATGATTTGGTCGGTGGCGTAGGCGATGCCCGCCTGCTTCATAGCCGCACTATCGCCGCCGAATTTGTCTACGAGGCACTTGAATCTTTGCGGCATAAACGAGCCCGAAAGCTTTATGGCGCGCTCGAGCTGATTTGCGTTGGTGATGGGCATAATTCCCGGAATTACGGGGACGGTTATGCCTGCCTCGCGTATTTTATAAAGGAAATTGTAAAGCAGATTGTTGTCAAAAAACATCTGGGTGGTTAAAAAATCACAGCCGGCATCAACCTTTTCTTTGAGAAACTTGATGTCCTCTTTTTGGTTTTCGCTTTCGGGGTGAATTTCGGGGTAGCAGGCTCCGCCAACGCAAAAGTCTGCGTCCACGGCTTTGATCTCTCTCACAAGCTCGATGGCGTGCTTGTAATCCTGCAAGCTGTTTTCGGAAACAAGGTCTCCGCGCAGGGCCATGATGTTTTGAATTCCGGCGTTTTTAATGTCGTTAATTCGGGAGCGGACGGTTTCTTTAGTGGAGGAAACGCAGGTAAGATGCGCAAGCGACGGCACGCCGTAGTCCTGCTTAATTTGTTTTGCGATTTCGAGGGTATACTTGCTTGTTCCGCCGCCTGCGCCGTATGTAACGCTCATAAAAGCAGGGCGCAACTTTGCTATTTCCTCAACGGCCGCGCGCACGCTTTCAAAATTGTAATCGGTTTTTGGAGGAAAGACCTCAAAAGAAATTGACAGGGTATTTTTTTTGAGAAGATCGGCGATTTTCATTTCCCCACTCCTTTCAGTATCGTTTTTATTATATCACAAAGTATTTAAAAA
>JAZNQX010000066.1:0-3277 GCA_045590395.1 Acutalibacteraceae bacterium
TATAATATTTTTAAGATGCTCTACACCCTCTGCGCTTACCGTAATAAGCGTAATGCTGTTACCGTTTTTGATAGGACGGGCATTAATACTGTGCAAGGCAACGCGCATATTAACAAGCGCCTGAGAAATATCAAGAATAAGTCCCTGACGGTCAATAGCGGTAATTTGTATAGACGCCAAGAAGTTGGCAGGACGATTATCTGCCCAGTAAGCAGGAATCCATCTTGCAGGCTCTGCGGCTTCCTCGGTATTCTGCGGAACATTTATACAGTCGCGCTTATGAATGGAAACGCCGTGACCTCTGGTTATAAAGCCAATTATATCGTCACCGGGAAGGGGCGCACAGCATTTTGAAAACTTAACAAGACAGTTGTCAATACCCTCAACTATAACACCGTCGGTAGCCTTAGAATGCTTATGGGGTACAGTTTCGGGCAAGGTAGTTACTACCTTATTCTGCTTTGAAATACGGTTATAGTTTTCTTTAATATTAGGAAGAATTCTGGCAAGAACAACACCGCCGTAGCCAATAGCGGCATACAGCTCATCAATATTTTCAAGGCGTTGCTTTTTGGCAACTTCCATAAGGAATTCCTCAAGCTGCTCGTCTTCTTCAAAGACAATACCGTTGCGCCTAAATTCCTTTTCAAGCTCGTTTTTGCCGTTTTCAATATTTTCGGAGCGTTTTTCTTTCTTAAACCAGCTTCTGATTTTAGATTTTGCCTGATTTGTTACGGCTATATTCATCCAGTCTCGGCTGGGACCGTGACCTGCCTGATTAGTGGTAAGAATTTCTATAATTTCACCTGTTTTAATCACATGGTTAATAGGCACTATCTTACCGTCAACCTTTGCGCCCACCATTTTAATACCAACGGCAGAGTGTATAGCAAAGGCAAAGTCAACAACTGTAGCCCCTGCAGGAAGGTTTATAACATCACCCTTTGGGGTTACGGCAAAGGTATCGTCTTGAGCAAGGTCAACCTTTATGGTTCTTATGATTTCGGAAGCATCTCCCGTATCGCTCTGGGTTTCAAGAATCTGTCTTATCCAGGCAAGCTGGCTTTCCATACTTGCATCACTGCCGTGAATTCCTGCTTTATATTTCCAGTGGGCAGCAATTCCGTACTCGGCAGTTTCGTGCATTTCTACAGTTCTTATCTGTATTTCAAAGGGCACACCCTCTCTGCCTATAACGGTAGTATGAAGTGACTGATACATATTCGGCTTGGGGGTTGATATATAGTCCTTAAATCTGTTTGGTATGGGACGGTAAAGGTCATGTATAATGCCCAGTATATTGTAGCAGTTAGCCACAGTATCGGTAATAATACGAACAGCATAAATATCGTATATTTCTTCAAAGCTTTTGCCCTGAACAAACATTTTTCTGTATATACCGTTTATAGATTTTACGCGGCTTTGAAATTCAACCTTAACATCGGGCATATCAGTCTTTAGGCGTTCGTTTATTTTTTCTTTTACGCCACTTAACATTTCAGAGCTGTATTTGTTATTTCCTGAAAGCAGATTTTCAATTTCTTTATATGCAACAGGGTCAAGATGAGCAATAGAAATGTCCTCAAGTTCTTCCTTTATAGGACGTATACCAAGTCTATGGGCAATAGGCGCATAAACCTCAAGAGTTTCAAGGGCTTTATCCCTCTGCTTTTGCTGAGGCATAAATTCAATAGTCCGCATATTATGAAGACGGTCGGCAAGCTTAATAAGAATAACCCTGATATCCTTACCCATGGCAATAAGCATTTTTCTTATACTTTCTGCCTGTTGCTCCTCTTTTGATATAAAGGAAAGTCTACCGATTTTAGTCACACCGTCTACAAGCAAAGCCACTTCATTTGAGAACATTTTGCTTATTTCTTCAACTGTGGTTTCGGTATCCTCTACCGCATCGTGAAGTAATGCAGCGCAAACCGCCTCACTATCAAGACCTAATTGTGCTACTATTTTAGCAACACAAACAGGATGGATATAATATTCCTCATTTGATTTTCTCTTTTGTCCCTTGTGTACTTTTACACAAAATTCAAAAGCCTTTTTAATTATTTCAAAATCAAAAGGAATATTCTGGGCTTTAAGATACTCTTCGAACTTCTCAAAATCCTTTTCATAGGTACATTCCATAAGCTCACCCCCTTACTCTTTTAAGTATTTCTGACTGTTCAAGATCCACCTTACTGCCAACATTTATAGCCGACAGTATTTCGGTACCGTTATCATTTTTTCTTAAAATTAAAGACATTTCCGCAAGAATGTCCAGTATAATTTTAACCTTTGCTATACCTATACTGTTAGCGCAACGCTCTATAACACCATCAGTAACACAGGGTTCGCGGTAAATATGCCGATAAACCGTGCGGCATTCCTCAATGGTAGGGCAATATAAACTGTAATCGCCTAAAGCTCCGCCTGAAAAATCGTCATAGGCGGTAAGCTCACCTGCAAGGTTTTCATCATTTAATCCTGCATAACGGTAGTCTTTAACCTGAATCGAAAGATATTCCTTACCGTTATAAAAATTGGTTTCAAGCACTACCGCAATATCAAGAAATTCACCCTTTTTAAAGGGAAATGCCTTTTCCTCACAGGAAAACAGCATAGCCTGAAACGCCACGGCGCCCTTAATAAAGGAAAGCTTTAAATGTTTGCCGTTTCCTACGGGTGTAATTTTTTCAAGCTGAACAGCAAGTATGGCAAAAAGAGGCACACTGTTACCTGCGCCAAAGGGCTGTAGTTTTTCCAGCGCATAAACAAGGTCAAGACTCAGCGCCGCAGGATTTAATTTACAGTCCAGCTTTAAAGTAGGAACAACAGGCTCTACACCTTTTGCATACTCGTTGATTTTTTCTCTGAAGGCTTCTATATTTTCTTTTTTAACGGTTAGTCCTGCCGCCTGCTCGTGACCGCCGAATTTTTCAGTACAGTCTGCGGCATATTTTACAGCGTCATACAGTGAAAAGCCTTCAAGGCTTCTGCCTGAGCCGTGAGCAACATCACCGTCAATACTCAGCACTATTGCAGGCTTGCCGTAATGCTCACAAATTCTTGAAGCAACAATGCCCACAATGCCGTGGTGCCAGTCTTCCCCTGCAACCACTATTACTCTGTTTCTGTAAAGTCCTTGCGCCTGAATAATACTCTGCGCCTGACGGTATATTTCCTTTTCGGTTTCCTGACGGGAAGCATTTTCATCATTTATTTCCTCTGCAAGACGCATAGCAGCTTCACCTTCATTGGAAATTAAAAGCTTTAATGC
>JAZNQX010000067.1:0-4200 GCA_045590395.1 Acutalibacteraceae bacterium
TTATTTGATATTGACAGTACAGCGTGTCGCTCTTTAACACCGTCAAGAGTGATATCGCAGTCATTATCGCTTCCTATTATATATTCACCGCTTTGAAGAAGCAGCTCTTTATCGTCGTCTGTTGTTAATACCAGTTTATAGGGCTTAACTCTTTTTTTAAGAAGTCCTACCGCGCAAACAGACAGCATTAAAACAGAAAGAACAGGCAGAACATATCTTAAAACGGTAACAAAGCCGCGAATAAAGAATTCCATACCTGTTCAACTCCTTTAATTTATAAGATTTTAAATTAATGACAGTTTATCTGCATTTCAAAGGCGGTTTTTTCACCGTTCTTTATTAAAATAACCGATTTATTGTCGCTGTCATATCTTTCGCAGGAAAGTATATCCCCTTCTCTGCATTCACCTATATAATGTACCTCCATAGAGGCTACATTAAGTTCTTTGAGTTCACTTACAGTAAACAAGTCCATAGCCATTCGTATATACTCTATATTGTTTACATGGCAGGACATGTCTATGTTCTGTGAGCGTACAATGTGCTCATAAGAGTTTGTAACACTGTCAGCCTTTAAAAATTTTTCAAAGGTCAGGCTCTGAGTAATATCATTACCCTCAGTGTCTAAAGGAATACAGGTGTCAGTCAGCCTTTTGGGACGGTGGGCATCAAGGTCAAGTATACAAAGCTCCTGACATCCGCAGGCTATTTTCTCACCGCTTTGTGAGAACATTTCGGTATTTACATATACCCTAAGTCTTCCGTCTGTGGTATAGCTTGACTTAACGGTAACCTCGTCTGCCCAGAAAGGTCTTTTAAATATTTCTATTTTAGTTTTTGTAACTGCCCAGTAGCCGTTACATCTTCTGCCAAGCCCTCTGTTTCCGCAATCCATTACCTCAAAACCGTCGGTCATAGCATTCTGAAGCAGATAAAAAAACTGATGATTACCAAGATAAATGGTAGTATCGCAGTATTCTGCGCTTATGTATATTTTTTTATTGTAAAACATATTTCTTCACCTTCGTAATGCCTATTATACACCTCTTTGACTTTTCTTTCAATATTTTTCAAAAAACACTTGACAAATTTTTATATTTATGTATAATTAGATTTAGAATAATTCTAATCTTTGGAGGTATACATGGTTTTAACCAAGCAGAGAGCCCTCATACTCGATATAGTAAAGAATATGAGCGGTCACTTAAGCGCTGATGAAATCTATATTCTCGCCAGAGAAAAGCTTCCCGGAATTGCACTTGCCACGGTGTATAATAATCTTAACACCCTATATAACTCAGGGCTTATCGGAAAGGTCAAAATTTCTGATTCTGCCGACCTTTACGACCGCTCCCCCATAATTCACGAGCATATTATATGCAGTAAATGTAAATGCGTTAAGGATGTTATAATTCCCGACTTTTTAAAACAGCTTTGCGAATACACGGGTGAAGAAATAGACTCATACGACCTAAGCATTAACTACACTTGCAAAAACTGCAAGGAATAACTCTTGATATTAACCGATTCTTCGGTTATAATAAAACAAAACTAAATTATAAGGAGATATTATTTATGGAACTTAAAGGAACAAAAACCGAAAAGAATTTACAGGCCGCTTTCGCAGGCGAATCTCAGGCAAGAAACAAGTACACCTACTTTGCTTCTGTTGCCAAAAAAGAAGGCTATGAGCAGATTGCTGAGCTTTTCCTTAAAACTGCTGAAAATGAAAAAGAACACGCTAAAATGTGGTTTAAAGAGCTTGGCGGTCTCGGTGATACTGCCGCTAACCTTTTAGCTGCTGCTGAGGGTGAAAATTACGAGTGGACCGATATGTACGATACCTTCGCTAAAGAAGCTGAAGAAGAAGGCTTTACCGCCCTTGCTTACAAGTTCAGAGCTGTTGCCGCTATCGAAAAGGCACACGAAGAAAGATATCGCGCTCTTCTTAATAATGTAGAAACCAAGGCTGTTTTTGAAAAGAGCAGTGTTACTGTTTGGGAGTGCCGTAACTGCGGTCACATCGTTGTAGGAACCAAGGCTCCTCTTGTTTGCCCCGTATGCGCTCACCCCGAGGCTTACTTCGAAGTAAGAAAAGAAAATTACTAATTCATAAAATATAACCAAAAAAGCTGCCGATATCGGCAGCTTTTTTTACTTTTTTGCCTCTTTATCTTCTTGACACAAACAACGAAATAATGTATAATAGCATCAGATAACAACAATATATAGCTTTTTGCAACTGACGGAGCAGCGGGTAACCGCATGGGAGCATTAAGTTTTATAAATGTCGACCGTCTGGGCAGTTCCTAAAATTTTGCGGAACTGTCCTATTTTATTAAATAGCAAAAGGAGAATTATGATGAAAAAAGTAGGAATTCTTATGGGAAGCGACAGCGACCTTCCCGTTGTTCAAAAGGCCATTGATACCTTAAAGGAACTGGGTATTCCTTTTGAAGTTCATATTTATTCTGCCCACCGCACACCAAAGCAGGTAAAAGACTTTACCGAGAATGCCCGTAAAAACGGCTTCGGTGTTATTATTGCCGCCGCAGGTAAGGCGGCTCATCTTGCAGGCGCAGTTGCCGCCGCTACTACCCTGCCCGTTATCGGTATCCCCATTAAGTCTTCTACCCTTGACGGTCTTGATGCGCTTCTTTCTACCGTACAGATGCCCTCTGGTATTCCCGTTGCTACTGTTGCTATTGACGGTGCCGCTAATGCCGCACTTCTCGCCGCGCAGATTATTGCCACTGGTGATGATGCCCTTGCCGATAAGCTTGATAAACTGCGCAAGGACGCCGCCGCAAAGGTTTTGGAAAAGAATAATGCCATAGAAAAACAGTATAAGTAAACAATGTTTCTCCGAATTTACATTCGGAGAATTCGTTGTTTTTAAATGTATTAAATTACCGCCGTCACCTATTCAAAAACGGCAGAATGGAGAATATTTATGAATAGTAGTTTTAGTGAAAGTTACAAAGCAGCAGGTGTTGATATTACTGCAGGTTATAAATCTGTGGAGCTTATGAAAAAGCATATCAACCGCACAAAAAATGAAGGCTGTCTTGATGATGTTGGCGGTTTTGGAGGTTGCTTCGGCCTTGACCTTACCGGCATTAGCGAGCCTGTACTTGTCAGCGGCACCGACGGTGTTGGCACAAAAATCAAACTTGCAATGCTTCTTGATAAGCACAATACCATTGGTATTGACTGTGTGGCTATGTGTGCAAACGACATTATATGCTGTGGTGCCAAACCCCTTTTCTTCCTTGACTATATTGCCTGCGGAAAAAATATCCCTGAAAAAATTGCCGACATAGTTGGCGGTGTTGCAGAGGGCTGTGTTCAGGCAGGTTGCGCTCTTATCGGCGGTGAAACAGCAGAGCACCCCGGTCTTATGCCTGAAGAGGATTATGATCTTGCAGGTTATTGCACAGGTGTTGTAGACAAATCAAAAATACTTGATAACAAAACCGTAAATGAAGGCGATGTTATTATTGCCCTTGCCTCTACAGGCGTTCACTCGAACGGCTTTTCACTTGTAAGACGCGTTTTCGATATTGAAAATGCAGACCTTACTGCTCCCGTTGCCGAGCTTGGTGGTAAAAGCCTTGGCGAAACTCTTTTAACACCCACCAAAATTTATGTTAAGAGTATGTTGGCTCTTATAAATGAAGTAAAGGTAAAGGCTGTTTCCCACATTACAGGCGGCGGTTTTTATGAGAATATACCGAGAAGCCTTCCCGACGGCTTTGCCGCTAAAATCAAGAAAACCGATGTCAGAGTTCTTCCTATATTCAAATATATTGAAAAGGTTGGCAATATCCCCGAAAGAGATATGTTCAACACCTTTAATATGGGCGTTGGTATGGTAGCTGTTGTAGCAAAGGAAGACGCCGAAAAAGCTGTAAATATTCTTAAAGAAAACGATGAAGATGCTTACATAATCGGTGAAATCGTTAAGGGCGAAAAAGGAGTACAGTTATGGTAAAGGCGCGTATAGCCGTACTGGTTTCAGGCGGCGGCACCAATTTACAGGCGCTGATTGATGCCCAAAAAAGCGGCATTATAAACAGTGGTGAAATAACCCTTGTAATATCAAATAAGCCTGACGCTTATGCGCTGAAAAGAGCGGAAAATGCAGGAATTAAAACTGCGGTTATTGAGAAAAACGGTGATAGAGCTGACTTTGAAGCT